>DASQDP010000179.1:0-22136 GCA_035634095.1 Nocardioidaceae bacterium | reverse complement strand
GGCAGCGCCGTGGTGGGTCAGAAGCTGCTCGAAGCGGTGTTCGGCGACCAGGCGGTGCGGAGGCTCGCCGAGGCCGCGCGCAAGGACCTCCGTCTCCGGGTCACCGAGCTCATGGACGACGAGCGGGCTCGCTTCCTCTCGGTCCTCGACGAGCTCGACATCGACACGGCGGGCGTCGAGCGGCTGCGCGAGGCGACCCGCAAGGTCGACGACCTCCGGGCGGCGGAGAAGAAGGCGCCGGTCCCGGCCCTGCGGTCGAGCGGATGAGGAGCAGATGACCGGGCAGCTCACCGGCCTCGTCGAGGGCGCTCGCAGGGCGGTGGGTCGCCGCGGGGACGTGGTCGACCGCATCGACGGGCTCGAGGAGGCGGCAAGGAGTGCCCGCGGGCGGCTTCCCGACCCGCTCGTGGACGAGGCCGTCACGGTCACCGAGCGCGCCGGCGCCCGGCTGCGCCTGTCCGGTGACCACACCGTGGTCGCGCTCGCCGGCGCCACCGGGTCCGGGAAGTCCTCGACGTTCAACGCCATCACCGGCCTCGAGCTGTCCGCGACCGGCGTACGCCGTCCCACCACGTCGTGGACGATGGCCTGCGCCTGGGGAGCCGAGGGCGCGGACGAGCTGCTCAGCTGGCTGGGCGTGCCCGAGCGGCACCGCGTGATGCGCAACAGCATGCTGGACGGCCCGGCCACGGGCGACGACGGCCTCGACGGCCTGGTCCTGCTCGACCTGCCGGACCACGACTCCACCGAGGTGGCCCACCACGTGGAGGTCGACCGGCTGGTGAAGATGGCCGACCTGCTGGTCTGGGTGCTCGACCCGCAGAAGTACGCCGACGCCGCCATCCACAAGCGCTACCTGCGGCCGCTGGCCGGGCACCGGGACATCATGCTCGTGGTGCTCAACCACATCGACGAGGTGCCTGCGGGTCGTCGCGCCGCGATGGTGGAGGACCTGAAGCGGCTGCTCGCCGAGGACGGCCTGGACTCTGTGCCGGTGATCGCGACCTCCGCCCGTCACGGTGAGGGGATCCCCGAGCTCCGGCGGGCCATCGCCGAGCAGGTGAGCGCGAAGAGGGCGGTCAAGGCACGGCTGATGGCCGACGTGGCGTCGGTGGCCGGGCGCATGCAGGACCTGAACGGGAGCGCCAAGCCGGGCGACGTGGCGCGCGCGCGCAAGGCGGCGCTGGTCGACGCCTTCGCAGACGCCGCCGGCGTACCCACCGTGGTGCGTGCGGTGGAGCAGTCCACCCGACGGCGCGCCGCGCAGGCGACCGGCTGGCCGGTGACGGCATGGCTGACGCGGCTCAAGCCGGACCCGCTGCGCCGTCTGCACCTGGATCTCGGCCGGGAGGACAAGGAGCTGACCGGCATCGCGCGGGCCTCGGTCCCTGAGGCCACCAGGGTGCAGCGCTCCCGAGTGGACACCGCTGTGCGCGGGGTCTCCGACGACGTCGGGGCCGAGCTGAGCACCCCGTGGGCGGACGCGGTCCGTCGGGCGTCCGTCTCCAGGCTGCCCGACCTCAACGACGCGCTGGACAAGGCGGTCACCTCGACCGACCTCGGCGTGTCCCGCACTCCGGTGTGGTGGCGACTCGTTCGAGTCGTGCAGTGGGCGCTGGTGCTGACGGCGCTGGTGGGCGGCCTGTGGCTGGCCGGGCTGGCGGTGATGGGCTACCTGCAGATGCCCGCGCCGACCACTCCGCGCTACCGCGGGTTCCCGCTGCCGACGCTGCTCCTGCTCGGCGGAGTGCTGGCCGGGATCCTTCTGGGCCTGCTGTGCCGGGTGGTGGTCGGCCTGTCGGCGCGCGCCAAGGCCCGCTCGGCCGACCGGCGGCTGCGCGGCGCGATCTCCGAGGTCACCGAACGGCTGGTCGTGGAGCCCGTACAGGCCGAGGTGGAGGCCTACCGGGCCACCCAGTCCGGTCTCGCCGCCGCGCTGCGCTGAGGGCTCCGGCCGCACGCACGCAGCGGCAGGCCGGCCTCCGTCACCCGCCGGCCAGGAACCGTCCCCAGCGACGCGCAGGCCTCCGTCATCCACCGGACGTGCTTTCGGTCTGACGCGCAACGGACGTCACGGGCAGCGTGTGCGGCGACGCAACCGACGCACCAACGACGTGAGGCGAGGAGCCAACGCGATGAACGAAGCTTTCGTGACGTTCCAGGGCTGGGTGGGCAACGACGTGGTCCACCGGGAGACCACTTCCGGGCCCGTGGCCAACTTCCGGGTGGGCACCACCCCGCGGATCCGCAAGCGCAGCGGCGACTGGGTGGACGGCCCGACGTCCTGGTTCTCGGTGACCTGCTGGCGCTCGCTGGCCGACCACGTGCGCGACTCCGTGCGCAAGGGTGAGCCGGTCTTCGTGCAGGGCCGGCTGCGGACCGACGTGTGGGAGCGCGAGGACGGGCAGAGCTCGGTGACCTATGTCGTGGAGGCCAGCTGCGTCGGCCACGACCTCAGCCGCGGCACCACGGTGTTCGTCAAGGCCGCACGCCCGGACCGGGCCGAGACCGACGAGGACGCGGACAGCACGCTCAAGGAGCTGATCCACCAGCCCGGCGTCGACCTCCCGCAGCTCGACAGTCTGGGCCGGCAGCGGGTCCCAGGAGGGGAGTCCACGCCGAGCCGGGTCGCCTGAGCGCGGCGGGCGGGCCGATTTCAGCCCCCGCCCCGCCCGCCGTAGGCTTGCCGATCATGGCTGAGTATGTGTTCACGCTACGCAACGTGCGGAAGGCCCATGGCGACAAGGTCGTCCTCGACAACGTCACCCTCTCCTTCCTGCACGGCGCGAAGATCGGGGTGGTGGGACCCAACGGCACCGGCAAGTCCACCCTGCTCAAGATCATGGCGGGACTGGACCATGCCTCCAACGGTGACGCGATCCGTGACCCGGACGCCACCGTGGGCATGCTGCAGCAGGAGCCGCCGCTGACCGAGGGTCGCACGGTGCTCGAGAACATCAAGGAGGCGGTGCAGGCGGTCAGCTCGAAGCTCGACCGCTACAACCAGATCTCCGAGGAGCTCGCGGATCCCGACGCCGACTACGACACCCTGCTGGCCGAGATGGGCGACCTGCAGACCGATCTGGACCATGCCGGCGCCTGGGACCTCGACAGCCGCCTCGACCAGGCGATGGACGCGCTGCGATGCCCGCCGCCCGACGTGCTCGTGGACAACCTCTCCGGAGGCGAGCGACGCCGCGTGGCGCTGTGCAAGCTGCTGCTGCAGCAGCCGTCCCTGCTGCTGCTCGACGAGCCCACCAACCACCTGGACGCGGAGTCGGTGCAGTGGCTGGAGGGTCACCTCGCCGGCTACCCGGGGGCGGTCCTCGCCGTGACCCACGACCGGTACTTCCTCGACAACGTGGCGAGCTGGATCCTCGAGCTCGACCGTGGCCGTGCGCACCCCTACGAGGGCAACTACTCGACGTACCTCGAGACCAAGCAGCAGCGCCTCAAGGTGGAGGGCGCCAAGGACGCGAAGCGTGCCCGCATGCTGGAGCGCGAGCTGGAGTGGGTGCGCTCCAACCCCAAGGCGCGCCAGGCCAAGAGCAAGTCGCGGCTCGCCCGCTACGAGGAGCTGGCGGCCGAGGCCGACCGAAACCGCAAGGTGGACCTGTCCGAGATCAACATCCCTGCTGGCCCGCGCCTCGGGGACGTGGTGCTCGAGGCCGAGGACCTCACCAAGGGGTTCGGCGACCGGGTGCTCATCTCCGACCTCGACTTCAGGCTCCCGCGGGCCGGCATCGTGGGCGTGATCGGGCCGAACGGTGTGGGGAAGACCACGCTGTTCCGGATGATCGTCGGCGAGGAGAAGCCCGACGAGGGGGAGCTCAAGGTCGGCCAGACCGTCAAGATCTCCTACGTCGACCAGAGCCGCGGCGGCATCGACCCCGGCAAGAACGTCTGGGAGGTCGTCTCCGACGGGCTGGACTTCATCAAGGTCGCGAGCTTCGAGATGCCCAGCCGCGCCTACATCGCCTCCTTCGGCTTCAAGGGGCCCGACCAGCAGAAGAAGGCGGGGGTGCTCTCCGGTGGGGAGCGCAACCGGCTCAACCTGGCGCTCACGCTCAAGATGGGCGGCAACATGCTGCTCCTCGACGAGCCCACCAACGACCTCGACGTGGAGACGCTGCAGTCCCTCGAGGACGCGCTGCTGGAGTTCCCCGGGTGCGCGGTGATCACCTCTCACGACCGGTGGTTCCTCGACCGCACCGCCACCCACATCCTGGCCTGGGAGGGGGACGGCGAGGAGGAGGGCCGCTGGTTCTGGTTCGAGGGCAACTACGCGTCCTACGAAGCCAACAAGGTCGAGCGTCTCGGTGCGGAGGCGGCCCGACCGCACCGGGTCACCCACCGGCGGCTCACCCGCGACTGAGGCGGGCCCGGCCGGCGCAGGCCACGCAGGTGCGCGCCACCGGTCGCGCGGTGAGGCGGGCCGGCGGGATCTGCGCACCGCACTCCTCGCAGCGGCCGTACGTCCCGGCCCGCAGCCGATGCTCTGCGGCGGCCACCTCGTCGAGGTGCGCCCGCGCCTGGCGGACCAGCGACGAGACCTGGGACCGCTCGAAAGCGATCGTGGCTCCCTCGGGGTCGTGCTCGTCGTCGGCGTTGGAGTCCCTCGACGCCTCCACCATGGCGGCGTGGTCACCGAGCAGGTCGACCAGCCGGGCCTCAGTGCGCCGCCGCTCGTCCACCAGAAGCCGTGCGGCGTCGTCGCGGGGGTCCAGCGAGGGCTGCGGGACGGGATCGGCGCCGGCGCCGGGCTCGTTCACGCCCGCCGGGTCAGCGGATGTCCAGGCCGGGCCGGCCCTCGATCAGCCCGTCGGTCACCGCGTCGAACACCCTGCCGACGGCTCGCAGGTCCGCGTCGTCGACGAGGTCGACCAGCAGGCGTCGTACGCCGGCGACGTGCGTGCGTGCGGCGACCTCGAGGGTCCGCAGTCCTTGCTCGGTGAGCACCGCCTCCACTCCCCGCCCGTCGGAGCGGCAGGCGTCCCGCGCCACGTACCCCGCCGCCTCCAGGCGCGCCACCGTGTGCGTCACGCGGGAGCGCGAGTGGCTCACCGAGTCGGCCAGCACCGCCATCCGCGAGCGGTGGCCCGCCGCCTCGGAGAGCCGGACGAGGATCTCGTACTCGGGCAGCGAGAGCTGGTGAGCCTCCCGCAGCTCCCGGTCCAACCTGTCCATCAGCAGGGTCGTGCCCACCAGGAACGCGCGCCAGGACCGCTGCTGGTCATGGTCGAGCCACACCGTCTCCTGCGTCGTGCCACCGCTCATGCCCACACTCTACTCGCTGCTAGTTGAAGGTTAAACCACCGTCAGGCCGTTGACCGTTCCGAGCCGGTCGCCGCTGGGCAGGCCTTCCCCCACCTCAGCTGAGCCGCTCGAGGACCAGGGCCATGCCTTGTCCTCCACCGACGCATAGGGTGATCAGGCCGATCTGCTTGTCGTGCCACTGCAGCGAGTTGATCATCGTCGCCTGCAGCCGGGCTCCCGTCATCCCGAAGGGGTGGCCGACAGCGATGGCGCCGCCGTTCACGTTGAGCCGGTCCAGGTCGATCCCGAGGTCCTGGTACGACGGGACGACCTGGGCCGCAAAGGCCTCGTTCAGCTCCACGAGGTCGACGTCGTCGATCGTCATGCCGGCCCGCCGCAAGGCCTGCCGTGCCGCCTCGACCGGGCCGAGGCCCATGATCTCGGGGGACAGCGCCGTCAGTCCGGTCGAGACCACCCGGGCGAGCGGCGTGACGCCCAGCTCGGCGGCCTTGGTGCCCGACATCACCACGACGGCGGCGGCGCCGTCGTTGAGCGGGCAGCAGTTGCCCGCCGTGACCAGGCCGTCCGGGCGGAAGACCGGCTTGAGCTCACGCACCGCCTCCAGGGTCACGCCGGCGCGCGGCCCGTCGTCACGGCTCACCTCGGTGCCGTCCGGTGTCGTCACCGGGGTGATCTCGCGTGCCCAGAAGCCGTTGTCGACCGCCCGCTCGGCGAGGTTCTGGCTGCGCACCGCGAACTCGTCGAGCTCCTCGCGGGACAGGCCGCGCATCCGGGCGACGTTCTCGGCGGTCTGCCCCATCGCCACGTAGGCGTCCGGCATCTCGCCCCTCTGGCGGGGGTCGGACCAGTCCGCGCCGCCCTGGGCGAGCTCGTCCGTGCGCGCCCGCGCCGACGCGAACACCGGGTTCTGGGTGCCCGGCAGGCTGTCGGAGCTGCCCTTGACGAAGCGGGACACGGTCTCGACACCGGCGGAGACGAAGACGTCGCCCTCCCCGGCCCTGATGGCGTGGAGGGCCATCCGGGTGGTCTGGAGGGACGACGCGCAGTACCTGGTGACCGTCGCGCCCGGCAGCTGGTCGTAGCCGAGCAGCAGCGACACCACGCGGCCCAGGTTGAAGCCGCTCTCACCGCCCGGCAGCCCGCACCCCAGCAGCACGTCGTCGATGTCGTGAGGGTCCAGCTCGGGCACCCGGTCCAGGGCGGCCCGCACGATGGTGGTCGCCAGGTCGTCAGGTCGGACGTCCTTCAGCGAGCCCTTGAAGGCACGGCCGATGGGGGACCGCGCCGTGGCGACGATCACTGCCTCGGGCAAGGTGGCTCCTGGTCGAGTCGGGTCGGGCTGCCGGACGCACGACCAGCCCGATTGTCGCACCTGCGAGGATGCCGAGGTGGCCCGACACCGCTACCTGTGCCCGCTCCGGTGGGCGGACATGGACTCCCTGGGGCACGTGAACAACGTGACCTACGTCGACTACCTCCAGGAGTCGCGGGTCGACATGCTGCGGGTGCACGCCCCCGCGACCGGGGGTGAGCTGCTCGCCGAGGCCACGGTGGTGGTGCGCCACCGGGTGGAGTTCCTCGCCCCGCTCGTGTTCCGGTTCGAGCCGGTCCTCATCGAGTCGTGGGTCACGCAGATCCGTGCGGCGTCCTTCACGATGGCCTACGAGATCCTCGACGAGCACCCCGAGGGCGCCCGCCACGTGTACACCCGGGCCGAGACGCTGCTGACGCCGTACGTCTTCCCCGAGGAGCGGCCACGCCGCATCCGCCCGCAGGAACGGGCCGTCCTGGAGCGGTTCCTGGAGGCGCCGTCGTGACCCGGGGGAGGACGCCGGAGGCGACGCCCGCGCCGGCCCCGCACGCCTACCGGTGCCACGTCCGGTTCTCCGACGTCGACGTCTACGGGCACGTCAACAACGTCAAGTACTTCGAGTACTACCAGGAGGCCCGGATCGCGTTCCTGCAGTCCCTCGGCGTGGACCTGCTCGACCCCGGCACCACCGAGCGCCATGTGCTCGCGCGCGTCGAGGTGGACTACCGCAGGCCGCTGCTCTTCCGGCCCGAGCCGTACGTCGTGGAGACGTGGGTGCACCGGGTCGGGACCTCGTCCTACGACCTGGGCTGCCGGATCATCGACGCTCCCGGCGGCGCCGGGGACGGGTACTCCTCTGCGGACGTCCGGCTGGTCGCCTTCGACCTCGCCACCGCCCGATCCCGACCGCTCAGCGAGGTCGAGCGCCGCTCGCTCCGGAGCGCGCTCGACCCGGGACCGGCGTGAGCGACCGGTCCGTCAGGGGATCGAGGGTCCCGAGGTCCCGACCGCTGGGTCGTCGTCGAAGGTGTTCACCATGAACTGGGCGGCGTGGGTGACGTAGTCCCAGAACTGCGCGTCGAGCTCGGGCGGCAAGGCGGCCTCGTCCAGCCCGTCGCGGAAGTGCCGGAGCCAGTGCTCCTTGGCGCGCGGTGTCACCGCGAACGGCGCGTGCCGCATGCGCAGCCGTGGGTGCCCGCGGGTGTCGGAGTAGGTCGTCGGCCCGCCCCAGTACTGCACCAGGAACAGCGTGAACCGCTCCTGTGCGTCGGTGAGGTCCTCCTCGGGATAGAGCGGACGCAGCACCTCGTCGCTCCGCACGCCGGCGTAGAACCGGGCGACGATCCCGGCGATCACCGGGTAGCCGCCGACCGCCTCGTAGAACGTCTGCTGCTGCTGTCCATCGGTCGAGGTCGTCACTTGCCTATTGTCGCCGAGGCAGCAAGGCTCTGTGCGCACGGCCCACCAACAGCCGAGGACCACGTCGACGGCTCGACGACCGCCGGTTCATCACTCGAGACCCACAGGAGACACACATGGCGACAACGCGCACCTCGACGACCCACTGGGAGGGCTCCTTGATGGAGGGCGCCGGGACCGTGTCGCTGGAGTCGTCGGGAGTCGGCACCTTCGACGTCTCGTGGCCTTCGCGCGCCGAGGAGGCGAACGGCAAGACCAGCCCCGAGGAACTGATCGCGGCCGCGCACTCCGCCTGCTACTCGATGGCGCTCTCCCACGCGTTGGCCGGCGCCGGCACGCCGCCCCAGTCGCTGGACACCAGCGCCGACGTGACGTTCCAGCCGGGCACGGGCATCACCGGCATCAAGCTCACCGTCGTCGCGGGGGTGGAGGGGATCAGCAAGGAGGACTTCGCGGCAGCGGCGGAGGACGCCAAGAAGAACTGCCCGGTCTCCCAGGCCCTCAGCGGCACGCCGATCACGCTCGAGGCGTCCCTGGGCTGACGGACCGGCACATGGGCGCCGGCCATCTCTCGACCCGGCGTGCGGGGCAGTGCGCGCCGGGTCGGCGTGCCCCCACCCACCGCAGCAGCGCTCGAGCTAGGCGGGGGTGCCCCACGGCGCGGCGGTGGGCGGGGCGATCTCGATGCCCTCGGCGTCGAAGCGGGCCTTGACCCGCTGGCGCATCTCCCGAGCGACGGCCCACTGCTCGAGCGGAGCGGTCTTCAGGGTCACCCGGACGACCACCCAGCTCGGGGTGAGGGCCTCGACGCCCCACACCTCGGGCTCCTCGATGACCAGCTGCCGGTAGTCCTCGTCCTCCCACAGCTCGTGCGCCACCTCCCGCAGCACCTCCTGCACCCGCCGGAGGTCGGAGTCGAGGGCGACGGGGATGTCCAGGACCGTGCGCGCCCAGTTCTGGCTCTTGTTGCCGACACGCAGGATCTCACCGTTGCGGACGTACCACACCGTGCCCTCGACGTCGCGGAGCCGGGTCACCCGCAGGCCGACGGCCTCCACGGTCCCGCCTGCCTCCCCGAGGTCGACCACGTCGCCGACGCCGTACTGGTCCTCGAAGATCATGAAGATGCCGGAGATGAAGTCCTTGACCAGGCTCTGAGCACCGAACCCGAGCGCCACCCCGGCGATGCCGGCACTGGCGATCAGCGGACCCACCGGGTAGCCCAGCTCGGCGATCACCGTGATGACCAGCACCGTGAACACGACGATCGACGCGATGCTCTTCAGCAGCGACCCCATCGTCTCGGCGCGCTGCACCCGGCGGGAACCGGTCAGGCTCGCGGCGGCCGCAGGGTCGTCGCTCGGCCGTTCAGCGTCAGCCGCGTCGGGGCGTCGCCGGAGCACCGCGCTGCCCAGGCCGTCGGCGGCGCGCCGTACCAACCGGTCCACGAGCCGGTGCAGGAACCACCGGGCCGCCACCGCCATGGCCACCAGCAGCAGGATCGCCAGCGGCTTGGTGACCAGCCAGGTGAGCGCCTGGGCGCGCCAGTCGTCCCCGAGCCAGCTCTGCAACCCCTCGGCGGCCCGTTCCAGGACGTCGCCTGGGGACGGGGGTGCCAGCAGGCCCGAGGGGGTCACCGGAGCCGTCATGGCCGCGAGGCTACGAGACCGCTCCCTCCTCGCCAAACCGGCGCCCTGGGCAGTTCGCTACCCTGTGCGGGTGACGAACCACCCCCCGAGCCTCCGCGTGCGACGCGCCGCTCGCGCCCTCGCGCTGGTCCCCGCCGTCGTCGTGACGAGTGCAGCCGGTGCTGCGTACGCCGCCCCGCCCGAGACCTGGGACAACGGTCCCGACGTCTCCACGGTCTACACCCTCCTGGTGCTGGGTGGGATCCCGCTGGCGCTGCTCCTGCTGATCACGTTGCTGGTCTACCTGCCGTCGATGACGGGACGCGACAAGGGGTACCAGCCCGGCCAGGCCTGGCGCGGGGAGGCGGAGTGGTTCGGCGGTCCGCGCGGCGGGCTCGAGGCGGCCGACGCTCAGTCCGGCCCAGCGGTGACCGACGGCCTGTCCACACCCGTGCGAGGAGGCACCAGTGGCCGGTGGTGACACGTTCGACGACGCTCAGCGGTCGGTCGTCGACAAGGCCATCCGGGATGCGGAGACGATGTGCCGCCTCGAGTTCTCCGTCTTCGTGGGCCGCTCCGAGGGCGAGACCCGACCGTTCGCGGAGCGGTTGCACTCCACCCTCGCCGCCCCCGAGCGGTCCGTCCTGCTCCTCGTCGACCCGGCCGCCCGCCTGTTGGAGGTGGTGACCGGCTCACAGGCGATGCGGGTGCTCAACGACTCCGAGGTTCGACTGGCGGTGCTGACGATGCAGTCGGCGTTCGCCAACGGCGACCTGGTGGGCGGCATCGCCCAGGGAGTCCGGCAGCTGGCCGAGCACGCCCGGCAGCCGCTGGGCCGGCACGGGACCTGACCCCCCGGGCGCGGCCCCCGCGCGCGGCCGCGGCCGGTCAGGCGTCGGCCGCCTGCGCCCGCAGTGCCCGGGCGATGTCGTCGCGAGCCTCGCGGACGTAGCGCTTGGCGGCGGGGTTCGCCGGCGAGGAGGCCAGCCATTCGTCCACCCGCTGCAGCGTCTCGCGGCTGGTCAGCACCCGCGGGAACATGTACTCGAGCAGCGTCGAGGCGATCTGCGTGCCCCGGTCCTCCCAGATGGTGTCCGCCACCTCGAGGTAGCGCTCGAGGTAGGGCGCCAGCTCCACCTCCTGCCCCGAGGCGTCGAAGGCGTAGGCGATGCTGCGCTGGGTCTCGTTGGCGACCCGGTCGCTGACCGCCGCCTGGTGCCACGCCTCGGCCTTGGCCTCGCCGGACGGGAGGGTCGCCAGGGCCGCCGCCGCGCGCTCCTGGCCGGAGATCGTGTGGTCGCGGTCGCGTTCCGCGAGCACCCGGTCCCGGTCCGCGCACCCTCGCGCCGCGAGCGCGGTCAGGGCCGCCCACCGGAGGTCGTCGGAGACGTCCAGGCCCTCGAGCGTGACGGTTCCGTCGAGCAGACCCTCGAGGAACTCCATCGCCTCGGGGCTGCGACCAGCCCCGCCGTACGACGACGGCGGGATCCTCTTGCCCGTGCTGCCGGCGAAGGTCTTGACGAAGGTGAGCTGGTGGTCGCTCCCGGGTGCGGCCGACTCGAGCAGCGTCCGCAGGCCCTGCTCCCAACGGGCGCGGAGCCGGTCCCTGTTCGCCGGTGCGGCGTACTGGTCCAGCGCCAGCTGGACGTAGAGCGGCAGCTGCTTGGCGGCCGTCTCGTCGGTCTCCGACCCCAGTCCGCGCAGCACGATGTCCACGAAGTCGCTGGTCGACAGCTCCGCGTCGCGGGTCATGTCCCACACGGCCCCCCAGCACAGCGCACGGGCCAGGGACGACTCGAGCGTGTGCAGCGACTCCTTGACGGTGGCCAGGGAGCGCGGGTCGAACCGGATCTTGGCGTAGGTCAGGTCCCCGTCGTTGAGCAGGAGCAGGTCGGGCTGGGACGCTCCGACCAGCTTCGTCACCTCGGTGCTGGCGCCGGCGACGTCGGTCTCCACCGTGGTGCGGCACACCAGCCGTCCGCTGTCGTCCCGGTCGTAGAGGCCGACGCCGATGCGGTGGCGTCGCAGGGTCGGGTTCGCCGGGTCCGCCGACTGCAGGATCCGGAAGGCTGAGTACCGGCCCTCGTCGTCGATCTCGAACTCGGGACTGAGCGTGTTCACGCCGCAGGTCTTGAGCCACTCCTCGGCCCAGGGCTGCAGCTCGCGTCCCGAGGTCTCCTCCAGGGCGGCCAGCAGGTCGGCGAACTCCGAGCTGCCGAAGGCGTGCCGGGAGAAGTAGCGGCGCAGCCCGGCCAGGAACTCGCCCTCACCGACCCAGGCCACCAGCTGCTTGAGCGCTGAGGCGCCCTTGGCGTACGTGATCCCGTCGAAGTTGACCTCCACGTCCGCGAGGTCGGCGTTGTCGGCGGCCACCGGGTGCGTGCTCGGCAGCTGGTCCTGCCGGTAGGCCCAGTTCTTGCGGTGATTGGTGAAGCCGGTCCACGCCTCGTCGTACGACGTCGCGGCCACCAGCGCATGGTGCGAGGCCCACTCGGCGAACGACTCGTTGAGCCAGAGATCGTCCCACCACCGCATCGTCACCAGGTCGCCGAACCACATGTGCGCCATCTCGTGGAGCACGGTGTTGGCGCGCTGCTCGTAGAACCAGCGGGCGTGCCGGCTGCGCGGGACGTACTCGTCGCGCAGGGTGACGCAGCCGGCGTTCTCCATCGCGCCGTTGTTGAACTCCGGCACGTAGAGCTGGTCGTACTTGGCGAACGGGTACGGGTACTCGAAGGCCTCCTCGAAGAAGGCGAAGCCCTGCTTGGTGATCTGAACCAGCTCGGCGGTGTCGAAGTAGGGCACCAGCGACTGGCGGCAGTAGTGACCCAACGGGATCTCGCCGTGCCGGCCGACGTAGCTGTCGCGGACCTCGTGGTACTCGCCGGCGACCACGGCGGTGACGTACGTGGACAGCCGCTGGGTGGCCGGGAACCGCCACACCGACATGCCCTCGCGGCCGCGAGGTTCGGCCTCCGGTGCGGGCGTCACTGCGTTGGAGACCACCTTCCAGTGGGAGGGGGCAGTGACGGTGAAGGAGAAGACCGCCTTGAGGTCCGGCTGCTCGAAGGTGGGGAACACTCGGCGGGCGTCGGGGACCTCGAACTGGGAGTAGAGGTACACCCGGTCGTCGGCCGGGTCGACGAAGCGGTGCATGCCCTCGCCGGTATGGCTGTAGGCGCAGTCGGCCACCACCTTCAGCTCGTTGACCTCCTCGAGGCAGTCCAGCCGGATCCGGGAGTCCTCGTAGACCTCCGCCGGGTCGAGCGCGCGGCCGTTGAGGGAGAGCTCGGAGATCGTGGCGTCCACGAGGTCGGCGAAGGTGGTCGCCCCCGCAGACCGGCAGCGGAACCTGACCACGGTGGTGGATCCGAACCTCGTGGTCCGCGACGGGTCGAGGTCGAGGTCGACGGCGTAGGAGTCGATGTCGAGGAGCTCGGCACGGGCGCGCGCCTCGTCCCGGGTCAAGTTGGTGCCAGGCATGGGGTCACTGTCCCACTCCGCGGGGGGAATAGCCGAATTGTTCGGATGGTTGGGACCTGCGGCACATGCTTGAGCCCGGCTTGGGCACGCCTCGAGCCGGGCTCTTCCGCGCCGGTAGGCGCAGCCCCCCGACGGCGAGGAGCACCATGACCCAGACCCTGCAGAGCACCGGACCCGACACGGACGTCGAGGGGCGCCCGGACGACGGCGCCGGTCGGACGCCGGTCGACTTCTGGTTCGACCCCTTCTGCCCATGGGCGTGGATGAGCTCGCGCTGGTTGCTCGAGGTCGCCACGGTGCGTGCCATCGAGCCGTCCTTCCACGTGATGAGCCTGGCGTACCTCAACGACGACAAGGACATCCCCGACGACTACCGGGCCAGGCTGCAGAAGGCCTGGGGGCCGGTGCGGGTCGCGATAGCCGCTGCGCAGAGCGCCGGGGACGACGTGCTGCTCCCGCTGTACACCGCGCTGGGCAACCGGATCCACCTCGAGGGTCGCGGGATCGACCGGCAGCTGGTCGAGGAGGCGCTCGAGGAGGTCGGCCTGCCGGTCTCGCTGGCGGACGCCGCCGACTCCACGTCGTACGACGAGGACCTCAAGAAGTCCCACCACGCCGGCATGGACCAGGTGGGCATGGAGGTCGGGACCCCGGTGATCAGCGTCGAGGGCGTGGCGTTCTTCGGACCCGTGGTGACCCCGTCGCCGAAGGGCGAGGCCGCGGGGAAGCTGTGGGACGGGGTCCTCCTCGTCGCTGCGACACCCGGCTTCTACGAGCTCAAGCGCACCCGGGACAAGGGCCCGGACTTCGGCTGACCGCTCGGGGCCGGCACCATCGCGGCCGACGCCCGGCAGGCCGGCACTAGGCTGCGCGGCATGAGCAGAGTGCTGTCCGCCGTCGCCTGGCCGTACGCGAACGGCCCGCGCCACATCGGCCACGTGGCCGGTTTCGGGGTCCCCTCCGACGTCTTCAGCCGCTACATGCGGATGGCTGGGCACGAGGTGCTGATGGTCTCCGGCACCGACGAGCACGGCACCCCGATCCTGGTCGCCGCTGACGCCGAGGGCGTCAGCCCGCGCGAGCTCGCGGACCGCAACAACCGGCTGATCGTGCAGGACCTTCACGACCTCGGGCTGTCCTACGACCTGTTCACCCGGACCACGACTCCGAACCACTACGCGGTGGCCCAGGAGATGTTCCGCACCGTGCACCGCAACGGCTACCTCGTGGAGCGCACCACCAAGGGGGCCATCTCGCCGTCGACGGGACGCACCCTGCCGGACCGCTACATCGAGGGCACCTGCCCGATCTGCGGCTACGACAGCGCTCGCGGCGACCAGTGCGACAACTGTGGCAACCAGCTCGACCCCACGGAGCTCATCGAACCGCGCAGCAGGATCAACGGCGAGGTGCCGGAGTTCGTGGAGACCCAGCACTTCTTCCTCGACCTGCCGGCGCTCGCGACGGCGCTCAAGCAGTGGCTCGACGAGCGGGAGGCCACCGGCCTGTGGCGGCCGAACGTCATCCGCTTCAGCCAGAACATCCTCGAGGACGTGCGCCCCCGCGCGATGACCCGCGACATCGACTGGGGCATCCCCGTGCCTCTGGACGGGTGGCGCGACCTGCCCGCCAAGCGGCTCTACGTCTGGTTCGACGCGGTGATCGGCTACCTGTCTGCGTCCATCGAGTGGGCCCGCCGCGCCGCGGCCTCTGGGGGAGGCGACCCGGAGCGCTGGCGGGAGTGGTGGAACGATCCCTCCGCCTCGGCGTACTACTTCATGGGCAAGGACAACATCACCTTCCACTCCCAGATCTGGCCCGCAGAGCTCCTGGCCTACGACGGGCTCGGCGACCGTGGCGGCGAGCCGGGGGAGTACGGCGTGCTCAACCTGCCGACCGAGGTGGTGTCCTCGGAGTTCCTCACCATGGAGGGCAAGCAGTTCTCGTCCTCCCGTGGCGTGGTGATCTACGTCCGCGACGTCCTCGAGCGCTACCAGCCCGACGCGCTGCGCTACTTCATCTCCGCGGCCGGACCGGAGAACCAGGACAGCAACTTCACCTGGGCGGAGTTCGTCCGCCGCACCAACGACGAGCTCGTGGCCGGCTGGGGCAACCTGGTCAACCGCACCGCGACGATGATCGCGAAGAGCTTCGGGGAGATCCCCGCCCCCGGCGAGCTCCTCGCCGAGGACCACGCCCTGCTCGACTTCGTGGAGGGCTGTTTCGACACCGTGGGGGAGCAGATCGAGCGACACCGCCAGAAGTCGGCGCTCGCCGAGGCGATGAAGGCGGTCGCCGAGGTGAACAAGTACCTCTCGGACATGGCGCCGTGGCAGCTCAAGGCCGACGAGGAGCGCGCACGGCTGGGCACCGTCCTCCACGTCACCGCCCAAGCGGTCGCCGACTGCAACCTGCTGCTGGCCCCGTTCCTGCCGCACAGCGCCAACGACGTCGACCGGGTCCTCGGAGGGAGCGGAGACGTGGCGCCGATGCCCGAGATCCGCGAGGTCGAGGACCTCGACGGCGGCGCGCCGTACCCGGTCATCACCGGCGACTACTCCGGAGCCCCGGCCTGGGCGCGCCGCCCGGTGGTGGTCGGCACGCCCATCAGCAAGCCCGTCCCGGTCTTCACCAAGCTCGACCCCTCGGTCGTCGACGACGAGCTGGCCCGGCTCAGCGGCTGACCCGCACCTTGCGTCTGGAACACTGACGCCATGCGCGTGCACCTCGGCTCCGACCATGCGGGCCTCGAGCTCAAGGAACACCTCCTCAACTGGCTTGCCGACGCGGGCTACGAGGTGGTCGACCACGGACCGTTCGTCTACGATGCCGACGACGACTACCCGGTGTTCTGCCTGCGGTGCGCTGCCGGCGTGGTGGCCGACCATCAGGACGGTCAGCAGGCGCTCGGCGTCGTGATCGGAGGCTCGGGCAACGGCGAGCAGATCGCGGCCAACAAGGTGCAGGGCATCCGCTGCGGGCTGGCGTGGAACGAGGAGACGGCCGAGCTGGCCCGGCAGCACAACGACGCCAACGTCATCTCGGTGGGCGGGCGGATGCACACGGTCGAGGACATGACCCGATTCGTCGAGGTCTTCTTGACCACGGAGTTCTCCGGCGACGACCGGCACGTCCGACGGATCGGGATGCTCGCCGACTACGAGAAGACCGCCAACCTCCCACCGCTGCCCGAGTCGGCCCTCGGGCACCGCTCCGCCCCGGACACGGTCGCCTCTGGCGATGCCTGAGGGGCACACCCTCTTCCGTCTGGCCCGCGACCTGCGCGACCGCTTCGCCGGCCGGGTCGTGTCCGTGACCAGCCCGCAGGGCCGGTTCGTTGAGGCGGCGGCGCTGCTGGACGGCACGGAGGTCGTGGACGCGGAGTCGTGGGGCAAGCACCTCTTCCTCGAGTTCGCGCAGCAGCGGCACGTGCACGTGCACCTCGGTCTCTACGGCCGCTTCGACCTGCATGACGGCGCCCCTCCGCCACCCGTGGGGCAGGTCCGGTTGAGACTGGCCACCCTCGACGAGCCGGCGAACGCCCCGGTGAGCGACCCCGTCGGCGACCCGGGGCTGACCGCGGGGCGGGCGTCGTACGGCGACCTCCGCGGCGCCACCGCGTGCGAGCTGGTGACCCCCGAGCAGGTCGGCTCGGTGCTGGCCAGGCTGGGGCCCGACCCGCTGCGTGCCGACGCGGACTGGACACGTGCGTGGGCGAGCGTCAGCCGTAGCAGGGCTCCCATCGGCGCGCTGCTGATGGACCAGGCAGTGCTGGCCGGCGTGGGCAACGTCTACCGGGCCGAGGTGCTGTTCCGGCACCGCCTGCACCCGCTGCGCCCGGGGAGCGCGTTGCGACGGGCCCAGTTCGAGTCCCTCTGGCAGGACCTCGTCGTGCTGATGGCCGAGGGCGCGCGCCTGGGCCGCATCGACACCGTGCACGCGGCTCCGATGCCTGCGCAGCTGGCGCTCCGCGCCGGCGCCGGGGAGGTGGACACCGCCGGCGGTCGGGTCTACGTCTACCGTCGGCAGGGCGAACCGTGCTACGTGTGCGGCAGCCGCATCCGCACCGAGGTGCTCGCCGGCCGCAACCTGTTCTGGTGCCCGCGCTGCCAGCCGAAGCCACGGGCCCGTGCCACGACCCAGGGGCGCTGACACCTGCGGCCGGCGGGCTAGGGTCGGTCGCGATGGTCACGCCGCGACAGCCCGGCAAGCCCGGCAGCTCCGCAGCTCGGGTGCTGCGGCGACGCTACGAACGGGTGGGACGCCGGCTCCAGGGGTCCGAGACGCTGCCGGCCCTGCTCCTGTGCCTGACCGGTGTCGCGATCGGGATCGCACAGACCCAGAGCATCAACGTCCCACTGGCAGCGCTCATCGTCCCGATGGTGATCGGCAACCAGGTGCTCGGGCCGCGGACCCTGCCCTGGGTGGTGGTGTTCCTGCTCGGGGTCCTGGTCGCGGTGGTCTCGTCACCGTTCGCGGTGCTGGACGGGCGACGGATCGGCGGGGTCGTTGTCATCTTCGCGGTCGGGCTGATCATCCTGGTCTCGTCCTTCCGACGCACCTCGCTGGGAGTGGCCGGCGCCCGCGGCGAGACGATGCTGGTCGACCTGCGGGACCGGATCAATCGACAGGCCGGGATGCCGGCGCTCCCGGAGCCGTGGTACGCGGAGTCGGAGATGCGCTCCGCGGGAGGCTCCGCCTTCGCCGGCGACTTCGTCGTGGGCTCGCTGTCCGCGGACGGCCGCCGCCTCCAGGTGGCGGTCGTGGACGTCTCCGGCAAGGGGGAGCAGGCCGGCTCCCGGTCGCTGCTGCTCTCCGGGGCCTTCGGTGGACTGCTGGGGGCGCTGCCGCCGGCCGAGTTCTTGCCGGCTGCCAACGACTACCTCCTCCGGCAGGACTGGCCCGAGGGGTTCGCCACCGCGGTGCACCTCGCTGTCGACCTGGACAGCGGTCGCTTCGAGCTGCGTTCGGCCGGTCATCCCCCGGGCGTGCAGCTCGCCGCGGCGGCCGGACGCTGGACCGTCCACGAGGCCGAGGGGCCCGTGCTGGGGCTCATGCAGGACGCGCGGTTCTCCTCGGTGTCCGGCGTGCTGCGGTCGGGTGATGCCCTGCTGCTGTTCACCGACGGCCTGGTGGAGACCGCGGACCGAGACCTCTCTCTCGGTATCGACAAGCTGCTGGGGCAGGCCGAGCAGCTGCTGCGCCGCGGCTTCGACGGCGGCGCGCGCCGACTGATCGACCGGGTCGAGTCGGTCGCCGACGACCGGGCGCTGCTGCTGCTGCACCGGCGCTGAGCGCTCCGGCCGGCCCGGCCGGCCCGGCCGGTGGCGACGGGGAGCTGGCGCCACCCGTGGGGAGGTCCCGATGGGCAGCAAGCTTCACCCCGTGCAGAACCTCGACGCGCAGGCTGGTTCAGTAGTGGTAGCCGACCAGGCCGGCCTGGAAGGCCTGCGTCACCGGGAGCGAGCTGTTCATCCGCCAGTCCGCCTCCTTCTGGTAGTGGAACCAGGTGAAACCACGGATCTCCGGGTGCGCGGCCAGCGTGGCGAACATGTCGCGCACCCAGGCCGCCTTGTCGCCGCCCTGCTCGGCGCTGCCGACCTCGGCGATGAACAACGGCTTGGCGGTGAGCGCTCGTAGCTGGCCGATCCCGGCGGAGAAGACGTCCCAGAAGGACATCCATGTGCTCCAAGGCTGGGTGGTCCCCCAGTTGTACCCATCGAGGCCCACCTGGTCGACGTACGCATCGCCGGGGTAGACCGCCCGCAGCGCCGTGGAGCCGGCGTAGGGCACGTTGGGCGACCAGCTCCACGAGACGTTGGTGACCCCCTGGCCGCGGAACACCGACCGCACGTGCCGCCAGGCCGCCACGTAGTCGGAGGCGGTGTTGCCGTTCGCCTGGGCAGACCAGGGGTACCAGTTGCCGTTCATCTCGTGCGCGAACCGGAGCACCACCGGCTTGCCGTAGGCCTTGATCTGCCTGGCCCACATGACCTCGTAGGAGCGGAAGTCGCCGGCGGTGATGCGGTCGAGGGCGTACGCCGGCTGGTTGACGCCGTTGGCGGGGTTCCACGGCTCCCAGGTGATCACCGGGGTGGCGCCGGTCGCGGCGACCCGGGCGGCCTGGGCCGCCGGGAAGGACGCGCGGTCGCTCCAGGCGGCGTACCACATCACCTGGCGCGGTGCGCGGCCCAGCGTCGCGGTCAGGTCGGCGAGTCCGTCCATCTGCCAGGGCACGCCAGGCATGCTGACCCCCAGACCAACGTTGGGCACGCCGGTGAGGCTGCTGGGGCCCGCTCTCTCGCCGGCGCTGGCCGCTGTGGCCGTGTTCGCGGCGAGCAGCCCGGTGAGCGCGACGGCGAGCAGGGCGCCGGCGATGCCCCGGGTCCTGCGGCCGACGTGGTGGAGTGGCGTCATGGTCCGAGTATCGATCGGAACCGATACACAGTGCAGTCATGCAGCCCCCCCGGTGTCGGTGTCGAACCGAGCGGTGGCCGGTGTGGAGCGGATGACGGGAATCGAACCCGTCCCGCGTGGAAGCTCTGACCTGCCGATTTCCTTCTTTCCTCAGGTCAACGCCATGGCGAGTCCGGGAGGCGGCCTCGCCTGGCCGGTTCGGGGCGGAGTAGGAGGGTGCGCCGTACGCTCTACTCGCATCCAAGTGTGAGACTGATGTACGACCCAGCGCTTCGGCTCAGCGGCTGCCTTACGCTGCTCGCCTGCGCGAGCGTCTGGGAGCATTGGGTGTTGACACGTCAACGCACCTACCTTTGTGGGTCAGCCAGTCACCGGCGCCGACGGACGGCGCGACCGGCATCGGCTGCGTTCAGGACGACCAGCGGCTCTTGTACGTCGACAGAAGCGGGCCTGGAGGGAAGGCGCCCGTCTCCAAGTCGGACTCCTTCACGAAACTGACCGAAACGGAGCCGTAGGAGTAACCGCGCGGCTTGCCGGCGGAGTTGCAGATGCGCCACTCGCGGTCGATGTCCTTGCTGAACGTGGAGTCCAATCGCCACGTGACAAGTCCCCAGTACGGGGCGCCGTATCTTCCGAAGCGCCTCGCAACCTGCAGTTGGCTCATGCCCTTGGTGATCGAGCGGTATTCAGTGACGGTGACACAGCCGGGTGTGCCGGCGTAAGCGTGCGCTGGTGCGGAGACGGCTAGCGGTGCGGCGAGAGCTGCTGCTACGGCTGCGGACGCGACGGTGCGCTTGAACTTGGCCATGGTGTTCCCCCGAGTTGGGCTAGGAGCGTCCTTGATGAGCGCCCGCCAGCGCGACAAGGCTAGAGACAGGCGCGCAGCCTGCCAAGGCGAGTTCGGGTCATTGTGAAGCTCGGGCCCGTGTGCCTCCCCCGGGGTGCAGCTTGATCTACGCTGCCCTACGAGACTTTTTCGGGGGACTGGTCCTGGTGCTCGCGCTCACCGGTTGCGGGGCAGACGGAGACGCGGGTGGCACTGCGACGGCTGCTGTCACGGCTTCCCCGTCGCCGGAGGAGCTGGATGAGCCGATCCACGAACCCGAAGTCTCCGACGAGCCAGGCGCGCGGGCCGATGGGTGGGGCCCTTACCGGGAGTTGAAGGTCGGCGGCGAGCCGGCTTGGTTTTGCCCCGCCGAGGGAGGTGAGGGGAAAGTGACGCTGATGAGGATGCAGTGGCTCGGAGCCGGTGACGAGTTGCCGCGGCAAGCGAGCTTCCGGGTCCGGGTGCGAAATATGGGTGCCGCGCCGTTCGCGACGTGCTCTGGCGGGGCACTTCGAGGCTAACGATGGGCGGGTCTACGACAACACTGCGTCTTCTGTAACAACCAGACCGGGCACGCCGAGTTCGACCGAGACCAGATCAGGCGGGTCTAGGGCTTCGCGGCCGGAATCTTGATAGAGCAACCACCCAGATCGGGTTCCTCCTGGAACCCCAACCGCCCAGCATCGTTCGGCAGGTCGTAAGACATGCACCCCTCGGCGTACTGACCCTTCCTGAGCGACTTGTCAGGCAGATCGCCGAGCGGACCGTTGCACGCCAGCGGCCGTCGACCTGGCGGTCGTCGGGGTCGACCCAGCCTGGCATCAGCTGCCGGCGACGTGGACCTCGACCTCACCCTTGTTGCCCACGTATGGTCGTGCTCGTGGGAGTTGCGGTCTGTGTACACCGACGGGTCTGAACCCATTGCGAAGTCGCCGTATGCTGGGGGTGATATGCCGATGAGCAATGAGCCAACCGCCGCGGGTACTAATGACGGCGACGTTGCTGAAGCCGAATTCGCTGATCAGCGCGATGCACGGGCTGACGAGCGAGAACACCTCTTGGATGTGCGGGAGATCCAGATCCGGGCACGGGAGGCGAGCAGGGCCGAACGCCTGGAAGAGGCTAGCGGCATCCGCGCTGACGCTGACGAGCGCGATGAAGATGCAGACGGTCGTGACAGGGCCGCGAACAAGCGCGACATGGCGGCCAACCTCCGGTCCTGGGTGAAGGAGGACGACGTGGCCGGCGAGGCGATGGCTGACAGGCAGGCCTCCCTAGCGGATCGTAGCGACGCCAAGGGCGACCGGATGTCTGCCGCAGTGGATCGAGGTCTCCTCACCGAGGACGACGACCCGCGCGACGGGAATGCTACGAGCAGGTAGAGGGGGCCTTTGGCGTGGCCGCCAGGTCGCAATCGCGGCCGCTGGCGATTCGCCGGGGCTGGTTGGCGCTTATTCCGGGTGGTGGGTAGGGGCCACCGCGGCACGCTGGAGGACCAGCGCGCGACGCGTCGTCCAGTGAGGCTCCCGGGAACTGCGGTTGGGGGACCGTCTTGCTTCCCACGGATGTGACTCGCGGGTAGCCTTCGGCAGTGGCGGTAGACGACATCGATGCGCGGATGGAGCAGATCGCCCGGGAAGTCCGGTCCACCGACGACGTGGCCCGGGCCGGTGACCGGATCAGCGCGGCCGCGGCGGATCTGCTGGGCGGTCACGCGCAGGCGGGGATCACCATCGCCCATGAGAGGCGTCGGGTGGAAAGCTTCGGCGGCACC
>DASQDP010000178.1:0-15404 GCA_035634095.1 Nocardioidaceae bacterium | reverse complement strand
AAGTCATCGGACTTCGGGCGGACGACGTACTGCACCGGCAGCCGCGCGTCGACGAGGTCGCGGTCGGAGGCGACGTGCACGTGCTCGAGGTGGTGCATCAGCGACGGGCCGTCGTACCAGTCCATGTGCTCGGAGCGGTTCCCGACGTTGTCGCCCTTGAGAGCCGAGATCGGGATGATCTCCAGGTCCGGGATGTTCAGCTTCGTCGCGAAGGCGGTGAACTCCTGGTGGATGCTGTCGTAGACCTTCTTGTCGTAGTCGACGAGGTCCATCTTGTTCACCGCGAGCACCACTTTCGGGACCGGCAGCAGCGAGAGGATCACCGCGTGCCGGCGGGACTGCTCGGTCAGGCCCTGTCGGGCGTCCACCAGCACCAGACCGAGGTCGGCGGTGGAGGCGCCGGTGACCATGTTGCGGGTGTACTGCACGTGCCCGGGAGTGTCCGCGATGATGAACTTGCGCTCGGGAGTGGCGAAGTAGCGGTAGGCCACGTCGATGGTGATGCCCTGCTCCCGCTCTGAGCGCAGGCCGTCGGTGAGCAGCGCGAGGTCGGTGTAGTCGTAGCCCTTGGACTTCGACGTCGACTCGACCGCCTCGAGCTGGTCCTCGAAGATCGCCTTGGCGTCCAGGAGGAGCCGACCGATGAGGGTGGACTTGCCGTCGTCGACCGAGCCGGCGGTGGCGAAACGGAGCAGGTCCATCAGAAGTAGCCTTCCTTCTTGCGGTCTTCCATCGCTGCCTCGGAGAAGCGGTCGTCGCCGCGGGTGGCCCCGCGCTCGGTGACCCGGGCCACGGCGATCTCCTCGATGATCTCGGCGGTGGTGCCGGCATGGCTCTCCACGCAGCCGGTCTGGGTCATGTCGCCGACGGTCCGGAACCGCACGGTCAGCTCCTCGACCTTCTCGTTGCCGCGGGGCTGGATGGTCTCCGACTCCGAGAGCAGCATCCCGTCCCGGCGGATCACCCGGCGCTGGTGGCTGAAGTAGATGGCCGGGATCTCGATCTGCTCCTGGTGGATGTAGTCCCACACGTCGAGCTCGGTCCAGTTCGACAGCGGGAAGATCCGCATGTGCTCGCCGCCGTGGATCCGGCCGTTGTACAGCGACCACAGCTCCGGGCGCTGCATCTTCGGGTCCCACTGGCCGAACTCGTCGCGGTGGGAGTAGACCCGCTCCTTGGCCCGGGCCTTCTCCTCGTCGCGCCGGCCGCCGCCGAAGGCCGCGGTGAAGCCCTCCTCCTCGATGGCGTGCAGCAGGGTGCCGATCTGGAGGCGGTTGCGGGAGGTCTTGCCGTCGTCGACCACGACGCCGCTGGAGATGGCCTCGTCGACCGACGCGACGATCATCCGCACCCCGAGCCGGTTGACCCAGTTGTCGCGGGTCTGCAGCACCTCGGGGAAGTCGAAGCCGGTGTCCACCTGGAGGACCGGGAACGGGATCTTCGCGGGGTAGAACGCCTTCTCGGCGAGCCGCAGCATCACGATCGAGTCCTTGCCGCCGGAGAACATCAGCACCGGCTTCTCGAACTCGGCGGCGACCTCACGGAAGATGTGGATGGACTCGGCCTCCAGCTCGTCGAGCTGCGACAGGCGGTAGTCCACGTGCGTGGTTGACATCGGGGGGACGGGACCTCTCGTCGGGAGCAGCGTTTATCGTACCGTTTCACTGCACTTCCCAGTGCAGGAGGACCAGATCGGAGACCGATGTCCGGACGACGCCGCGGGACGGGGCCGGCGCGCCGAGCACTGATCACCGGCGTGACCGGCCAGGACGGCTCCTACCTCGCCGAGCTGCTGCTGTCTAAGGGCTACGAGGTGCACGGGCTGGTCAGGCGCGCCTCGACGTTCAACACCTCCCGGCTCGACCACCTGCACCAGGACCCGCACGACCCGGCGTCCACCTTCTTCCTGCACTTCGCGGACCTCGCCGACAGCGCCCGCCTGGTCACGCTCCTGCACGAGGTCGCGCCGGACGAGGTCTACAACTTCGGCGCCCAGTCCCACGTCGGCATCAGCTTCGAGGAGCCGGAGCACGTGGGCAACGTCACGGGCATCGGGGCGATCAGGCTGCTCGAGGCGGTGCGGCTGGCGGGGATCGACTGCCGCTTCTACCAGGCGTCCAGCTCGGAGATGTTCGGTGCGGCGCCGGCCCCGCAGGACGAGGAGACGCCGCTGCGCCCCCGGTCGCCGTACGCCGTGGCGAAGCTGTACGCCTACTGGGCGACTCGCAACTACCGCGACACCTACGGCATGTTCGCTGTCAACGGGATCCAGTTCAGCCACGAGTCGCCGCGGCGGGGGGAGACGTACCTGACCCGCAAGGTCACCCGCGCAGTCGCGCGCATCCAGGCCGGGCTCGACGACTACGTCCACCTCGGCAACCTCGACGCGGTGCGCGACTGGGGCTACGCGCCGGAGTACGTCGAAGGCATGTGGCGGATGCTGCAGGCCAGGGAGCCCCAGGACTACGTGCTGGCCACCGGCCGCGCCTTCACGGTCCGGGACTTCGTGAGCACGGCCTTCGAGCACGCCGGCCTGGACTGGCGCAAGCACGTGCGCTTCGACGAGAGGCTGCTGCGGCCCGCCGAGACGGAGGAGCTGGTCGGCGACGCGTCCAAGGCGGAGCGCGAGCTCGGCTGGACGGCGCGCGTGCACATGGACCGGCTGGCGCAGATCATGGTGGACGCGGACATCCAGGCGCTGCGGCACGAGGGCAAGCCCTGGATCGACCGGCCCGACATCGAGCTGTGGGACGACGTGCGACCGATCTAGGAGCGCTGGGGGGCGCGCGCCACGGCTAGGCGGCCGCGACCCGTCGTGCTGCTGGCTCCCTCGGCGGCCTCCAGAAACACCGCCTCGCCGCGGGCGAGGGGCTCCTTGTCAGAGTCCGTGGCCACCACCAGCTCGCCTTCCAGGCACAGCAGGATGGCCGGGCGGGCAGGCTCGGTGTAGGCCTGCCCGGCGCGCACGTCGGCTACCACCAGCTCGAACTCGTCGACCGGCGGCGCGAGCAGCGCGCCGTGCGACTGGCGCAGCGGTGCGCCCTTCCACCGGGGAGGCGGGATCGGCGTGAAGCTGGTGATCTCGAGCATCTCGCCCACGTCGACGTACTTGGGGGTCAGGCCCGCCCGCACGACGTTGTCGGACGACGCCATCACCTCCAGCCCGAAGCCGGACGTGTAGGCGTGCACGACCCCGGCGTCGATGAACATGGCCTCTCCGACCGCGAGCACGACGTGGTTGAGCAGCAGCGTGACCAGGACACCGGGGTCCTCGGGATAGCGCTCGACGAGTTGCGCCGTCTGGGCGAACACCCGGACGCTCTCCCGCTCGACAGCACTCGCCTCCACGTCGGGGGGGCGCAGTCGGGTGTGCGGACGGTGAGATCTGGCCTCCGCCTCGCGCGCCGCTGACTGCAGCTGCGCCAGTCGTCGCCGCAGCGGCGGGCCGGTGGCTGACAACATCGTCGCAACCTCTTCGCGGAGGGTTTGGTACGGCGTCTCCGACTCGTCCAGATGATCCGCAATCGCGTCTAACCAGCCGAGGTGGAATCCGCGCAGAATGCGGGCCGACTTCGCCAGGTCACGGAAGCCGGCCATCCCCTCGAAGCGGGTCAGCGCGTAGACGAGCTCCGGCTTGTGCGATGCGTCGGGATACGAGCGCTCGGTTGCGTCGAGCGGGATCCCCGCCGCATTCTGCTCTTCGAATCTGATGCGGGCGCGATCGCCGGTGGGATGCACCTGCAAGGACAGCGGCTCCGCCGCAGCGAGTAGCTTCATCAAGAAGGGCAGCCGTGGCCCGAACGAGTCCACCACCGGCAGGCCGAGGCAGCGGACCGGCGATTCAGCGATGAGCGCGTCCAAGCCTGTCCCGAAGTCGACCAGGGAGGGCGCTGAGGGGTGGGCTCCGAACCACATCTCCGCGGCGGGGGAGTCGTCGACCGGCAGTCCGCAGAACTTCGGGATGTGGGTCGTCGACCCCCAGGCGTAGTCGCGGACCGGTGCAGCCAGCCGATGCATGGCTAACGTCACCTCTCGTCGGGGGCCTGCGAAGTGGCCACCAGTCTAACGGCGGCGGTTGTCCGGTCGGACCAAACCGATTCGTTCCCGGGCCTATGCTTCGGCCATGCGAATCTCGGTCTTCGGCTGCGGATACCTCGGCGCCGTGCACGCTGCGTGCATGGCGAAGCTGGGTCACGAGGTGGTCGGCGTCGACGTGGTGGAGCCCCACGTGCAGGCGCTCAGCCGGGGCGAGGCCCCGTTCTACGAGCCGGGCCTGCCGGAGCTGCTGCGTGCCGGTGTCGAGTCCGGACGGCTGGCCTTCTCCACCGACGCCGCGGCCGCGGCCGGCGCCGAGGTGCACTTCGTCTGCGTCGGCACGCCCCAGAAGCAGGGCGAGAACGCCGCGGACCTCCGCTACGTCTACGCCGCCGTCGAGGACGTGCTGCCGCACCTGTCACCCGGGGACGTGGTGGTCGGCAAGTCGACCGTGCCCGTCGGCACCGCCGAGCTGCTCGCTGAGCGCATCCGCGAGTCGGCGCCGGAGGCCACCCTGATCTGGAACCCGGAGTTCCTCCGGGAGGGCAAGGCCGTCGAGGACACGTTGACCCCGGACCGGTTCGTCTACGGGCTGCCCGACGACGAGTCCGCCGCCGCGGCCCGGGCCAAGCTGGACGCCGTCTACGAGAGCGCGCTGGCCGCCGGTACGCCCCAGATCGTCACCGACCTGGCCACCGCGCAGCTGGTCAAGGTCGCCGCCAACTCCTTCCTGGCCACCAAGATCTCCTTCATCAACGCCATGGCGGAGCTGTGCGAGGTGGCCGGCGCCGACGTGACGCTGCTCGCCGATGCCATCGGCCTCGACGACCGGATCGGGCGCCGGTTCCTCAACGCCGGAATCGGCTTCGGCGGCGGCTGCCTGCCCAAGGACATCCGGGCGTTCATGGCCCGCGCGGGGGAGCTGGGCGCCGACCAGGCGCTGACCTTCCTGCGCGAGGTCGACGCCATCAACATGCGACGGCGGGTCCGGATGGTGGACCTGGCCCGCGAGGAGCTCGGCGGGTCCATCGCCGGCCGGCGGATCGCCGTACTCGGCGCGGCGTTCAAGCCGGAGAGCGACGACGTGCGCGACTCGCCGGCGCTGAGCATCGCCGCCCAGATGCAGCTGCAGGGTGCCACGGTCCGGGTCACCGACCCGCGGGCCATCGACAACGCCCAGAAGAAGTGGCCCGACCTCCAGCTCTGCCCCACGGTCGACGAGGCGGTGGCCGGGGCGGAGCTGGTGCTCGTGCTCACCGAGTGGCGGGAGTACGTCGACATCGACCCCAGCAGCCTGGACGGGCTGGTGGCGCAGCGCCGGGTCCTCGACGGCCGCAACTGCCTCGACCCGCAGCGGTGGCGGGCGGCGGGCTGGACCTACCGGGCCCTGGGCCGGCACTAGCCGCGCGCCCTAGCCCAGCAGCGCGGCCCGCTGCTTGAGCGGCTCCCACCAGTCGCGGCGGGTGCGGTACCACTCCACGGTGTCCGTGAGCCCCTGCTCGAACGGGACCTGCGGCTGGTAGCCGAGCTCGCTGCTGATCTTGCTGATGTCCACGGAGTACCGCAGGTCGTGGCCGAGCCGGTCCTGGACCCGCTCGACGCGGTCCCAGCCGCTGCCGGTCGCATCGAGCAGACGGCCGGTCAGCTCCTTGTTGGTGAGCTCGGTGCCGCCCCCGATGTTGTACACCTCGCCGGGCCGCCCGCCGTGCAGGACCAGGTGGATCCCGCGACAGTGGTCGTCGACGTGCAGCCAGTCGCGGACGTTCGCGCCCTCGCCGTACAACGGGACCGTCGCCCCGTCGATCAGGTTGGTGACGAACAGCGGGATGACCTTCTCGGGGAACTGGTAGGGACCGTAGTTGTTCGAGCATCGCGTCACCACCACCGGCACGTCGTGCGTGCGGAAGTAGGCGCGGGCCAGCAGGTCGGAGGAGGCCTTCGAGGCGGAGTACGGCGAGTTCGGCTCCAGCGGCTGCTCCTCGTCCCAGGAGCCGGACTCGATCGAGCCGTAGACCTCGTCGGTGGAGACGTGCACGAACCGCTGCACGCCGTGCCGCAGGGCCGCGTCGAGCAGAGTCTGGGTGCCGACGACGTTGGTCATGACGAAGTCGGCCGCCCCCAGGATGGACCGGTCCACGTGGGACTCGGCGGCGAAGTGCACGACGGCGTCCGCCTCGTCGACCAGCCGCTCGACGAGCGCTCGGTCGAGGATGTCACCCTCCACGAACCGCAGCCGGCCGTCGTCGTGCACGGGGGCGAGGTTGGCCAGGTTGCCGGCGTACGTCAGCTTGTCCAGCACCACGACGGACTCCGGCTCGTCGAGGCCCCACGCGCCGGTCAGCACGGACCTGACGTAGTGGGAGCCGATGAACCCCGCGCCGCCGGTCACCAGAAGCCTCATGGTCCGGCACACTAACCGACATGCGCGGAATCCTTCTCGCCGGCGGGAGCGGCACGCGGCTGCATCCGATCACCCTGGGCGTCAGCAAGCAGCTGGTGCCCGTCTATGACAAGCCGATGGTCTACTACCCGCTCACCACTCTGATGCTGGCGGGGATCCAAGACATCCTGGTGATCACAACCCCGCACGACGCGGCGCAGTTCGAGCGGCTGCTCGGCGATGGGTCCCAGCTCGGCATCAACCTCTCCTACGCACAGCAGCCCTCGCCTGATGGGCTGGCGCAGGCGTTCACCATCGGCGCCGACTTCGTGGGCACGGACTCCAGCGCGCTGGTGCTCGGCGACAACCTGTTCTACGGCCCGGGCTTCGGGCGCAAGCTGGCGCGCTTCTCCGACGTGGACGGCGCGGCGGTGTTCGCCTACTGGGTGGCCGACCCCACGGCGTACGGCGTGGTGGAGTTCGACTCCTCCGGCAGGGCGCTGTCGCTGGAGGAGAAGCCCGCCGAGCCGCGCAGCAGCTTCGCCATTCCGGGGCTCTACTTCTACGACAACGACGTGCTGGCGATCGCGCGGGACCTGAAGCCGTCCGCCCGCGGGGAGTACGAGATCACCGACGTCAACCGCGCCTACCTGGAGCAGGGCCGGCTTCAGGTCGAGATGCTCGAGCGTGGGTTCGCCTGGCTGGACACCGGCACCTTCGACTCGCTCAACGACGCCAGCAACTTCATCCAGACCGTCGAGCACCGGCAGGGGCTCAAGATCGGCTGCCCCGAGGAGGTGGCGTGGCGGCAGGGGTGGCTCGACGACGACGGCCTGCGGCAGCGGGGGGAGGCGCTGGCGAAGTCCGGCTACGGGGAGTACCTGCTGCAGATCCTGGCGCTCGGCTGACATCGAATGTTTGTTCGATAATGGTCTAGACGGCTCGAGCGAAGTGTCAGTGGTCGGCGGTTGACTTGTCCTCGTGACAGTCCAGCCGATCCGTCCGCCCGCCGAGGTGCTCGCCCTCGTGCGCTCGGCCCGCGCGTCGGTCACCGCCGCGGCGGCGGTGCCGGCGAGCAGCCTCGGCGTGGACGTCCTCGTCGACGCCCTCGAGGGCGTGGCGGCGCTGGAGTCGCAGGCGGCGGCGCTGCGGCTGAGCCTGACCGCCGAGGCTGACCAGCGTCGGCTGGCGGAGTCGCTGGGCGCGACGGACACCGCCGCCTGGGCCGCCCGGCTGACCGGCTCCACCCGCTCGGTTACGGCAGGCGGGCTGTGGTTGGCCCGGCTGCTCGAGGAGCGCTACGACGCGACCCGTGAGGCGTTCGCGGACGGCGGCATCAACGAGGCCCAGGCGCGGGTGATCGTGGCGGCAGCAGAGAAGCTGCCGACCGGTGTGACGGAGGAGCAGCGGCGCGCGGCAGAGGCCCGGCTGGTGGTGAAGGCGGTCGGCGGCATGGACGCGCGTCGGCTGCGCCAAGCGGCCCGCCGCATGCTCGACGTGGTGTCCGGCGAGCTGGCCGACCGTCATGAGGCGGACCTGCTGCGGCAGGAGGAGCGCCGCGCCGAGGACGAGACGTGGCTGACGCTGGACGACAACGGCAACGGCACCTTCTCCGGGCGGTTCGTGATCCCAGAGCTGCACGGGCACATGCTCAAGGCCGCGCTGGAGCGGCTCACGGCTCCGCAGCGGCTCTCGCGCAACCACGCCGGCGAGCTCGTCACCGACGACTCACTGCCCGGCGGCGGGCCGACCCTGTCCGGGCCGGAGCGGCTGGGTCTCGGCCTCACCGAGCTGATCGAGCACCTTCCGACGGAGGCATCGGGAGGCTTCGGGCGCGTGGGCGCCAGCATCCTGGTGCACATCGACCTGCAGCACCTGCTCGACGAGGTCGGCGCAGGCCGCCTCGACACCGGCGTGCACGTGTCGCCCGGTCAGGTGCGACGACTGGCCTGCAACGCGGGCATCATCCCGGCGGTGCTGGGCGGGCGCTCCGAGCCGCTCGACCTGGGCTTCGAGGCGCGGCTGCACAACGCGGCGATGCGTCGAGGCCTGTCCATCCTGCACGACACCTGCGCCACCGAGGGCTGCGAGAGGCCGTTCGCCTGGTGCGACGTCCACCACCCGCATCCGTGGAGCCAGGGCGGGCGGACGAGCCTCGACAACGGGCTGCCGTTGTGCGGGTTCCACCATCGCCGGGCGCACGACGACCGCTTCACGCTGCGCCGGCTGGCCAGCGGCGAGGTCCGGTTCCGCCGGAGGCGATAGGAGTTGCTGGCTGACGACGGCTGTGGCGGCAGGGGGCGCTGGCACGCTGACTACGGCCGTGCCAGGACCTCGGCGGCCGCGGTGTCCCACCGTTCGCGCCAGGCACCGATCGGCTCGACCCCGATGCGGTGCAGGGCCTCGTGGCCCAGCACGGAGTACGCCGGTCGGGGCGCGGGCCGCACGAACGCGTCGCTGGTCGTCGGCAGGACGACGGACTCGTCCAGGCCGGCAGCCGCGACCACCGCGCGGGCGAAGTCGAACCAGCTGCACTCCTGCGAGGACGTCGCGTGGTAGGTCCCGGGAGGAGCATCCGCCTGCACCAGGCGCACGATCAGGTCGGCGACGTCGCGGGTCCACGTCGGCTGGCCGACCTGGTCCTGCACCACGCTCACCGTCCCGCGGTCCCGCGCCACCCGGGCGATGGTCTTCGGGAAGCAGCCGCCGTGCGCGCCGTACAGCCAGGCGGTGCGGAGCAGCAGGTGCCGCTCGGGCACCGTCTCGCGCACGGCCTGCTCGCCCAGCGCCTTGGTGCGTCCGTAGGCCGAGGCCGGTGCGGGGGGCGCGTCCTCGGCGTACGGCGTGCTGGCGGAGCCGTCGAAGACGTAGTCGGTGCTCAGGTGCACCAGCCGGGCGCCCGAGGCCCGCACGGCCACCGCGAGCCGCTCGACGCCGTCCCCGTTGACCTGCCGGGCCTCGGCCTCGTGCTCCTCGGCGTCGTCGACCGCCGTCCAGGCGGCGGTGTTCACCACCACGTCGTGACCCTCGACAGCGGCCGCCACCGTGTCCGCGTCCCTGAGGTCCACCGTGGCTCTCGTCGCTGCGGTCACCTCGTCGCCGGTGGCCCGGAGGCGCTCGACGAGGTCGGTGCCGAGCATGCCGTTCGAGCCGGTGACGAGCCATTTCACGACGAGTCCTCCCCGGCCTGCGCCGAGCGCGCCAGGCCGGTCCGTACCCTACTCACGTGGAGATCCGAGAGCTGTCCATCCCCGGCGCGTTCGAGGTCGCCCCGAAGGTCCACGGAGACGACCGCGGTGCCTTCCTCGAGTGGTTCCGAGCCGACCGGTTCGCCGAGGCGACGGGACACCCCTTCACCCTCGCGCAGGCGAACGCCTCCGTGTCGGCCGCTGGGGCGGTGCGCGGCATCCACTTCGCGCAGCTGCCGCCGAGCCAGGCCAAGTGGGTGACCTGTCTGTGGGGCGCGGTGCTCGACGTGGTGGTGGACATCCGGGTCGGCTCTCCGACCTACGGCGCGTGGGAGTCGGTCCTGCTCGACGACGCGGACCGGCGCGCGGTGTACCTCTCCGAGGGGCTCGGGCACGCCTTCATGGCGCTGCAGGACGCCAGCGTCGTGTCCTACCTGTGCTCGACGCCCTACGCGCCCGGCCGCGAGCACGGGGTGCACCCGCTCGATCCCGCGGTCGGGATCGAGTGGCCCACCACCGGGCGGGACGGCTCGCCCGTCAGGCCGCTGCTCTCGGCAAAGGACGCCGACGCACCCACGCTCGCCGAGGCCGAGCGTGCGGGCCTGCTGCCGTCATACGACGCGGCGCAGGCGTACGTCTCGTCGCTGCGGCACTGAGACGGGGGCGACCCGGTCCCGCAGCCGGATCATGTTCCCGATCAGCAGACCCACGACCATGGCTGCGGTCAGCCACGCGCTGAGGACGCCGAGGACCAACACGAGCTCCATGTCCCCATCCTGCGCCGGGATCCTGAACAGCAGGTGAGAACACCCGAAGTTCTGCGGGTGCCGCAGCGCTCACGGTCGGGACGCGGGAAGCCCTGGAGGGGCGGAGAGCGAGAGCCGGCCGTGGGCTTCGAGGGCGTCGATGACGTCGGCGAGAGCATCCTCGATGCTGCGCCCGGTCGTGTCCACGCGGACGGTCGCATCCGTCGGCTCCTCGTAGGGCGACGAGATGCCGGTGAACTCGGGGATCTCGCCGCGGCGGGCCTTCGCGTAGAGGCCCTTGCGGTCACGGCGCTCGCACTCCTCGAGCGGCGTCGCGACGTGGATCAGGACGAACGCGCCCCCGGCGTCCTCGGTCATGGCGCGGACCTGCCGGCGGGTCTCGTCGAACGGCGCGATCGGGCTGCACAGCGCCACGCCCCCGTGCCGGCTGATCTCCGCGGCGACCCACCCGATCCGGCGGAGGTTGGTCTCCCGGTCCTGCTTCGAGAAGGTCAGCCCTGCCGACAGGTTCCGGCGCACGACGTCCCCGTCGAGGCTGGTCACGGTGCGGTCGCCCTGCTCGAGGATCCGGTCGTGCAGGGCCCGGGCCAGGGTCGACTTCCCGCTGCCGGACAGGCCCGTGAAGAAGAGCACCAGGCCCTGCTCCGCGGGCGCCGGCCGCTCGCGTCGCACGATGTCCGCGATCCGCGCCGGCAGCACGCCCTTCCCGGGCACGTCCAGGACGGCGTCGACCGGCAGCGACCGGCTCGCCGTCCCGGTGCCAGCTGCCTCGGCCGGCGATCCGGTGGCAGCCGCCTCGGCCGGGACCCCGGGCGCGTACGCACGGGTGACCAGCTCGCGCAGCCGGGCGTCGGCCGCGGCGTCGCCCCGAGCGGCGAGCGGTACGGCCACCACGCCGACCTCCGCCGGCCCGACCTCCGCCGGCCCGACCTCCGCGGGCCCGTCCTCCGCCGAGAGCAGGGCCGCCGCGGCCAGCGTGGCCCGGACCAGGCCCGTCGAGGACAGGCCCTCCGGGGTGCCGGTCCCCGCGAGGGCGAGCAGCAGCACCGGCCGGCCGTCCGCCGCACCCCGGACCAGCGCCAGGTCCTCGGCCGTGAGCGGGCGGGCGACGGGCACGGTCAGCGTGCGCTCGTCGTAGGCCTCGCGCACCGCAGCGGGCGACAGGTGCAGGCGGCGGAACGCGCCGAACTCGTGCACGGCGAGCGCGGTGACCGGGCCCGCCACGCCCGTCGCGTCCCCCCCGGCGTACGTCGACTCCACGTCCACCCTCGCCAGGGGGAGGCCCTCCGGGTCCACGAGCTCCAGCGCTCCGGCCTCCACGGCGGCGGCGGCGACGTCGTGGGGCACCCGCAGCGTCACCAGCCCCTCGGCGCTCTCGAAGCCACCGAGGCCCACGGCGCCGTGGGTGATCAGCTCGAGGTCGTCGAGCTCCCGCGGAGTGGGGCAGTGCTGCGGCAGGCTGCGCCCGGTGACCGGCGTGCCGGACGGGGTGGCAGGGGGGGAGGCAGGCGGCGTCGACACACGGGCAATGGTGCCGTACCCCGTCGGTAGGGTCGGCGGCATGCCTGCCCCCGTGGTCGTCGCCGAGGTGGTCCGGTCGGGCTTCGTCGAGGGGCACCACCACGGCTCGGTGGTCGCACTGGCAGCCGACGGGTCGGTCGACTGGTCCCTCGGGGACGTCGAGAGCCCGATCCTGCCGCGCTCCTGCAACAAGCCGCTGCAGGTCGTCGGGATGCTCCGCGCCGGGCTTCGGCTCGATGGCGAGCTGCTGGCGCTCGCAGCGGCGTCCCACTCCGGCGAGGCGTTCCACCTCGAGGGGGTGCGGCGGATCCTGGCCTCGGTCGGCCTGGACGAGGAGGCGCTGCAGACGCCGCCGGACCACCCTCTCGACGACCAGGCGCGCGATGAGCACATCCGGGCCGGGGGCCGGCCGTCGTCGCTCGCGATGAACTGCTCGGGCAAACACGCCGCGATGCTCGCCACCTGTGTCGCCAACGGCTGGGACACCTCGACGTACCTGCAGGTCGACCACCCGCTGCAGGTGGCGATCGCGGCCAGCTTCGCCAAGCTGACCGGCGAGCCGGTCGAGATGGTCGCGGTGGACGGGTGCGGCGCCCCGCTGCTCTCCGCCTCTCTGGTGGCGCTGGCGCGCGCGTACCGGACGCTGGCCACCGCCGAGCGGGGGCCCGAGCGCGCCGTGGCCCAGGCGATCCGCGCGCACCCCGAGCACGTCTCCGGCTCCCGCCGCGACGAGGCGGTGCTTCTGCGCGCCGTGCCGGGCGCCGTCCTCAAGGCCGGCGCCGAGTCCTGCTATGCCGTGGGGCTGCGGGACGGGCGGGCCGTTGCGCTCAAGACCGACGACGGGTCCGCGCGGGTGCGACCCGTGCTGATGGCCGCTGCGCTGGAGCGGTGCGGCGTGACCGGTGAGGCGGGCGTGGACGCCGATTCCGTACGCCGCACCGGGGTCGTGCGGCTGCTCGGCGGTGGCCGTCCGGTGGGGGAGCTGCGCGCCACCTTCTGAGCAGGCCACCCGAGGGACCTCAAGTCCCACCCGAGGACAACCGAGACTGTTGGTGCAACGGGGGTCGTCATCGACCCGAACAGTCCTCGACGTTGGAGCCGGGCTCATGACCACTGACGCAGCGGCCGGCACCGCCGTCGGCGCTGCGTTCGTCGAGCGGTCCCGGGTCGTTCAGGGGGCGGCCTCCGTTGCGGCCACCGAGGGCGCTCGGACGCCACCGCGACTACTCGTGCCCGAGTTCCGTAGTCAGCTGGGACTACGACGGAGGCATGGGTGGGTGCAATTGGGCCAAATATTGGCGATAAACCTTTACTAATTGATAGCGTCCCTCGCGTACGGACAGCCCGCCCTGTCCGGCCGGAGCGGCAGCACCCCAGGCAGTCCATCGAGGGTCCCCCGGCCTTCCCCCCATCACTTTGAGGTCATCATGGTCACTCGTTCCCAGGTCAAGCGGTTCGCCGCCGGCGCCGCCGCTCTCGGTCTCGTCGGCGTGGCCCAGGTGGCGGCTCCCAGCGCAGCCGTCGCGGCAGTGCCGTCAGCGCCGGTGGCTGCCCGTCCCTATGCCCCCCCGGTCACCCTGAACGTAGGGACGAACGGCAACGGCAACACGCTCGTCATCAGCACCGGGACAGGAGCGGGCAAGGCCCAGGGCACCGTCACGGTCACGGTCGGAGGTCGCTCCTACACCCTGACCCTGCACGGCGGCAAGGCGCACATCAAGCTGCCCCGTGGACTGCCCGTCGGCGCCTACCCCGTCGTGGTGACCTACCGCGGCCCCGACGGCACGCTGTCCCGGATGACCGTGACGATGTACGTGACCGAGTACGGCACCGTCGTCGGTGAGGCCGCCTACAACGCCCTGATGGCCGAGCACGGCGGCAACGGCAACGGCAACGGCAACGGGCGTGGGTCCGGATCCGGCTCCGGCAGTGGGTCCGGGTTCGGCAGCGGCGGGGGCTCCGACGGCGCCAACCGGCCCGCGGTGTCCGGGTCCGTGGACAGCGGCCTCGCGGGCGTCACCGGCTCCGGCGCCGCCGGGTCGGGCACGCTCGCGGACACCGGCGCCTCGACCCAGACCGAGCTGCTGGCGCTGGCCGGGCTCGGACTGCTGGGCGCCGGCGGGGCGAGCATCGTCGTCGCGCGCCGTCGCTCGCACGTCTCTGCCTGACCTCCGCTCTTGGCGCACTCTCGGGCGACAAGGCGGATCCGGTGGGCCCTCGTTCTCGTCGGCCTGTCCGCCGTCCTCCTCCTTGCCTACACCGGTCACCAGGCACTGGCGGCCAGAGACTCCCTGCAGCAGGTAGCCACCGACGTGGAACGGCTGCAGGGCCACCTGGTCGCCGGCGATGCGCCCGCGGCACGATCGACCCTGCGGCGGATGCAGCACCACGCCTCGGACGCCGAGACGAGCACCCGGGGACCCGGCTGGTGGCTCCTCACCCGGACGCCGGCCATCGGCCCGAACGTGCACGCGGTGCGCACCGTCGCCGAGGTCAGCCACGAGATCGCGGGCCACGTGCTCCCCGACGTGGTGAGAGCCAGCACGGTGCTGGAGCCGGAGCGCCTGCGGCCTACCGACGGACGCGTCGACCTCGCACCGGTCGAGCGGGTCGCTCCCGCGGTCGTCGAAGCGGACCGACGGCTGTCCCGGCAGGCCCGGCGGGTGCAGGCGATCAGCACAGCGCAGCTCACCCCACAGGTGGCCTCGCCGGTACGCCGGCTGCAGGCCGAGCTGGCGGATGCCGCGGCGATCTCGTCCCGGACCGCCCTGGTGGTGCGGCTGCTGCCCCGGATGCTCGGCGCGGACGGCCGGCGCACGTATCTCCTGATGTTCCAGAACAACGCCGAGCTCCGCTCCACCGGCGGCATCCCCGGCGCGTTCGCGGTGGTGCACGCGGACCAGGGCCGGGTGAGGCTGGGCGCCCAGGGGAACTCGTCGTCGATGGGGCCGTTCCGGCGGCCGGTGCTGCCGCTGACCCGGACGGAGCGTGAGCTGTTCGGCACCGCGCTCGGGAGCTTCTCCCAGGACGTCACCGCGACCCCGCACTTCCCGCGCAGCGCCCAGCTCATCTCCGCGATGTGGCGCCGGGTCCGCGGGGTGACGCCGGACGGCGTGCTGTCGGTCGACCCTGTCGCCCTCTCCTACCTGCTGCGGGGCACCGGCCCCGTCCAGATCGGCCAGGGACGCTCGCTGGACGCGGACAGTGCCGTGTCGACGCTGCTCAACCAGGTGTATCTCGACCTTCCGGACCCCGAGGACCAGGACGCCTACTTCGCCAGGGTGGCCCGGCGCACGTTCGAGGCCGTGGCCTCCGGGCAGGGCCGGCCGGAGCAGGTGCTCGACGGCCTGGTGACCTCGGCGACGCAGCGACGCGTGCTGCTCTGGTCCGCTCACCCGGAGGAGCAGCGCCTGATCGAGCCGACGCGGATGGGGGGAGCGCTGCCGGTGCGCGCCGGGCGCGCACCGCAGGTGGGCGTGTACCTGAACGACGGCAGCCAGTCCAAGCTCGACT
>DASQDP010000177.1:0-8821 GCA_035634095.1 Nocardioidaceae bacterium | reverse complement strand
GCCGACCGACGCGGGCCGGCTGGTGGGCAGCGGCGTGAGCGGGACCTTCGGTGGGGCGGGTGGGCCGGGGGTGTGCCGCCGGCCGAGGCCGGCCGCGCCGATCCAGATCAGTGCCAAGGAGTGGTCGGAGACGGCGCAGCGCCACAGACTGCGCATCGCTGGCCCATGTCGTCCCCCACAGACCCAGACCCGTTACCGCCGGACCGCCACCGGGATTTCCCGTCGGCAAACCCGGCCAGCGGGACATCCTGGCAAGCGCAAGAGAAGAAGCACCGTGTGGGCCGGTTGTCCCCGCCCTGCGCTGGGCAGAGAGGAACGCTGGTGCGCCGCGCGCGGGATCACCGCGCTGCCCGCCGACCCACTCGCGCTGTGCGCCTACCTCACCGATCGCGTCGAAGCCGGCCGCGAGGCAGGGCCTCTACGGCGGTCCGTCATCGGTCATACGGTGATGGCGATCTTGCCGCGGACGTGGCCCGCCTCGAGCTGCCGGACGGCGAGCGGCGCGTCCTCGAGCGGGTAGGTGCGGTCCATGCTCGGGATGACTTGGCCGGACTCGATCAGGTCGGTGAGGCGGTCGTAGTCGCTGGCGCGCTCCTGGGTGACCAGGAGGGCAAGGCGCTGCCTGAGGAAGACGGAGAGCAGCACGCCCCGTAGCTGCCGTCCCATGCCGATGAGCGCGCCGGCGTCCTCGCCCCCGACGAACACGGCCGTCCCTCGGGGCCGGAGGGCTCGCCGGAGCCGCTTCAGTGAGGGGTTTCCTGCGATGTCGAGGATGAGGTCGTATCGGCGGGATCCGTTCGCGAAGTCCTCCCTGGTGTAGTCGATGACGTGGTCGGCTCCGAGCGAGGCGACCAGGTCCGCCTTCGCGGTGCTGCAGACACCGGTGACCTCAGCCCCGAATGCCTTCGCGAGCTGGACGGCGTAGCTCCCGACGCCACCGGAGGCACCGACTACAAGGACGGACTGACCGGCCTGGACGCGACCGACGTCGACGAGTGCCCGCAGCGCGGTGGCGGCCGATACGGGGACGACGGCGGCTTGGGTGAACGAGAGGTTGGCGGGCTTGCGGGCGAGCCGGGACTCTCGGGCGACCGCGTACTCGGCAAAGGATCCCGGGGCGACGCCGTAGACCTCGTCGCCGACGGTGAACTGCGTGACTGCCGCGCCGATCTCGGCGACGGTGCCTGCGACGTCGCGGCCGGGGACCGGGTTTTTCGGGCGCGCCATGCCGAACGCGAGCCGCGCGGCGTAGGGCTTGCCCGTGATGAGGTGTTCGGTGCCGCGGTCCAGCCCGGCCGCGCGGACCTCGACGAGCACGTCGTGGTCGCCGATCGTCGGACGGGGGGCGCGGCCGAGCCGGAGCACCTCGGAGGTGCCGTAGCGATCTTGGAGGACCGCGCGCATCGTGCGGTCGGCGAGGGTGGTCATCACAGGTCTCCTTGTGTCGGGGTGCCCTCTTAGATCGGGGGCTGGGGGTTGTACTGGATCTCGCGGCGGACCTCCCGGGCGCGCTCGACGTCGGTGAGCCGGGCCACGAGGTGCAGCGCCATGTCGATGCCGGCGCTGACTCCGGCGCTGGTGATCAGGTCGCCATCGTCGACGAAACGCGAGCTGACGTCGGTGATGACCGTGGGGTCCAGCTCGGAGAGCATGTTGAGCGAGGCCCAGTGCGTGGTCGCCCTGCGGCCGATCAGCAACCCGGCGGCCGCGTAGACCAGACTGCCGGTGCAGACCGACGTCATCAAGGGAACCGTGGCGCGCTGCCGGCGGACCCAGTCGAGGTGGCCGCGGTCGTGCAGCATCGGCCTGGTGCCCGGGCCGCCGGGGTGAACCAGGATGTCCATGGTCGGCGCGTCGTCGATGGAGTGGTGCGCGCCGAGCACCAGCGTCTTGGCGCCGCGAACGGGGCGGCCGTCGGACGAGAGGGAGAAGGTTTCCCACCCGTCCTCGGGGTGCTGCTGGGACCAGGCGGACAGCACCTCCCAGGGGCCGACGGCGTCCAGCTCCTCGACCCCGTCGAAGAGGAGGATCCCGATATGGCGCCGCCGCCCATCGCCCGGTGTCGGGTCGTCGACCCCGTGATTGCGGATGTCATTCATGGGGTTGAGCCTGACGTCACGAGGCCCTGGTCGCCCCGGTCAAACGGCCAGGGTTCGATCGCGTACAGGTACGCACCGCTCGGTGTAGGTTTTCCGCGTGATCGTCGGTCGCGAGCCGGAGCGGCACCTCCTCGGAGCGCTCGTCGAGGGGGCGCGAGGTGGGTCTGCGGGGACTCTGGTCGTCCGCGGCGAACCCGGTGTCGGCAAGTCTGCGCTGCTCGACGATCTCGTGGCGCGTGCCGGCGACACCACCGTGCTACGCACCCAGGGTCTGGAGGTCGAGGCGCCGCTGGCGTTCGCGGCGCTGCACCGGCTGCTGCGCCCCCTCACCAGGCTCCGCGGTGGACTGCCCGGACCCCAGGCGCGGGCGTTGCGCGTCGCGTTCGGCGAGGAGGAGGGCGCCTCGGTCGAGCCGTTCCTGGTGGGGGTGGCAACCCTGTCGATCCTCACCACGGCGGCGGAGGAGAACCCGGTGCTGTGCGTCGTCGATGACGCGCACTGGCTGGACGCCGCCACGGCCGGGGCCCTCCGCTTCTGTGCCCACCGGCTCGGCGCGGACCGGGTGGCCCTGGTCTTCGCAGCCCGGGACGGCGCCTGGGGGACCTTCGACGCGCAAGGCCTCCGCGAGCTGGTCGTGACCGGTCTCGACCCGGACGCATCCCACGCCTTGCTCCAGGCACGTCTTGGCTCCGCAGGCTCGGCCGAGGTTCTGACGCGGATCGTCGCCGAGACCCGCGGCAACCCCCTGGCGCTGCTGGAGCTCCCCGCCGAGCTGACCCGGGACCAGCTCAGTGGGGTGGATCCCCTGCCCCCGCAGCTCCACCTGACCTCTCGGGTCGAGCAGCTCTTCCTCGACCGTAGCCGCCGCCTACGGCCGCCGGTGCAGACGATGTTGCTGGTCGCGGCGGCGGATGACAGCGGCGAGACCGAGGTGGTGCGACGGGCCGGAGCCGCTCTGGGCCTTGTCGACGCCGACCTGCAGGCAGCGGTGGACTCGGGGCTGCTTGTCGAGAGCGCGTCGTCGCTGTCGCTCCGTCACCCCTTGGTCCGCTCGGCGGTCTATCAGGCCGCGACCGGAGCCCAGCGGCGGGACGTGCACCGGGCCCTCGCGGAAGCGCTGTCCGGCTACGGCGATCCGGACAGGGAGGCCTGGCACCGTGCTTCCGCTGCCGACGGGCCCGACCCGGAGGTGGTGGGTGCCCTGCAGCGTGCCGGCACCCGGGCCCAGCGAGGGGGCGGGCACGTCGCGGCGCTCGCGGCGTACGAACGCGCTGCGGCGCTGTGTGACGACCCCGCACAGCGCACGGAGCTCACCTTCGCCGCGGCTCGGAGCGCCTGGGCCTGCGGCCGGGCCGGCCAGGCGCAGGCGCTGCTGGTGAAGGCGCGCGAGGCGACGAACGACCCCCTGCTGCTCGCGGACGTCGCACGCCTGCGCGGTCACATCGAGGTCAATCTGGGTTCGGCGGCCGAGGCGCACCGGATCTTCGTCGAGGGCGCCCAGGCGGTTTACCCGATCGATCCGGACAGGGCCCTCGACATCGGCGTTGCCGCTGCCGTCATGCGTACCTTCGGCGCCGACAGCGGTACGCCGTTGACCGTGACCGATGCCCTCGTCGTGCCCGTCGCCGGCGATCCGCCGCGGAGCCAGTGCTTGCGTCACATGCTGGTCGCGATGACGCAGGTGGCCGAGGGCGACTGGTACGCCGCCACGGCTGCCCTGGACCGTGCGCTCGAGTTTGGCGACCAGGTCGACGACCGGGACGTGCTGTGGAACCTCGCCAATGCGGCCCTACAGCTCGGCGCCGACCGGGCCCAGCAGCACTTCTACGGCTACGCGCTCGCGCGAGCGCGGGAGGCCGGTGCGGTGACCGCGGTGGTCTACTGCCTGCAGAGGCTCTGCTTCGGCCAGTACCTGGCCGGGGATCTCGTCGCGGTGCGGAGCAGCGCGGAGGAGGCCATCTCACTGGGCCAGAGCATCGGCCAGCCGGGGATGACGGCCCCGCCCATCGCCTGGCTGGCGATGCTCGCGGCCCTGCAGGACAGGGACGACCACGACCGCCACCTCGCACGGCTCGAAGAGCTGGTCGCGGCGTACCCCCTGGGGATCCTGGCCGACCCCGTCCACGACCTGACCCGCTGGGCCAAGGGACTTCGTGCGGCCAATTCCGGCGACCACGCCGGCGCGGTGCACCACCTCGCCAGGTTCCGGTTGCCTGTCCTCGCGCGGATGTCCGCCGCGGAGCGCATCGAGGCGGCCGTGCGGGCCGGAGACACGGTTGCCGCACGTGCCTGGACCGACGAGCTGGCCCTTTTCGCCGACACCACCCGCAGGCCCTGGGCGCTCGCCACCGTGGCCTTCGGCCGCGCACTGACAGCGGACCAGGCCGGGGCCGACCCGCGCTTCCGAGAGTCCCTAGTGCACCATGCGGACGCCGGTCGGCCGCTCGACGCAGCGCGGACCCAGCTGGCCTACGGGGAGTGGCTGCGCCGCCACCAGCGGCGGGTCGACGCCCGACAGCACCTGCGAGAGGCCGCCGAAACCTTCCAGGACCTGCGCGCCGAGTCCCACGCTGCACGTGCCAACCAGGAGCTTCGCGCCTCCGGGGAGACCGCCCGCAAGCGTGACCCCTCGACGCTCGTCACGCTCACCCCGATGGAGCTGCAGATCGCGCAGCTGGTGAGCTCCGGCCTGTCCAACAAAGACGTCGCGGCTCAATGCTGGATCTCCTCCAGGACGGTGGCCTTCCACCTGCGCAACATCTTCCAAAAGGCCGGGATCACCTCCAGGGGTGAGCTCGCCCAGCTCGAACTGGCCTGATGCCGATCCCGGCCATCTGACCGGGGCGAGCAGTCGGCATCGAGTCCACGCTCGGACGCAGTGCACCACGCCCTGACGGGCACCACTGCGAGAGCGAGACCCGCCATGACCATCACCCTCCACCCCAGTTGCGAAAAGGCCGGGCGTACCGGTGCCTGGTCCATCACGCGCGTCGTCCTCGGCTCGCTGATTGTTGGGGCCGCGAGCGCCCTGGGCCTGACCATGGTGGTCTTCCCCGGAGCCACCGAGGCGGTCGTCACCGGTTCCCTCCTGTTCGGCTTCGGTGTCGGCTGGGGCGCGCTCGCCGTCGTCTCGGCCCGCAAGACCGGCCGGCCGCAGCGCTGGGCGCGTGTCCCCGCAGTCGCCATGTCGACCACTGGCACAGGTCTCGTCGTCCTCTCTCCGGGCCACTCGTCCCTCTCGGCACTCAACTGGGTGTGGCCCCCACTCATGCTGGCCCTGGTGGCCTGGATGTTCGTCCAAGCCCGTCGAGCCCTCCCGCCGCGGGCGCGTCTGCTGCTGACCCCGGTGTTCCTCACCTTGGCCGCAGTCGCCGTCGGAGCCCTGGCCCAGGACATCACCTCGCCCCAGGTCGGGGACGACCACCCCGCTCCGGGCCGGACCTTCGCGGTGGGCGACCACCGTCTGCACATCGACTGCCGCGGGGCCGGCGGACCGACAGTCGTGCTCTTCAACGGCATGGGCGAGTTCTCCGCCTCCTGGGCCCGGATCACCGACCAGGTCAGCGAGACCACACGGGTGTGTGCCTACGACCGCGCCGGCCAGGGCTGGAGCGATGACGCCGACGAGCCCCAGGACGGCGCCACCGCAGCGGCCGACCTGCACAGGCTCCTCGCCGCGGCCGGTGAGCACGGACCCTACGTGCTCGTCGGGCACTCCATGGGCGGCCCGTACGCCTTGACGTACACCGCGCAGTACCCCGAGGACGTCGCCGGGATGGTGCTCCTCGACAGCTCCAGCCCGCGCCAGTTCGCCGACATGCCGGCCTACCCCCTGCAGTACGCGGCGATGAAGCGTGGCCAGTCCCTTCTGCCCACGCTGGCCCGGATCGGGCTAGGTCCGGTTGTCGGCTCCAGCTCGCACCTGCCCGGCGCCCAGGGTGACCTGGTGGAGGCAATGAGCTCGACCGTCCGCGCGCAGCGCTACGGCCGCGACGAGCTCTCGATGGTCCCGCGCATCCTCGAGCAGTCGCAGTCACTCCGCACGCTGGATGACCGACCCCTGGTGGTGCTCACCGCGTCCGAGAACCTCAGCACCGAGGGCTGGCCCGCCGCCCAGGATCGGCTCGCGGCCCTATCCAACGACAGCGTCCACCGCGACGTCCCCTCCTCCCACGCCGGCATGGTCGACGACCCGAACGGCTCGGACGCCTCGGCGGCCGCCATCACCGCCGTCACCCGGTCCGTCAGCACCCACTCGCCCGTGTCCGCGTCCTGAACCCACCAGCACCCCGCCAATCCGAGGAGCATCCGATGTCCCACGCACCCGCCCACCACGACCACCCGGTCGAACACCAAGACGATGAAGGTCCCCGCACATCCTGGGCCTTGCTCGGTGTTGCCCTCGCCGCCCAGATCCTCGTCGTCCTCGACATCTCCGTCGTCAACACCGCCCTGCCGACGATCGGTCAGTCGCTGCACCTGGCCGGCGGCGAGCTGCAGTGGCTGGTCACGGCGTACCTGATGATGTCCGGAGGCGGCCTGCTGCTCGGAGGCCGCATCAGCGACCTGCTGTCCCGGCGAGGCGTCTTCCTGACCGGCCTCGCGCTGTTCACCGTCGCCTCGCTGGTCAGCGGCTTCGCCGAGACCGGCAACCAGCTCATCGTCGCCCGCGCGGTCCAGGGCCTGAGCGCCGCACTGCTGACCCCGTCGGCGCTGTCGCTGATCACCACCACCTACTCGGGCGCCCAGCGCAAGGCCGCCCTCGCACTGTGGGGGGCCGTCGGCAGCCTCGGCGTCGCCGCAGGAGTCCTCGTCGGCGGCGCCATCACGACCTGGTCGAGCTGGCAGTTCATCTTCTGGATCAACGGTCCGATCGGCCTCGTCGCCCTTCTCGTCGGACGACGCGTCATGGCCCAGGATAAGCGCACTCTTCCGGCCCGCTCGGACTTCGACGTCCCGGGTGCCGTGACGGTCATCGCCGGGCTCGCCGTGCTCGTCTACACCTTGGGAGACACCGCCACGCACGGCTGGTGGTCGGTCCGGACCGCGGTCGGCCTGGGTATGTCTGCGCTGCTGCTGGCCGCGTTCCTCAAGGTCGAGCAGCGCGCCACCAGGCCCCTGTTCCCGCCCCACGTCTGGAAGCTGCGCTCCCTGGTTTCCGGAACCGCGGTGATGCTAGGCGTCACCGGGATCCTGGTCGGGACCGTCTTCCTGGGGTCGATCTTCATGCAGACCGTGATGGGGTTGTCCGCTCTGCGGACCGGTCTGGCCTTCCTGCCCTTCGCCCTAGCGGTCACGGCCGGCACGGTCGTGGCCCGTCACCTCCTGGCCCACGTGACCCCGCGCGCGATCGCTGCTGCCGGGCTGGTGCTCGTCGCCGGGTTCGCCGTCCTGCTCTCCACGGCCTCGGCTGGTTCTCAGTACGCCGCCGACCTGCTGCCCGGTCTGGTGGGGCTGGGGCTGGGCGTCGGCATGGTCTTCGTGCCCGTGTCGGTGACCTCCATGACGGGGATCCCGGACTCACACGCCGGTGTGGCGTCCGGGTTCTTGATGACCGGCCACGAGGTCGGTGCCGCGCTCGGCGTCGCCGTCCTGTCCGCGGTGGCCAGCACCGCCGGCTCCCTCGCCACCCACGACGGTGCAGTGCACGGGTTCTCCCGCGGTCTCGTGGGCGCCGCCGTCATCGCCGGGGTGTTCGCCGTCGTCGCCCTAGTCCGGATGCCCGCAACCCGTGCGGCTGCCGGCGTCGGCATGCACCTGCACTGATCCACCGTCCAGGTCCGCAGGTGGCCGATCCGTCCCAAGGAGGGAACGATGTCCGGCACCCGTGCTGTTCCCCAGGACCGACGCGTTATTGTCGCCGAACGCCCACACGCGCGGCGCGTCGTCGAAGGGGTCGGCTTCGTCGCCGCCTGGGTAGGCCTGGGCTACCTGTTCCCGGCCAGCGCCGAGGCCTACCTGCTGATGGGGATCCCCCTCACCATCGCCTTCCAGGTGCTGGTGCGCCGGAGGCCAGTGCGGGAGTTGCTGGTCCGCGGCAGGAGCGCGGGGCCGGTCCACCTGTCCGGGCTCAGCCGCCGTGACGTGGCGGTGACGGCCCTGCTCGTCCTCCCCCCGCTCTACTGGGGTCTGAAGGCGGCCGGCGGCGGCAACCCGTGGGTCATCGGGTGGTACGCCGCAGCGGTCATCGGCGCGGCGGCCGCCGCATACGCCCTGCGCTCGACGTCGGTGCCCGCAATGCTCCGATCGGCTGCGCTGCCCACGGCCATCGGCGTCGTGGGCAACGTGCTCGTTCTCGGTGGCGTCCAACTGGCCACCGGCACCTCCCTCGACCTCGTGACGATGCTCGGCAGCGTGCTGAAGTGGCTAGCGATCTACTTCCCGGCGACGTTCGTGATCGAGGAGGTCGCCTTCCGCGGCGCTCTCGACGCGCACGTCCACCACCCCGGCGAGGGTCGCGGCTGGGGATCGGCACTGTTCGTGTCCACGCTCTGGGGCTTGTGGCACCTGCCGGTCGCGGACGGAATGCCGTTCCCCCTCCTCGTGCTGTCCCTGGTGACCTGGCACTGCGTCGTCGGCGTGCCGCTGTCGTTCGCGTGGCGACGGAGCGGCAACCTGAGCGGTCCAGCGTTCGCGCACTCGGCCATCGACGCCGTGCGCAACGCGCTCAGCGGCCTCTGAGGGGGTCCCGTCACCTCCTGATCCCGGCCATTCGACCGGCG
>DASQDP010000176.1:0-11172 GCA_035634095.1 Nocardioidaceae bacterium | reverse complement strand
GCAGAGTCGTGGGGCGGTGAACGACGTCCGGACGGTCGTCGCGGGCCTGCGCCCGCCTGCACTCGACGAGCTCGGCCGACGACTCAGCGGTCTTCGCGGCCATCCAGGCCGGCGCGCTCGGGTACCTGCTCAAGGGCTCGGGTCTCGACGAGATCGACCGGGCCGTGTCGTCGGTCGCCGCCGGCCAGGCGGTGTACGGACCCGAGGTCGCCCGTCGGCCGCGGGCCTTCTTCTCCGTCGGCGGTGGTGCCGCGCAGCCGTTCCCCGAGCTCACCGACAGGGAGCGGGAGGTGCTCGCCCTCATGGCGGCCGGGCTCAACAACACCGACAACAAGACCGTCCGCAACCGGGTCAGCAGCATCTGCGCGAAGCTCGGCGTGCCCGACCGGGCGGCCGCCATCGTCCGCGCACGGGAAGCCGTTCTGGGAACGCAGCCCACCTGACCGAGGCGAGGACATGGTGATCACGCCACCCGGCTGGTTCCCGGAGCGGCACCTGTCGGCAGCGCGGGGCTGACGAGGGAGGACGCGAAGTGGCATGCTCGGCCGATGACCGAGGAGAGGCCGTCCGCGTTGCTGCCACTGCGTGAGGACTGGCAGAGCGCCCTGTGTGTGGTCGCCCACCCCGACGACCTGGAGTTCGGCGCGGCAGCCGCCGTTGCCCGCTGGACCGACCAGGGGAAGCACGTCGTCTACTGCATGGTCACCAGCGGTGAGGCCGGCATCGATGGGCTGGCGCCGGAGGACTGCCGCCGCGTCCGGGAGGCCGAGCAGATCGAGTCGGCGCGGATCGTCGGCGTCGACCGGGTTGACTTCCTCGGGCTGCCGGACGGTGTCCTGGAGTACGGCGTCGCGCTGCGCCGTGCCATCGCCGGAGTGGTCCGGCTGCACCGGCCCGAGATCGTGGTGACCGGCAACTTCCGCGACACGTGGGGCGGGGCCAACCTGAACCAGGCCGACCACATCGCCACCGGCAAGGCGACCCTGGACGCCGTGCGCGACGCCGGCAACCGCTGGGTGTTCGCCGAGCAGCTGACCGACGGGCTGGAGCCGTGGGGCGGCGTGCAGCAGGTGTGGGCGTTCGGCTCGCCGCAGTCGACGCACGCCGTGGACACCACCGGCACCTTCGATCGGGGAGTCGCCTCGCTGCGCGCGCACCAGGCCTACATCGACGGGCTCGGGTGGGAGGACTTCGACCCCGCCGAGTTCCTCGAGGGCATGTCGCGGGTGACCGGGCAGCGTCTCGGCGTCGCGCACGCGGCGCCCTTCGAGGTGTTCCCGATGGGCTGGGGCGAGTAGCCGACCCTTGGGCCACACGGTGGTTCAGGACTCGCTCCTCGCTGCGACAACATCCAGGTCGCGCTCGGCGTAGAGCCGGTGCAGCCACTCCTCTTTCAGGACGGTGAGCAGTGCCTCGCTGACCGCGTAGGAGTCGCCCGGCGGCCAGGACGGCCCCTCGACGGGATGGGTCCGTTCCAGGAGCCGCTCGTCGGTGAGCCCGTCGAGCACCCGTCGTACGGCGGCCATCCGGTCGGCCCGCGGCGAGCACCGCATCGAGCGAGGGCCGTGCCTCCAGGTCGAGTGGCACATCAGGGTGCGGCTCGGCCCCGTCGAACGGCTGACCGAGCCGGTGGAACGGCAGCGGGTCGCCGAGCAGCACCCGGTTGACCCAGCAGTCGGTCACGAAGACGAGGTGCCGCAGCGTTTGCAGGAACGACCACTCGCCGTCCACCGACTCGTCGAGCTGCTCGGGCCGGAAGGTCCGTGCCCGGTCGACCGTGCCCGCCCAGAGCCGCTCCACGGCGTCCCAGGCCTCACGGAACCCGTCCGCATCCGTGGGCCGCATCGTGGCCCGCTCCGGCATCCGGCGGTCGAGCTCGGCCTCGACCAACGGGACGACGTCGACACCGTTGATCCGGACGTTCTCGATCTCGCCGTCGATGTCCACGTCGACCAGTGCGACGCCACGCATCACGACGTTGCCGAACCCCACCTCGCGGAAGCGGGAGTCGCGCAGGTCGATCCCGCGGAAGGTGGAGCGTCGCAGATCCTGGGACTCGAAATCGGCCATGGCAGCACCCTCGGGCGGCGACGGCCTGATGGCCCCGCAGACAGGCGGTGCCCAGGTCGATCGCGCGCCCGCCTCGGCGTCGACCGTGCCCGTCAGGCGGCCGCCCGCCGGCATGCCGCACCCGCCGGCGGGTACCCGCCCGCGTCCCGACGGGTTGTCGTCGGCCCGCGTCTGGAGGTGGCTAGAAATGCTGGGTCTCGTGAACACGATCACGGCGGTGCCCCGAGTGGGCGTAAGCCTCCTGGTCACCGCTCCACAACGGGCCGCGGACCTATGGGAGCAGGCGGAACGGGTGGCGGCGAGCTCAGCAGGTTTGATCGGTCGCCTCGAGCTCCTCCTCACCCGTGTGGAGCGCGACGTCGACGAGGTCGAGCGGCTGCTGGACCGGGCACGCGGGCCGAACCGCCTCGACCGCCTCACCGACCGGGCGGACCGGGTCCTGGACCAGACCGAGCTGCTGCTCGACCGCGCCATCGGCCGCAACCGGGTGGATGTGCTCGGCGACCGGGTCGAGGCGACCCTCGACGCGGCTGACGCCCTCGTCGAGCTGGCGCAGCGGATCGGGGGCCACGCGGCTGCGGTCACCGGCCGGGCCGACGACGTGACCGCGGGACTGGGACGGACGAACGGGCTGGCCCAGGACCAGGTCCTCGCCGTCTCCACCATCGTCGACGAGTGCGGCGCCCTGCTTCGTTCCTTGGCGCCGCTGGGAGCGGAGACGGCGCGGTCGCTGAGACCCTCGCACCTCGAGGGTGTCGTCGCCCTGCTCGACCGGCTGCCCAGCATCGTGGAGGGTCTGGAGCCCGCCCTGGCGGCGGTGACCGCGGTGGCCCCGGAGCTCGAAGAGGTCACGGACCGGATCGAGGACGTGGGGCAGGTGGTGGACGGCCTCCCGGGTGCCGGGCTGCTGCGCAGGCGCGGTCAAGCGTCGGCCGAGGGGGCCTGATCGCGCAGGTAGGCTCGCCCCCACGATGGACGAGAACAAGGCACGCCAAGTCGTGGACGCCTTGCGTGAGCGGGGCACGAACGCTGAGCTCGCCCGGGTCGGGGTCTACCAGTTCGGCGTGAGCATCCGGCTCCCGGACGGCCGCGAGGCGACGTGGGACTCCGACGGCACCGCCTCGCTGGAGGCCCAGGTCATGCGCAACGGCATGCTGGTCGGCTACGTCCCCGCGATCGAGGGCTCCGAGAGCTTCACCGAGGAGCAGATCATCGATGCCATCGTCCGCACCGACTACGACAAGCCGGTCGCGACGCAGCGTTCGAAGGCGCCGCCACCAGCGCCGCCACTGCCGCAGAAGGGCGGGCTGTTCCGGCGGTTCATGGACGGCTTCCGCTACCACTGACGTCACCGTGGCTGGTGACGATGTCGTTCGCGGCCGCCCACGCCGACACGTCCCGCCGCTCGATCGCGGCGGCCATCAGGTCCGGGAACAGGTCCGGTGTGCAGGCGAAGGCAGGCACGCCCACCGCGGCGAGTGCGGCAGCGTGGTCGGCGTCGTACGACGGAGCGCCGGAGTCGCTGAGAGCGAGCAGAGCGACCATCGTCGCTCCTGAGTCGACGACCTCGTGGGCACGCCGGACCATCTCCTCGGCGATGCCCCCCTCGTACAGGTCGCTGACCAGCACGAGGACCGTGTCGGCGGGGCGGGTGATGAGCCCCTGGCAGTAGGCCAGCGCCTGGTTGATGTCCGTGCCGCCGCCGAGCTGCACTCCGAACAGGACGTCGACCGGGTCCTCGACCTCGTCGGTCAGGTCGACCACTTCGGTGTCGAAGGCGACGAGGCTGGTGGCGACGGATCGCAGCGAGGCGAGCACGGCGCCGAAGACGCTGGAGAACACGACCGACTCGGCCATCGACCCGGACTGGTCGATGCACAAGATGATGTGCCGCTCGACCCGGTTGCTGCGGCGGGCGTGGCCGACGAGACGCTCGGGCACCACGGTGCCGTGCTCGGGCAGGTAGTGCTTCAGGTTCGCCGCGATGGTCCGCGTCCAGTCGATGTCGGCGGGGCGCGGGCGCCGGGTGCGCGCAGCCCGGTTCAGGGCCCCGGTCACGCTCTGCACCGTGCGCGCCCGCAGTCGCCGCTCGAGCTCGTCGGTGACTGTGCGGACGACCGCCCGCGCCGTGGCGCGGCTGCGCTCGGGGATCACCCGTCCGAGTCCGACCAGCGTGGTGACCAGCCCGACGTCGGGCTGGACTGCCTCCATCATCTCCGGCTCGAGGAGCAGCTGGTCCAGGCCCAACCGGTCCATGGCGTCGGCCTGCAGGACGCGCACCACCGAAGAAGGGAAGTAGCTGCGGATGTCGCCCAGCCAGCGCGCCACCCGCGGCGCGGAGCCGCCCAGTCCCCCGCGACGGGTCCCGGCGTCGTACAACGCCGCCAGCGCCTCGTCGCGCCGGACGTCCTCGCCGCTCAAGGTCACCCCCGGACCGAGGCCGTCGGCGTCGTCTCCGCCCAGCACCAGCCGCCAACGCTTCAGCCGGTCGCGGTCCTCGCTCACGAGCCCTCCCGGGCGAGCCCGAGCAGGTCCGCGACCCGGAGCGCGGCCGGAAGCCCGCGCCGGGCGTCGAGGTCGATCGTCGCGGTCGCCGGCTCGGACCTGTGGGGGTCGCTCAGCCGCGAGCCGATCTGGCGACGCGACCCGGGCTCGAAGCGGGAGAACGTCCGGCGCAGCAGCGGCAGGAGGTCCTCGAACGTCGCCTCGTCGACGCCGGCCACCCAGGTGTCGACGAGCCGGAGCAGGTCGCGGTCGTGCAGGAGCAGCAGCGCGTCGCCCTCGAGGAAGCCGTCCAGCCAAGCCGCAGCGGCCAGAGGGGCTGCCCCCGCGGACAGGTGCCGGCTCAGCCGGCGCGCCGCCTCGTCCGGCGCGAGCAACCCGCCGTCGAGCAGCAGCCGGTCGGCGCGGCCCGCGACGGCCCCGTGCACGCGCCCGTCGGCGGCCACAGCGAGAAGCGCGCTCTCCCACGGACCCGTCAGCGCGCGGTCGTCGACCAGCGCGATCCCGCGGTGCGCGGCGTCCACCGCGGTGCGCATCCGCGCTGCGGCGGCGTCGTCCAGCGAGGCGCAGGCAGCGCGGAGCCCGACCGAGGCGCGGGTCACCACGGTGTGCAGCACCCCGGCGACCCTCGAGGTGTCGGCGCCGCGGACGTCTCCGTACCGCTGCGTGCGGGCCAGCGGCTCGACTGCGTCGAGGAGGGCGAGGGTGTCGCGCTGGCGAGCGGTGCGCTCGGCGAGCGTCTCGACGACTGTGGCGAGCGCTTCAGGAAGGTCGGCGGTCAAGCAGGCCTCCACCAGCTGCCCCAGGGCCGCCAGGTCGGGGGCCCTGCGGGCCAGCTCGGCGACTTTCGCCTCCGCGGCGCCGAGCACGGTCGTGCCGTAGAGGCCCGCCTCGATCAGGTCGACGGCGAGCTCGGGCTCCCACCGCAGCTCCCAGGCCTCTTTGAAGGTGCCGGTGGTGCGGCCGGCGTCGGCAGGTCTCCCCCACCCGACGCCCAGCAGGCGCAGGCGGTGCAGAAGGACCGAACGGTCACGCTGGGCGTCCTTGCGCAGGTCGAGGGTGACGGTCGTGGCGACCGGGCTCGGCTTGAGGCGCAGGGAGCGCTGCGCTCGGGCGAGGTCCGCGGCGAGCGGCGTGAGCGGCACGGTCTCAGGCACCCGGCCGAGCTCCTCCCCGATCACCAGCCGCCGCGCGACCAGCTGCAGCGGGAGGTCCGAGCCTCCGCAGAGCACCGTCTGGGTGGCGTCGGTCAGCTCGGTCAGCCCCACCGAGGGCCGGCCTCGTACGGCGGCCAGCGCGCCGGCCATCCGGACCGCCTCGACGACCGTCGCGGGAGCCGCGTCCATGCCCTCGGCGCGCAGCTCGCGGGCGACCCGGGACAGCCAGCCGGCGACGACGTCCTCGTGACGCTCCCAGGCGACGAACAGGTGCTGGTACCAGCCAGGGGAGGTCACGCCTGCCCCGTAGCCGCTGCCGAGAGCGAGTCGGTCCGCGGTCCATGGCGCCCAGGTGGTCGCGACCCTTGTCCGTGGCAGCCCGGCCAGCAGCGCGGTGTCGCGGCTCGCCGGAGGCCACGCGCGCGGGTGCAGGGCGGGCGCGTGGAAGGCACCGCAGACCACAGCCAGGCGGGAGGCACCGCCCTTGACGACCGCGCGGAGCACCCGGCGCATCGCCGCCTCGCGGCGCGCGTTCTCCGGGTCCTCGGACTCAGGGGCGGTCGCGCGCACCTCCGCCATCGCCTCGCGGATCGCTGCGAAGGTCTCGAGGCTGGAGGTGGTGCGGTGCTCCACGGCGTCCTCCCACCAGCGTTCGGGGTCGTCGTACCCGGCCGCCCGCGCGAGCGTGCTGATGGCGTCCGGTCGGCGGGCCGGCCCCTCGTGGTCCTGCTCGACGAGCGCGTGGGTCGCGGGCAGGTCGGCGAACCGGACCGGCACGTCCCGGGCGACGGCCCACTGCAGCGCGACCCACTCCGGCGAGAACACGGCGAGTGGGTAGAACGCCGCGCGCCGGGGGGCGTCCACGGCGTACACCAGCCCCGCCACGGGTGGGACGAGGTCGGGGTCCCTGGCACCGGCGACCAGTCCGTCGAGCTCCGGTGCGCCCTCGATGACCACCACGTCCGGGGCGAGCTCCCCCAGCGCGGCGAGCACCGAGCGCGCCGAGCCGGGGCCGTGGTGGCGGATGCCGAGGACCTCGACCCGAGGCGCGCCGCGGTCAGACGAGCTCACGGCAGGCGCGGTAGAGGTCGGTCCACTCCGGACGGTCCTTCACGACCGTCTCGAGGTACTCCTGCCACACGATCCGGTCCTGCACCGGGTCCTTCACCACGGCGCCGGTGATGCTCGCCGCCACGTCGTCCGCGCGGATCACGCCGTCGCCGAAGTGCGCGGCGAGCGACGAGCCGTTGGTCATCACGGAGATGGCCTCGGCGGTGGACAGCGTCGCGGTGGGCGACTTCAGCGTGGTGCGCCGGTCGAGGGTGACCCCGGAGCGCAGCTCACGGAAGATCTGCACGACGCGGGTGATCTCCGACAGCGACTCGATGTCGTCGGGCAGCTCCAGTGACCTCCCGACCGCGGCCACCCGCGTGCGCACGATCTCCACCTCCTGCTCCAGGGTCTCCGGCAGCGGCAGCACCAGGGTGTTGAAGCGCCGCTTGAGAGCGGAGGACAGGTCGTTGACGCCCTTGTCGCGGTTGTTGGCGGTGGCGATCACGTTGAAGCCGTGCCGGGCCTGCACCTCGTCGTCGAGCTCGGGCACCGGCAGGGTCTTCTCCGACAGGATGGAGATCAAGGCGTCCTGCACGTCGGCGGGGATCCGGGTGAGCTCCTCCACCCGGACCACGCTCCCGCGCTCCATCGCCCGCATCACCGGGCTGGGCACCAGCGCGTCGCGCGAGGGGCCCTCGGCCAGGAGCCGGGCGTAGTTCCACCCGTAGCGCAAGGACTCCTCGGCGGTGCCCGAGGTACCCTGCACGACCAGGGTGGAGACGCCGCTGACGGCCGCCGCCAGGTGCTCGCTGACCCAGGTCTTCGCGGTGCCCGGCACGCCGAGGAGCAGCAGGGCGCGGTCGGTGGCCAGTGACGCGACGGCGATCTCCATCAGCCGGCGTGGACCGAGGTACTTCGCGGTGATGTCCGTGCCGTCCTCGAGCCTGCCTCCGAGCAGGTACGTCGTCACCGCCCACGGCGAGAGCCGCCACTGCGGCGGGCGGGGCCGGTGGTCGTGGGCCGCGAGAGCGGCCAGCTCGTCGGCGTACTCGTGCTCGGCGTGGTCTCGCAGCACCCGCTGGGTCGAGTCCGCCGAGGGCCCGCTGGTGCCGGCAGTCCGGGGGTCGCTCATGAGAAGGCCTCCGCGAGAGTGGGGACGAACGTGAGGTGCTGCGCGAGCTGTGAGAGAGGGGCCTCAGGCCTGTCGTCCCCGGCGGCGAGCCGCGCCACGGCGGGCGCTGCGCTCGGGTGCAGACGGTCCGCGAGCACCGCCACCAGGTCGGGCAGCTGGTGGGGTACGCGTGGTACGGCGGCGAGGCGGGCGACCACGGTGGTGCTGACGTGGTCGGACCACGGGGCCGGCGCCAGGCGGATCGCCGAGAGCAGATCGGGTGCGGTGGTGACCACGGCGACGCGGGTCAGCACCCGGGCCGTGACCTCCTCCGGCGGCAGGAACCGCACGAGGCCGGGGTCCCAGCCCCTGTCCAGCAGCGCCTGCGCCCAGGTGGCGTCGTGCCTGGCCACCGCCGCGGCCCGCAGGCCCGCCAGCGCATCCGCGTCCTCGAGGCCGGCGACGACGACGCGTGGGTCCAGGCCGGTCGCCCGGGTCCACGTCTCGAACGGCGCTCCGGCGGCGAGGCGCTGCAGCCAGAACCCTCGCTGCGACCGGCCCGGCGGCACCGCGCCGAGCCCGTCGCGCACGGCTGACTGGCTCGGCGCGGACGGCAGCTCTACGTGGACCCTCCTGCGGAGGAGGCCCGTCGTCGACAGCAGCGGCGCCAGGAGGGCACCCATGCGGAGGGCGCGGGCCGAGCCGGGCAGCCCGTCGAGCAGGCCGAAGGCGACCTCCCTCACGCCGGGCGACCGGTCGTTGAGCGCCCGCTCGAGCAACGGCTCGTCGGCCAGCGAGAGGCCCACCTCGAGTGCGCCGAGCAGGTCGGCGCGGGCGGCGGCAGGGTCGGACCGCCACGTGGACTCCACCAGCGTGCGGGCGTCGCCGGGGTCGGTGGCTCGCAGCACCCGCACCTGCACGGCGCGCCGGTCGGTGGGCAGGTGAGCCCATCGACCCCGGTCGACGGGGTGGCCCCCCGGCATCGAGCGGGCGCCGGCCCAGTGCCAGGCCGGGTTGGCGGCGGCGAGCCAGGCGCCCCGGCTGTCGAGGACGGGGAGCACCGCCTCCCTCAGCTCCCGCGTCCTCGTCGCGACCTCGAGCAGGGGCACCAGGCTGGCATGGTGCACGCGGACCCCGCGCCGGGCGGCCTCCCGGAGCCAGGCCTCGATCGCGCGAGGAGCCAGGCGGGCGCCGACCGGCGGCTGAGTCAGCAGAAGGTCGAGGAGCTGGCGAGCGCGGGCCGGCGGCGGAGTGAGCACGTCCGGGGCCGCGGGGAGGGTCCTCTCGTCGGCCTCCGCCGGCAGCGGCACGGCACCTGCCCGGCGCAGCGCGGACCCGACCGCCGCGGCGTCCAGCAGCGCGACCTCGGGCGACGCGTCGGGGCGCGCCTCCAGCGGCCAGTCCGGCGGCGCGGGGACGGGACGCCGTGCGGTCCCGACGAGAGCCGCCGCGGTCAGGTCGGCCCACCAGCGGTCGAGGCGGCCGTCGGGGAGGCTCTCGTCCCAGTGCGTGCGGTCGAGACGGCTGCGGCCACGCCCGGCAGATGCGGTCATCGCGCCTCGCCGGTGGCGTCGAGGTCCACGGCGAGGGGTCGGAAGCCGCCCGTCTCCAGCTCCCCGCACACGGTGACCGGTCGGCCCCCGGTGAGGGCGGCCAGCCTCCAGGGATCCTCGGCCGGCAGCAGGGGCACCGTGCTCCCCGTCCCGTCGCGGACCTGCGTCGCGGAGAGCGCGGCCTCGCTGAGGACCACGGGCACCCGCGCGGCCCAGGGGTTGTCCGCCCACGCTGCCGCGAGGGTGTCGAAGGCCTGGCCGAGGGTGCCCCCGGGGGGCAGGGGGTGGTCGGTGGTGATGAGCGTCGGCTCGGTGGCGAACAGCGCTCTGCGCGGCCATGAGCCGGGATAGCGAGCGACGGTGGCGTCGACGACGGACCCCGCCAGCCGGGCGACAGGCAGCGGCGCCCCTCGGACCGCGAAGTCCAGGACCAGCACCGTCTCTCCGGTGCCGACGGCGCGCAGCCACGTGCGCTGCTGCTGCAGCCTCCCGTCGTCGGAGCGGTGCGCGCCGAGGACCTGCCAGTGGTCGTCGACGGCGTCGGCCGACCGGACCTCCTCGGTAGGCACGGTCCAACCCACGCACGTGCGCAGGTCTGCCAGGGTGCGATCGTCGAGCTCGTGGCGCCGCCGCCAGGCCCGGGCCGCCGTCCACAGGCGTCCGAGCTCGCCCAGCAGGTGGTCCGCCCAGTCGTCGCGGCGGTTCACCGCTGACCCGAGCTCCCGCACCCGCTCGGCGAGCCCCGGCAGCTGGGAGTCGACGAGGCGGGCGGCCGCGGCGTCCCACCACGACAGCGGCTGGCGCTTGGCCTGGACCGTGCCGGCTCGGACCAGGTCGGTGAGCCACAGCGAGAGGTCCTCGACGCCCCCGTCCATGAGCCGCAGCCGTTCCTCCAGCCGCTTGGCCTTCGCGGCCGGGTCGGATGGTCTCGCCGGCCGTGCGGTCGCGGCCTCGGCGGTGCGCCCGGCTCTGGTCCGGGCCCACGACAGGGTGTCCGGGTCCGCCTCGGCTACGTCGGTGATCGAGCCACCTCCCCGGACCCAGAGCAGGAGCAGCGCTATTGCGTGCTTGCACGGGAACTTCCGGCTGGGGCAGGTGCAGCGGTACGCCGGACCGCCGAGGTCGACGCTCACCTGGTACGGCGTGGCTCCTGAACCCTGGCACCGGCCCCACACCAACGCGTCGGTGCTGCCGGTCTCCGACCACGGCCCGGGGGCGGCCAGCGCGCGGCCCGCAGCCAGTGACGCGGCATCAGGGGCGGCCCTCTCGACCGCCTGCAGGCTCCACCGTGTCATGGTGCATGCATTGTCACCCGGGCGACCGACAGGTGGGTGAGGAACCCCCGGGCGCCCGGACCTGGCGGGGGGTCCGGGCCGGGCGTGCACGTGCGCCCGGACGGCGGCGGACCGGACCGGACCGGACCGAGCACGGTGCGGTCCGGTCGCCGCTCGTGTGCGTCCGGCGGAAGGGGTCGGCGTGGACGAGGTTGTCGTCAGCCCGCGAAGTCAGCCGGTGTGGTCAACCGGTGTGGTCAGCCGGTGTGGTCAGCCGGTGTGGTCGAGGTGGTCGAGGTTGTGGGTGCCGTTGTGGTCGACGAGGTAGTGCCGGCCGGCCGGTGAGCGCCACAGGTGGATGCCGGGTTCGGGCATGGTGTAGGTCCAGGCGCTGTGGGTCTTGTAGCGGTGGTGGCGTCGGCACAGGGGGGCGAGCAGGTGGGGTGCGGTCT
>DASQDP010000175.1:0-16021 GCA_035634095.1 Nocardioidaceae bacterium | reverse complement strand
CCGCCCGACGGCGCCCGAGGCACCGCCTCGCCCCGGTCGCTCCACGCCGCCCGCCAGGCGCGCAGCCCGAGGGCCAGCAGCACCCCGGCCCCGGCTACACGGAGCACGGTGTAGGCGACCTCGGACGTGGCCACCACGGCGGCCAGACCCGCACCGGCGGCCAGTGCCCAGAGGTAGAGCCCCGCCTCCAGGCCGAGCACCGTGGGCACTGCCGCCCTGGTGCCGCGCAGCGCGGCCCGGCGCAGGACCAGGGCCATCGCCGGTCCCGGGCTCGCGGAGATGAGCAGCACAGCGGCGAGGAAGGCCGGGAGCACCTCGAGCAGGTCCACACCGCGATGATGGCACTCGAGCGTCACCCGAGCGCGGGATTTATCCGCGGTGCGGGAAGGGCTCGTCGACGTAGACGAGGGCGTCCGCGACGGGCCGTTCGGCGCTGCCGCTCGGCCGGTTCACCAGCACGCCGCGCACGGACATGGTGGTGGAACCGCCACCATCGAGATTGACCGCGTGCCGCAGGCCCAGCGAGCCGACGACCGCTGCCGTCTCCGCCATCGTGGTGCCCACGCTGCTGGGCCGCCGTCCGTCCACGGTGACCACGACCACCTGCCCGGTGCCCGTGGTGCCGACCACCGTGCGCGGGTTGCGGTCGAAGAACGCGCCTGGACCAGTGGGTACGACGATCCGACCACTGCTCGCGAGCCGGTGCCTGCCGTTGACGCCGAAGCTCCACGGCCCGAGCATCACCGGCTGACCGTCGGCAGCAAGGAGCCTCCCCGACCGGTGGAGGCAGCCCCCGAGGCGCACCCGCAGCAGCGACCGGGTGTCGCGGCCGGTCGCCTGGAGCGACCACTGCCGGGCAACGAGGACGGTGCCGCGGGTGCGAGCGGTGCGCACCACGCAGCCACCGCGGTCGAGGACGACTTCCACCCCTCGGCCGGACGGGGTGGCGCCACCGAAGTGCGTGGTGAGAAGCGACACGTCCCCGTCCCGGGCGCACGTCGTCTGGTCCACCAGCCTGCGGCACCCTCGCGGCACCACGGGAGGGCTGTTGAGAAGCTCCACGGGCTGCCTGCGGCGGCTGACCCGGTTCGTCACGGCTCCCGACCAGCTGTGCCGCCCGAAGGAGACTCGGTTGGTGCGCGCGTCGACGAGCAGGTCGGACTCGTTGGGTGCTACGGCCGCCAGCGCCGGCTCGCTGAGCAGCCGGCCGCCGTACACCCCCAGACCGACCGGGTCGCCGGGGAAGGCGGTCCCGATGCGGAAGAACGATCCGTTCACCCCGGCCAGCGCTCCCGTCATCCGGACCAGTTCCGTGGTGGGTTCGGTGCGCGACAGGTCCTCACCGTGGGTGACACGCAGGTGGCCGCGGGCGCGGGCCCGGTCGATCGTCAGCACGTTCACCCGCCACGGGCCGCGTGTCGTGGTGGGAATCTGGTCAGGTGGTGCCGGGGTGCGGCCCCGCTGGATGCGCGTGAGGGTCACCCCGGCGGTCAGCGTCTCCACAGTCCGGGTCTCCACCAGGTCCGCGTCCCCCAGCGGCAGGGTGACTGGGCCCGCGGCGTGCGCTCGATCGAGGCTGGGGGCGACAGCGGACATCGCGATCAGGACGGCGGTCACGGCGACGACCCCCGCCCGACACCGAAGGGCAGCGCTGATCATGAGCGAGTGTAGGCGGCGGGCCCGTCGGCAGGTGAAGCAACGAGGTCATCGGCTCACGGGGTCAGGCGAACGACCACCTTGTCGTCATAGGCCGTAGCCCAGAGGTGTTCGTCCATCGCTACGACGTCACCGCCACTCCTGATCGCAGGAGCCGTGATGACCTCGACCGCCTCCCCGCTCGCGGGGTCGATGCGGGTCAGGAACGGAGAGACCTCCGAGCGGATCCACACCTCATCGTCATAGGCCCGTACCCCACCACTGAGCCCCGGTTGGATGTCGTGCACAGCGAGGACGTCGAGCGTCTCGGGATCCACCTGTGCGAGCCCCTCGTCGAAGCTCACCCACACGTGGTCGGCAACGGCTGCGTTCCTCGGAAGGGGAAGCGCCACCCTGCCGGTGATCTCACGCGCTTGCGGGTCGACGCGCAGCAGCAGGCCGTCCGAGGCGCAGATGACCCACAGCGCCGCCGAGCTGCCCACGGCGAGATCGGTGCAGTAGGAGCCCAGAGGGATCGGCTTGCCGGGACGTGAGTCGGTGAGACCGATCCCAGTGAGCTCGGCCCCGTCGGCGGTCAGGACCCACAGGTGTCCTGATGCGGTGACGAGCCGGCCCTGCTCGCTGAGCTTGGGGACGGTGAGGACCTTGGTGACCCGGTTGGTGGCCGGGTCGATCCGGATGAGCTTCCCGTTGGTGGCGCACGCCCACACCGCGTCGTCACTGACACCCAGTCCCTGGCAGACCGGTGGCCGGTAGAGGTCGGCGTCGATGGTGGCGACGAGCCGACCGGAGGGCGCGAAGCGCAGCACCGAGCCGTCCCCCTGGAGCGTCCACACCGAGCCGAACCCGATGGCGAGCCAGTCCGGCTCGTTCGCGAATCCCCGGAGGATCCGCGGCTGGCGCTCGCTGAGGCGGACCCGATCGGCGCCCGCAACGCTCCTGGGCGAGGGCAGCGAGGGGTCACCACTCGCGGGGTCGACGCTGGCGTCGGCGCTGACCTGGGACTCACTCGTCGCCGATGCGCTCGGTGACCCGCTCGCCTTCTCGTCCTGCCCGCCGCCGCCGGAGCAGCCGGCGACCAGGACCAGGAGCACGGCGCACGCACCCCCCGACAAGCGAGACGGCACCGTGTGACTACCACCATGGGAAACGTGCACGACTACCCGCCTCCTCCTGGCCCGCCTGAAGGCTCCACCTTGGCCGCCTTGCCGACCTCACCGCAAGGGCGTGACTCGGCGCGGTAACCTCCGCGACGGCCGTCGGGTCGGCGACCCGATCGTCTTCTCCGCTGCGATCTCCCGCTGCGGCGTGGACCGCTGGCCCGGCGCATCAGCCCCTCGACCGGGCCACTTCCGCGCCACCGGCGCCACGGAGTCGCCGCCACCACCACCACGACGAGGTACCCGCCCGCCACGGCCGCGGCGACCCCCACACTCCATTCGGTGAACCGGGCGAGCAACGGGAACAGCAGCGCGTGACCGACATAGGCCGTCAGCGGCATGCCGCCCGCTACCACCAACGGTGACCACCTGCCGACACCGGCCGGCACGAGCCTGAGGCAAGCTGCCACGACGAGCAGGCTTCAACCCCGAGGTCGACACCAGCGCGGCGGCCGATCACCAGTCCTACGCAGAACAACGGAACCATCTCGCCAACCACGAGCAGCACGTTGGTCATCGTGTCGTCAGCCGACGGGTCCATCGCGAGACGAAGCAGCCCTGGCACGGGCACCACCACCGCGACAGGCAGGAGGAGTCGGTCGTGGAGCCTGACCAGGAGCACCGCAACGACGAACAGGAGCCCGTAGAAGACGAGGATCAAGTCACTCCACCCTGCGGCGGAGAGCGCCGCACCGAGGGCAGTGAGGAAGACCGCGCGGCGCAGCAGCACTCCGGCCCCGACGTCGCGGTGTCGGACGAGGAGCGCCACGCCTATGCCGGCGAGGAGGAAGAAGAGCAGACGAGCCCGGTTCGTCGCGACCACCTCGACCATCCCGAACCACAGTGGGGCCGCACCACCGCCCGCCTCAGCGAGGTCGGAGCGCGCGTGCACCAGAACCATCCCGACCACCGCGAGCAAGCGCGCCAGGTCCAGACCAGGCACTCGCCCGAGCGCTGGAGCAGTGGCGGTACTGGGTGCCATTCGACAAGGTTGAACGACCTCATCGACTGCCACCATCCGGAGCCACCCCGATTCTCCCCCTGAACAGAGGCGTTGGGGAGCGAGACCTCGACGACAGGCTCAGCGCGATGCACCATCTCGCCGCACGCGCTCCACCTCCCGTTCGCCTCCACCGTTCTCCGACCCGAGCAGGGCCGTGTCGAAGTGACCGATGACGCGCCGCTCGTAGGCGACGGCCTGGTCGCGGATGGCTGCGGTGTGATGCGCCTCCGGAAGCACCCAAAGATCCACCGGCGGTCGGGCGGCGCCGGCGTAGACCTCGTTCAGGAGCATCTCGCCATCCAGTGATCCGGTGGCGATGAGAAGAAGGGGCGTGGGTGACACTTCTGCCGCGAGTTCCTCCAGCGGCGGCCCTGGCCAGGTGCCCGAGAGCACGCTGGCTGTCGCCAGCACGGGAGCCATCCAGAGGACGGCCGACTTCTCGCCCGGCGGGATGTCGGCAAGTGACCTGGCTGTTGCCCCATCGCCGACCACTGCTGCAAGACGGGAGTCTGAGGCGGCCACCTCGATCAGGACGTCAGCTCCCCTGGACAGCCCGAGTCCGCCCACGCGTTCAGGATCGACCTCTGGCCGGGTCGAGAGGAAGGTGAGTGCGCCTGCGACATCCTGGTCGCGGCCCCAGCCGTAGCCGTTGAGGCTGCCCTCACTTTCACCGCTGCCCCGGGCGTCGTAGAGGAGGACTCCGTACCCGTGCTTCGCAAGCATCCTGGCGTGCTCGACCGATCCCCGACGATCACCGCCGGCGCCGCTCACCACGACAATGGCGGCGCCGTTTCGCGAGGGCCTGTACCACCCGGCGAGCCGCAGCCCGTCCGAGGACGGGAACGTCACTTCCTCGTACGAGCTGTCGGGTGGTTCTCCGATCGGGCTGCGAAAGAGGTGTGTCTGCCCGATCCCCACCAAGATCGGCAAGACGGCGAGGGACATGAAAGCGGCGGTGACGGTCGTGACCAGGACTCGCTTCGGCCATCGGCGTAGCGGCGGCTCCAAGCGTTCCCCACGGTGCAGGAAGGGCAGGACAGCGGACAACACGATGAGAACTGCGCCGGCCGTGGCGGCGAGGATGCCGCTCACGTCACTACCCGACACGTCGTCCACAGCGAGGTGAAGAGCGTGCATGGAACCATTGGTGACAGTGACGGCGCCGAAGATCAGCGCGACGGCTGACTGCAGGCCGGTTCGCATCCGACGGAAGAGCACGACCACTGGACCCGCGATGACCACAACGGCCAGCAGAGCCCAGAGGTGCTGCGTGAGCGGGACCCCCGGCTGTCGGTGCACGAGCGCGTCGTCGAACGCATGGATCAGACCAACGGCAGTGGAACCGGCGAAGATCTTGAAGGGCACGTCGGGGCTTGGGACGTCGTGGTGGCGCGCCGCGTTGCTCATGGCGTCCGCCTTGACCGAGATGCTGGTTCCCATGTCGGTGCCTCCTGTCGTACTCGGAGCCCCGGGGAACAGCTGCAGGTGCTTTCTCGGCGGCGGGTGGCGATCATCCTGGTGCTGCTCTGTGGCCCACGGTTCCTGCACAGGGCCTGCACTTCGGTGCGGCGACCCGCCATTGGGATCGGCGACCGGCGGTGTGGTCGCGCTGCACGGCTGCGGCGCCGGCGCTGCGGGTCGTGACACTGACCCGTCGCCCGCCGAGGCGGAGTGGTCACCATCGGGCGCATGCACGATCCGTGCGAAGTGCCCATCTCTTCGTCGAAGAGCAGAGAGCGTTCCATAGCGTTCACTTCTTGTCTGGAGCGGTGCGAGATGTCGATCGCTGCTGTCACTCACAGGCTCCGGGCTGCCGCTTGCGGTGCGCTGTCGTACCGCTGTGCTGCTGCTTGCAGTGCGCTGTCCCAGTACGGGTGGCGAAGTCGACCGCCCCGTGGGCGCGGCGGACACGGCGTACGTGCGCCTGCGCGGATGCGCTCAGTGAGAGGCGGCTCGAATGCCACGTGACCGCCCGCGCCGCCGAGGCCGACCCGGTCAGGATCGAGACGGGGATGAAGCAGGCGATCTCGCGACGTCACCCGGTTCGCCGGCTCGCAACGCGCGTGACCGGGCCGGGCACCCTCCGTCGTACGGCGACGTCGTGACGATGCTGGCCACCAGAGGCCTCCCGATCAGCGAGGTCTCCTGGCTGCTCGGCAGGGCCCGAGGAACGGCTGGTCACCGGTTCTCTCGGCGGGGTCGTCACCGCGGCGACGCTGCGGGACTCCACCGGGTGGGACCGGCTCGTCGCCGACCCCGGGCCGCCCGGCCTGGTCAGGCACGGTCCGCGGCACACCGCCCACACCGCCCTGACCTGAGCGCTGACGTGGGCGTCGAGCTGCATCTCCTGCCGTCGGTCGCCGCCCCCAGGACCCACCCGTGGCGAGCCGCTGTCGTCACCCCGATACCCAGGACGTGCTCAGCGCCGGACCGCGTTCTCGCGGTCGGTCCGCATCTGGCCCGGAGCAGCCACAGCTGGGAGTGGTCGACGGCGGTCGGGCCGGGGCATGACAACGGGCCCTGACTCGCGAAGCAGATCAGGGCCCGAATCGGTCGGGCTGACAGGATTTGAACCTGCGACCCCTTGACCCCCAGTCAAGTGCGCTACCAAACTGCGCCACAGCCCGAAGCCCACGTTGCACTGTGGCGACGCCGGCGCCTGAACCATATCGCAGCGGGTCGCTGCTCCCGAACCGGGCGGTTCTCAGGCGCGTCACGGGTCCTCAGGCGATCCTTCGCAAGGTCAAAGGCGCCGCAGACGCCGCTCACAGGCCCCTCTCCGCTGCCTGCGGTCCTCTGGACACACGCGACTGAACCGGAGGAATCATGGACGAGCGCGACACCGCTGACCACCGGCCCCGCCGTCCCAGCCGGTGGCTGGCGTTCATGGCTGCCGCGGGGTTGGCTGTCGGCGCCGGCGGCGTCGGGGGGTACGCCGTGGCGCGCGAGGTCGCCCGGTCCGGGGCGGCCTCAACGTCCAGCGTGACGCCCTGCGGATGAGGTGGCGACAGAGGGGGAAGCGCGGGGACGCTGCCTCGCGTCCCCGCCGCCTGCACGGACCGACCCGTCGCCCGCCCGGCTGAGCCGGCTACGCCGGGACGTCGGCGAGCACCTCCTCGCTGGCCGGCCCAGGCCCCTCACTGTTGACCGCTCGGACGCGAACCGGCTGTCGCGTCCAGTCGTGGGGGGGCCAGTCGGCGTTGTAGGTGTGGAGCCACAGCCTGGTGCCCTCGGGTATGCCGTCGTAGAACGTGGTCACCGGGCGCCAGGTCGCACTGTCGTTGTCAGTCCACTCATAGCCGGTGATCGGGGCCCCGTTGTCGGCCGGCACCGAGATGTAGAAGTCGGCGCTGGAATCCGTCCTCTGAGCTGCGATGAGCCCCGGTGCGTCAGGTACCGTCGCCAGCACCTCCACGGTGACAGGTCTGTAGTCGCTTGCCGCACCCGCGCCGGCGGCGTTGACCGCGCGGACCTTGAACGAGTAGCCGCCGTCGGCGAGGTTGTCGATCGTCGCGGTGAAGGGGCCGTCTCCTGAGGCCTCGAGGTCCTGCCACTCGGCGTCGTCCTGCTGGTACTGGTACGCCGTGACCGGTGAGCCGCCGTCGTCGTCCGGGGCGGTGAAGGTCAAGGTGACCTTCCGGCCCTCAGCGCTGGCGTCCGTCAGTGTGGGGGCGCCCGGCACCGTGAAGGGCTTTCGGGTCATGGTGTCGCTCGCCGCGCTCTGGCCGGCGTCGTTGATCGCCCGCACCGCCACCTGGTAGGCCGTGCCGTTCTCGAGGCCCGTGAGCACGGTAGCGAGCGCCGAGCTGCTCGAACTGCCCGACGGCGCGATGTCGAACCATCCGTCGCCGTCAGAGGTGGTGGCCTGGTAGCTGGTGACCGGGGCGCCCGGGTCATCCTGAGGCGGGTCGAACCGGATGATGAGCTTCTGGTCGCCAGGGGTCACCGACCTCAGGATCGGCGCGGCAGGAGCGGTGATCGGGGTGACCTGCGTCGGAACGCTGCCTCGTCCCACGCCTGCGACGTTGCCGGCTCGGACGCGTACCGAGTAGGTGATCCCGTTGTGGAAGCCGGTCCGAGTGACCCTCCACCAGCCGTCCTGGGCTTCGGAGGTGACATCCGTCCACTCGTCGTTGTCGCCATAGTTGATCTGGTAGCCGGTGACCGGCCTGCCGCCGTCGCCCTCGGGAGCCACGAACGACACGGTGATGGCGCCGTCACGACCCTTCGCCTTGACGATCGCCGGGGCGCCTGGGACGCCGTACGGCGTCGCGGACGTCGTGTTGCTGGCGGCGCTGACGCCACCGCTCCACAGCGCGCGGACCTGGAAGTCCACGAGGATTTCCGCCCGGAGGTCGCCGAGCGTCACCGTGTAAGGCCCGTCTCCGGAGACGTCCGAGTCCGGCACGGTCACCCAGGTCTCGCCGTCGATGGAGTACTCGTAGCCGGTGATCCGGTCGGCGTTCGCCTCGCTCGCCCGGAAGGGGAACTCGACCGAGTAGGCCCCCTCGACCGGGGTGAGTGCCTCGGGAGCGCTGGGCGCGCCGGACAGGGGGGTCAGCGAGAGCGTGTTGCTCACCGGGCTCCAGCCCTGGAGGTTCTCGGCGCGGACCGCCACCGACACCTCCTCGCCGTTGGTCAGGCCCGGCAGGGTGACGGAGTAGGGGCTGTCCCCGGACGTCTCGATCGCCGACCAGCTCTGGCCGTCGGTGCTGACGGCGTAGCCGATCACCGGGGTGCCACCGTCGTGCGCAGGTGCCTCGAAGGTGATCTCGGCGACGCCGTCTCCAGGCTCGGCCGAGGTGAGGACCGGGGCGTCGGGGACGGTCAGCGGTGTAGCCTCGTCGGCCGCGGTGGCCGGCCCGTGACCGGCCTTGTTGACGGCCCGCACCCGTACCAGGTAGGTGGTGCCGTTCGTGAACCCGCCCTCGTGCACGACGAAGCCTCCGTCGCCGGTCGCGGTCGGCTCGACGTCGGCCCAGTGGTCACCGTCGTCGTAGCTGATCTGGTACCCGGTGATGCGCGTACCGCCGTCGTCGTCAGGAGCGGTGAACACCGTGGTGATGGAGCCGTTGTGGGCGCCCGCCTTCAGCTGGGCGGGCGCGCCGGGCAGCCCGTAGGGCGTCGCCTTGACCGGGGTGCTGCTGCCACCGGTGGACCCGCCGGCCCAGCGCGCCCGGACGAGCACCTGGACCTCCTGGCCGGCGGTGAGGTTCGGCAGCGTCACGGTGTAGGGGCCGGATCCGACGAGGTGCTCGACCTCGGTCCAGCTCTGGCCGCCGTCGAGGGACAGGTCGTAGCCGGTGACCAGCTCCGGGTGCACCGCGGATGCCCGGAATGTCACCACGACCTGGTTCTTGCCGGCCTTGACCGCGAGCAGTCGCGGCGTGGAGGGGGTGGAGGGACGCGGCGTGGAGGCGGTCACGGCGACGACGACGCGGCGGTTCGCGGCTCGTTGGGAGTGGCGGCCACCGATGACCGCGGGGTGCGTGCCGCCGTAGCCGACCGCTCGCGTGCGGATCGAGGGGTGCTGCTTCTTGATCAGCGTGCAGATGGCCCTGGCGCGGGCCAGGCTGATCGGCTTCTCGCGGCCGGGACCGCCGGCGTGGTCGGCGTACCCCTCGCAGCGGATCGCGCGCACCCTGCCGAGACTGGGCACCAGCTTCCGCAGCTGCTTCCGGGTGGCGCCGGACGGCGTGGTGCTCATCACCTTGAACAGCCCGGCGCGGTCGAAGGTCAGCGCCTGTGGCTTGGTCAGCTCGTGCGAGACCGCCCAGGCGGCCGGGACCGCGAGCCGACCCGCGTGGGTCCGGTAGTAGGCCCGGGTCCAGCGCAGCGGGCCGTGGTAGCGGCGCGGGTACTTGGGCACGGCCACCTGAGCGCGGCGCTGGGCCGCGGTGAGCGGGTCGTGGAACCAGGAGATGCGGGCGGGCGCGGGGGCGGCGGCGCGGGGGCCGGCCATCGGGGCGCCGGTGCGAACCGGGCCGGCGAGAGCCGGTGCGGTGGGCAGCACCAGCGAGCCGAGGCTCAACGCAGCGAACGACACCACCGCGGCGGCGCGGGGCGCCAGACGAGACAGATCCATGAGCAAGTCCTCCCAGGACGGACACCGAGCCGCCCCGAGACGGGCGACGCGCCCCAGCCAACCAGCACCAGCAGGAAGCGCGCGCGAAACAGAAGCCGATAGCACGAACGGACTACTCGCCCTGACCGCTTGGCCAAGGCTGCCGCTCGCCGCGACGGCCGATCCGGTCGGCGAACCGATCCCGTCCTGCTGCCCGGAAACGACCGAGAGCCCGGCTCGCACAGCGCGAGCCGGGCTCCGATCGTCCTACAGCGGTGCCAGCCTCAGAGTTCTGGCCAGCCGGCGGTGACAAGGTTGCTCGCCGGGCTGGTCCCCGCACTGTTCACAGCACGCACCCGCATGGGGACCCCCGCGCACGAGCCGTTGAAGTTGCAGTACCAGTACCCGCCGTTGTCGGTCCACAGCTCGCCTGCGCCGTAGTCGGACTGCACCTGGTTCCAGTGCTGCCCGTTGTCGCGGGTCCACTCGTACCGGGTGATGGCGGCGCCGTTGTCATTCGGCACGGTGATGAAGAACGTGACGCTGGTGGTGTTGGCCAGCAAGGCTCGGTTCAGCACGGGTGCGTCCGGTGCGGTCGCGAGCACCGTCACGGTGGCTGACTGCGACCCGCTGGACGCTCCGGCGCCGGCCTGGTTCACCGCGCGGATCCGGAAGGAGTACGTCCCGTTGGTCAGGCCCTCGACGGTGATGGTGTTCCTGCCGTCTCCTGCGTCGTAGGAGGCCGCCTGCCAGTCGCCGTCGTCCTGGCGGTACTGGTAGCCGGTGATGGTGGACCCGCCGTCGTCGCCGGGGGCGGTGAAGGATAAGGCGACGTTCCGGCCTTGGCTTGTTGCCGAGACGAGGTCGGGCGCACCTGGTGTGGTGTAGGGGGTGCCCTCCTTCGGGTCGCTGGCCGGGCCGGGGCCTGCCTCGTTGACCGCACGGACCCGCACCGAGTACTCGGTTCCGTTGGTGAGCCCGGTCAGGGTCGCGACCCAGCCATCTCCTGGGGTCGCCTGGAGGTCGTCCCATTCGCCACCGTCGATGGACACCTGGAACCGGTCGACCGGCTGGCCGGGCTCGGAGGAGGCGTCGAAGGCGATGGTCAAGCTGCCAGCGTCGTTGCCGCCGCCGACCGAGAACAGCCGGGGTGCCATCGGTGCCGAGATCGGCGTCACCCACTCGGTCGCGGTCGGGTCGCCGGGTCCGGCCGCGTTGACCGCGCGGACCCGGACCGGGAGGCTCAGCCCGTTCTGGGCGGGCGCCGAGGTCGTCCAGACACCGAGCCCGTCGGGCTCATCGGTGACCGTGGTCCACCCCCCGCCGTAGTTGGCCTCATAGCGCGTGACCGGACTGCCGCCGTCCTCGGTGGCGGCGGTGAACCGGACAGTGATCTGACCGTCGCGGCCCCTGGCCGACAACAGGCTGGGCGCCTCCGGTGTCGTGTACGGCGTCGCCGACATCAGGTTGCTGACCTCGCTGAACCCGCCGCCCCACCGCGCCCGGACCACCACGTCGACCTGGTGTTGAGGCTCGAGGTCCCCCAGCACCAGGCGGTAGGGGTCGCCGCCGGTGAGGGCGCTGTCCGCGACGGGGTCGAAGGTCTCCCCCCCGTCGAGCGAGACCTGGTAGCCCAGCACCCGGCCGGCGTTGCTGGTCGGAGCACGGAACGACACCGTCACCGAGGAGCTGCCGGCAGTCACGTCCTCCAGCTCCGGAGCGTTCGGTGCGGCCGAGACCGGGGTGCCGGTCATCGAGTCGCTTGCCGGACCTGCACCCACGGAGTTCACCGCACGGACCCTGATCTGGTAGGCGGTGCCGTTGACCAGGTCGGTCAGCGACACGAAGAACGGGTCGCCACCGGAGACCGCCACCGGCTGCCAGTCCTCGCTGCCGTCGAGCGACACCTCAAAGCCCGTGATCTGGCTGCCGCCGTCGTCGGCAGGAGGGGTGAACGACACCTGCAGGGCGGAGTCACCCGGGGTCACCGCGCTGATCCTCGGTGCTCCCGGCGTCCCCATCGGGACCACGTGACGCGGCTCGCTGGCGGGACCGTATCCGGCCTTGTTCTTCGCACGCACCCGTACGACGTACTCCGTGCCGTTGGTGAAGCCGCCGCGAACGACCTTCCAGACGCCCTCGGACGGCGCGTCCTTCACATCGAACCAGTCCCCGCCGTAGGAGATCTGGTAGCCCGTCACCTCGGCCCCTCCGTCGTCCTCGGGGGCGATGAAGCCCACCGAGATGGTCCCGTCGAGGCCCCTGCTCCCCAGGATCGTCGGGGCGCCGGGCTCGCCGTACGGCGTCGCGGTGACCGGGGTGCCGGTGCCGCCGGTGGACCCACCGGCCCAACGGGCCCGCACCACGACCTGGACCTGCTCACCTGCCGCAAGACCTGGCCGGGTCACGGTGTAGGGCCCGTCCCCGGCAAGGTCCTCGACCTCGGTCCAGGTCTCGCCACCGTCGAGGGAGACGTCATAGCCGGTCACCAGGTCGGCGCGCACGGCGGACGCCGCGAAGGTCACCACGACCTGGTTCTCCCCCGCCTTGACCGACAGCAGTCTGGGCGCCGAGGGCGCCGAGGCGCGCTTCGTGGACGCGGTCACCGCGACCACCACCCGACGGTTCGCGGCCCGCTGCGAAGCGCGGCCACCGATCACCGCCGGATGGGTGCCGCCGTACCCGACCGACCGCACACGCATCGAGGGGTGCTGCTTCTTGATCAGCGTGCAGATCGCCTTCGCCCTGGCCAGGCTGATCGGCTTCTCCCGACCGGGACGGCCGTCGTGGTCGGCGTATCCCTCGCACCGGATCGCGGTCACCCGGCCGAAGCTGGGCGTCAGCTTGCGGATCTGCTGACGGGTGTGCCGCGAAGGCGTACTGCTCCTCACCTTGAACAGCCCGGCCCGGTCAAAGGTCAGCGCCTGCGGCCTGGTCAGCTCGTGCGAGACCGCCCACGCCGCCGGGACCGCGAGCCTGCCCGCGTACGTCCGGTAGTAGGCCTTCGTCCACCGCAACCGGCCATGCGTACGACGCGGATGCGCCGGCACCGCCACCTGCGCACGACGCTGCGCGGTAGTCAACGGATCATGGAACCAGGACAAACGAGCAGCAGCAGGAGCGGCAGCCCCCGCAGCCGGTGCCGCCAGCGCCGACGCCGGCGCCACCACCAGCGACCCCACACTCAACGCAGCGAACGACGCCACGGCAGCGGCACGCGACACCACACGAGACAGATGCATGAACAGGTCCTCCCAGGACGGGGGCAGAGCCACCCGAGACGGGCGACGAACCCCACCCAAACAGCGCCCCGGACCAGGAACCGCGTAACAGCCTGTTATGGCCCGAACGGACTACGCACGCCGGCCGTTCGGTGGAGGAGCGGCTCGGGCCGCTAGCGCTTCTGCCGCTTCTGTCGCGGTCGCTGCTGCACGTGCACGGGGCTCCCCACGAAGCCGAACTCCTCACGCAGCCGCCGCTCGACGTAGCGCAGGTACGACGCCTCCAGCTCCGCACTCGTGAACAGCACGAAGGTCGGCGGCTCGGTGGACACCTGGGTCCCGAACATGATCCTTGGTTGCCTGCCACCGCGGACCGGGTGCGGATGCTCGGCCACGAGCCGTCCGAGGAACGAGTTCAAGGCGCCGGTGCCGACCCTCGTCGACCAGCCGGCGAGGGCGGCGTCCAGCGCCGGCACCAGCCGGTCGACGTGCCACCCGGTGCGGGCGGTGAGGTTGATCCGCGGCGCCCACTGCACCCGGACGAGGTCGCGGTCGACCTCGCGGTCCAGGTAGTAGCGACGCTCCTCGTCGACGAGGTCCCACTTGTTGAACGCGATGACCAGGGCGCGGCCGGCCTCGGCCACCTGGGTGATGATCCGGGTGTCCTGCTCGGAGATCGGCGCTGAGCCGTCGACCACGACCACGCAGACCTCGGCGCGCTCGATCGCCCCGGTGGTGCGCAGGCTGGCGTAGTACTCGTGACCGGAGGCCTCCTTGACCCGACGGCGGACCCCCGCGGTGTCGATGAACCGCCAGGTCCGCCCCCCCAGCTCGACCAGCTCGTCGACGGGGTCCACGGTCGTGCCGGCTGCGTCGTCGACCACGACTCGCTCCTGCCGGGCGAGCTTGTTCAGCAGGGAGGACTTGCCGACGTTGGGACGCCCGACGATCGCCACCCGGCGAGGTCCGCCCACGTCGCCGTACGCCTCGGGGGGCGGCTGCGGCAGAGCCGCGAGGATGGCGTCGAGCATGTCGCCGGAGCCGCGCCCGTGCAGCGCTGAGACCGGGAACGGCTCGCCGAGGCCGAGGTTCCACAGGGCGTGGGCCTCCGCCTCCGCACGCTGGTCGTCCACCTTGTTGGCCGCCAGCACGACCGGCTTGCCGGACCGGCGCAGGATCCTCACCACGGCCTCGTCGGCGTCGGTGATGCCGATCGTGGCGTCCACGACGAACAGCACCGCGTCGGCGATCGTCGCCGCGACCTCCGCCTGCGCACTGATCCGCTCCGCCATGCCTCGCGCGTCGGGGTCCCAGCCGCCGGTGTCGACCACGGTGAAGGCCCGCCCGTTCCAGGTGGCGTCGTAGGAGACCCGATCCCGGGTGACCCCCGGGACGTCCTGCACGACCGCCTCCCGCCGCCCGATCATCCGGTTGACCAGTGTGGACTTGCCGACGTTGGGCCGCCCCACCACCGCGAGCACCGGCACCACCGCCGGGCGCCCGTCGAGGTCGGCTGCGGCGAATTGGCCGGGCTGGTCGGCGTCGGGGCTCATGCACTCGTCCTTCGGGTTGTCGCCATCAGGACGTGCGTACCCGGCGCACCAGGTCGACCACCTGGTCCACCACCTCATCGAGGGTGTACGGCGTGCCGTCGATGTGCTGGGCGTCCGCCGCCATCGCCAGCGGCGAGGCGGCGCGCCCGGAGTCGAAGCGGTCACGACGGTCCAGGTCCTCCTGGGTCGCCGCCAGGTCGGACCCGTCCTGCTCGGCGGCCCGGCGCACCGCACGCGCCTCGGGATCAGCGGTGAGGAACACCTTGACGTCGGCGTCCGGGACGACCACGGTGCCGATGTCGCGACCCTCCACCACGATCCCGCCGGCTCCGATGGCGTCGTGCTGCTCCACCAGCAGCCGGGCGCGCACCTCCGGCACGGCGCTGACAGCGCTCACCGCGGCCGTGACCTCCGGGCCCCGGATAGGCGCGGCGACGTCGGTGCCGTCCACGGTGATGGTGGGCGCGTCCGGGTCGGTGCCGGTGACCAGGACGGGCTGGTCGGCGTGAGCCGCGACCGCTTCGGCGTCGTCGGGGTCGATGCCGTGCTCGAGCATCCACCAGGTCATCGCTCGGTACATCGCGCCGGTGTCGAGGTACCGCAGACCCAGCCGTGCCGCGACCAGCCGGGCCGTGCTCGACTTGCCGGACCCGGAGGGGCCGTCCATCGCCACCACCACTCCCCCGGTCTCCGCCACTGGGTATGCCTTCCTGACCGCCCCGCTGCCGATCTCCCTCGGCCTGACCGGAGAAGACTACCGGTGCGCGGTCATGCCCCGGTCCGCGAGCGAGCCGAGCAGCTGGTGGGCGGAGTACGCCAACCCCTCCAGCTCGACAGGGTGGCAGGCCGTAGCACGGTCCTGCCGGGCAGGCACCGGGGCGCGGCTGTCAGAGCCCCACTCCTTCCGCTCGGTGAACGCCGGGGCACCACGATTGCGGTTTGGTCGAGCAGGCGGCCACCTGCTCGACACCTGCGAACCTCGGGGTGACGCCCGGCCGTGACCGGCTCGTCCTCGACCCGGTCACGTCCACCACCGTCTACCAGTTGTACTGCGCGTTCACGTCAGGAGTTGCCGGACCTGCTCCCTCGCTGCTGACCGCTCTGACGCGCATCGTCTTCGCCCCGTAGTAGCCGGACGCCGGCCAGCTGCCGTTGTCCGTCGTCATGATCCCGTTCGGGGCGTCCGGGTCCTCCACCGGCACGTCCGTGACTGGTCGCCAGGGCTGCCACGTGTCGCCGTCCTTCCAGGTCCACTCGTACCCGGTGATGGGTGCTCCGTTGTTCGCCGGCGTCCTGTAGGAGAACATGGCGTCGCCCTCGCCCCACCAGTAAGCGCTGAGAACGGTCGGCGCGGCTGGCGGATT
>DASQDP010000174.1:0-4837 GCA_035634095.1 Nocardioidaceae bacterium | reverse complement strand
TCCCGCTACCTCGGCGACTCGGTCGCGACGGCGTCCCCGCAGCGGATCCTCGTGATGCTCTACGACCGGCTGGTGCTCGACCTCGAGCGCGCCGAGGTCGCCCTCGACGCCGGCGACCGCACCGAGGCCGCCGCCCAGATCCAGCACGCGCAGGACATCGTCTTCGAGCTGCGCGAAAGCCTGCAGGTCGACGCCTGGGAGGGCGGGCCGCGACTGGCCGCGCTCTACAGCTGGATGATCACCGAGCTGGTCCAGGCCGGCGTCAAGCGCGACCGCAACCGCGTGTCGGCCTGCCGGCAGATCGCCGAGCCGCTCCGGGACGCGTGGCGGCAGGCCGCCGCCACGCTGGCCGCCACCCCCGCATGACCCCCGGCCGCGCCTCCGCGGCCGGCGGCGGGGGGACGTCCCGCGACTGGGCCACCGTCCTCGACGACCTCGAGGGCGAGGTGCTCGCCGCCGAGTCCACCCTCCGCTCCGACCGGGACGACGAGATCGCCGCCTGGGGCCGCCGCGCCGAGGACTGGGTCCCGCCGTCGGCCGCCCTGGGCCCGGTGCCCGAGGACCTCCGCGAGCGCGCCGCCCGGCTGCTGCAGCACCAGCTCGCCGTCGCCGAGGAGCTCGTCGAGCGGATCATCCAGTCCCGGCGGCAGCGCGACGTCGCCGCCCGGATGTCCTACGGCCCGCCCCGGCCGGTCGCCTCCTACATCGACCGGGCCCTGTAGACGCTCCCCAGCAGATCGACCCAGCACTCCCCCGCCCCCCGTGGCGCCGGCACCGGCGCTCCGGGGGGCGGTGTCGTTCCAGAGGCGGTGTCGTTCCGCAGCACCGTCCTCCCCGACCCCGCCCCGTGACGCACCGCGAGTCACAGTCGACACGTCCACCCCACCGGCTGACAGCGGCCACTCCCGTGGGGGCCGGCCGGTCAGGCCGCCCACCTCACGTGCCGATGACCCCACAGCACGGAAAGCGCACCTCTCGCCACGGATCGGCGAACCACTCACTCGCTCGCGAGTGTCTCCTGCGTACCCGGCGGCCGATCGTGTCCTGCTGCCCTGCCCGAGGAACCGCCCCGTGATCGGGGACGTCACCTCGTCGGCCCTGCACACCGCTCTCAACGGGCTCGCCCAGCGGCAGCGGGTCACCGCCGACAACATCGCGAACCTGCAGACGCCGGGCTTCCTGGCCGGCCGGGTCGACTTCGAGTCCGGCCTGCGCGGCGCGCTGGCCGGTGGCTCGACGCCGACCGCCTCGACCGGCACGGTCCGCCGCTCCATGGAGCCGACCCGGCTCGACGGCAACAACGTCAACCTCGACGCCGAGACGGTCATCGCCACCGAGACGGGCCTGCGCTACCAGCTGGCCCTCAACGCCCTCGGCGGCAAGTACGACGTCATGCGCACGGCGCTGCGGACCCAGTGACCATGAGCGAGCTCGCGAGCGGATCCATGTACAGAGCCACCGTGCGAGTGCGGTCGACGAGCGCCGGCGAGGAGCGAGCATGAGCACCTTCGACTCCCTGGGGATCTCCGGTTCCGGGCTGCTCGTCCACCGCAAGTGGCTGGACGCCGTCTCGGACAACATCGCCAACGTCAACAACGTCACCTCGACCGACCAGGACGCGTTCCGGGAGCGGCTGATCGTGGCGCAGGCCGTCGACTACGGGTCCGGCGAGGGCGGGGTCCGGGTGGCCCGCGCCGAGTACGGCAGCGCCGAGGGCCGGCTGGTGTTCGAGCCCGACCACCCCCTCGCCGACGCCAACGGCTACGTGCGGTACCCCGACATCGACCTGGGCGAGCAGATGACCCAGCTGATCATGGCGCAGCGCGGCTACCAGGCGAACCTCGCCGTCGTCGAGCGCGCCGCCACCGCCTACCAGGCCGCACTCCAGCTCGGGAAGTAGTGATCATGACCTCGCCCATCGGCGGCATCTCGTTCCCCACGGCGGTCACCGGGCTCGCCGGGGTCACCGGCGCGCCCGACGCCGTCGCCCAGGCCCCCGCGGCCGGCGACAACGGCTTCGCCTCCGTCCTCGCCTCGTCGCTGGACCAGCTGCAGGCGACGCAGTCGACGTCCGACGGCCTGGCCGTCCAGGCTGCCACCGGCGACCTGCGTGACGTGCACGACTACATGATCGCGGCCAACGAGGCCAAGCTCGCCACCGAGATGCTCGTGACGGTCAAGAACAAGGCCGTCGAGGCCTTCAACGAGGTCATGAGGATGCCGGTCTGATGCCTGACGCCCTCGCCGGGCCGCTGGAGCGGATCCGGTCCGCGCTGTCCACGATCAGCCTCGGCCAGAAGGTCGTCATCGGCCTGCTCGCTGCCGGGCTGCTGCTCGGCGGGTTCTTCTTCTACCGGTGGATCACCGCCCCCACGTACGCGCCGCTGTTCTCCAACCTCGCCTCCACCGACGCGTCGGCGATCGTCGACGAGCTCAACGCGGCGGGCGTCGCCTACGAGCTGGCCGACGGCGGCGGGACGATCATGGTGCCGAACGAGCAGGTCTACGACCTGCGGCTGTCGATGAGCGGCAAGGGCCTGCCCGCCGGCAACGACACCGGCTACGCGCTGCTCGACGAGCAGGGCATCACCACCAGCGAGTTCCAGCAGCAGGTCACCTACCAGCGCGCGCTGCAGGACGAGCTGGCCAGGACGCTGGAGTCGATCGAGGGCGTGAACACCGCCGTCGTGCACGTGGCGCTGCCCGAGGAGGAGGTCTTCGCCTCCGACCAGGCCGAGCCCACCGCCTCGGTGCTGCTGGACCTGGCGGCCGGCACCTCGCTGGACAGCGGCCAGGTCCAGGCGGTCACCAACCTGGTCTCCTCGAGCATCGAGGGCATGGACCCCGAGCAGGTCACCGTCGCCGACGCCACCGGCGCGGTGCTGTCGGCCCCCGGCCAGGGCGTCACCTCCGCCGCCGGCGACGCCCGCTCGCAGATGGAGCAGGACTACGAGGCCCGGCTGGCGTCCAACGCCCAGGCGGTCCTCGACCCGCTCCTCGGCCCCGGCCGCGCGCGCGTCTCGGTGCGCGCCGACCTGAACCTCGACCAGCGCAGCACCACCTCGGAGACGCACACCTACGAGCAGGGCACCCCGCCCATCTCGGAGAGCACGACGACCGAGGAGTACACCGGCAACGGCGCCGCCGTCGGCGGCATCCTCGGCCCGGAGAACCAGGCCGACGCGGGCGCCGGGGCCGGGGACTCCACGTACAACAAGGAGTCCACGACCGCGAACAACGCCGTCGGCACGACGGTCGAGACCGTGGAGGCCACGCCCGGCGCGATCAACCGGCTGACCGTCTCCGTCGTCATGGACGAGGCCGTCGCCGGCAACCTCAACCAGGCGCAGCTCCAGGACCTCGTCGGGAACGCCGTCGGCCTGGACATCGCCCGCGGGGACGACATCACCGTCGCCTCGATGGCCTTCGACACCACCGCCGCCGACCGCGCCGCGGAGGAGCTCGCCGCGGCCCAGGAGGCCGAGCAGCAGGCGCAGCTGTGGTCGCTGATCCGGACCGGCGGCATCGCCCTCGGCATCGCCCTGCTCGTGCTCGTCGTCTGGCTGCGCTCCCGGCGCGGGCAGGACGACGAGGAGGAGGACTACGAGGCGCTGGAGCTCACCGACGACGTGATGGCCGAGCTCGACCGCATCCGCATCGAGAGCACGCGGGCGGTGCCGGTCGTCGACAACGCCGCGCTGGAGCTGGAGGCCGCCGAGCGGGCCCGGGTCCGCGGCGAGATCGCCACGATGGTCAGTGAGAAGCCCGACGAGGTGGCCGCCATGCTGCGTGGCTGGCTGAGCGAGAGCGGTGTGAAGTGACGCTGGCATCGGTCGAACAGATGGTCGGGATGGCCCCGGCGGCCGCACAGACCGCCGTCCTCCCCGCGGTGCGCGAGAAGCCGGGCCTGCCGGGCCTGCGCAAGGCCGCGGTCTTCATCGCCCAGCTGTCCAAGGAGGAGGCCGGCGCGCTGCTGGCCAAAATGCGCCCGCGCGAGGTCGAACTGCTGACCCGCGAGCTGATGAAGCTCGGGGCGGTGGAGCCCGACGACGTCGACGGCGTCCTCGAGGAGTTCCACCACCTCATGACCGCCCAGCGGTTCGTGGGGCGCGGGGGCGTCGAGTTCGCCCGCGAGATCCTCGCGGCGGGCCTCGGCGAGGACAAGGCCGACGGCATCCTGTCCCGGCTCAACGTCGTCTACACCGAGGTGCCCTTCGCCTCGCTGCGCAACGCCGACGTCCGCCAGCTGGTGACCTTCCTCAAGGACGAGCACCCGCAGGTCATCGCCCTGGTGCTGGCGCACCTGACCGCCGCGCAGTCGGCCGAGGTGCTCTCCGGCTTCGCCCCGGAGCAGCAGGCCGCCGTCGCGCACCGCATCGCGACCATGGACCGCACCTCCCCGGAGATGGTCCGCCTGGTCGAGGAGGAGCTCGGCCGGCGCATGGGGTCGTTGCTGGCGCACCAGGACATGAGCACCGTCGGCGGCGTCGAGACGCTCGTCGAGATCATCAACCGCTCGCCGCGGCCCACCGAGCGCTCGATCCTCGAGTGGCTGGACAGCACCGATCCGGAGCTGGCCGAGCAGGTCCGCGCGCAGATGTTCGTCTTCGAGGACATCGTCTCCATCGACGACCGCTCGCTGCAGCTGGTGCTGCGCGAGGTCGAGGCCAACGACCTGGCCACGGCGCTCAAGGGTGTGCGCCCCGACGTCCGCGACAAGGTCGTCCGGAACCTGTCCGAGCGCGCCGCGGAGAACCTCGCCGAGGAGATCGAGCTGCTCGGCCCGGTCCGCACCCGGACGGTCGAGGAGTCGCAGGCCAAGGTCGTCGGCGTCATC
>DASQDP010000173.1:0-1910 GCA_035634095.1 Nocardioidaceae bacterium | reverse complement strand
GGCGAGCTGGCCGCCTCCCGCGCCGCCCGCGAGCCGGAGACCGTGCTGCCCACGCAGGGTCGGCTCACCACCTGCTTCTGCATGCGCTGGGGCACCATGCACTACGGCATCGACCTCGCCGGGCCGCTGGGCACGCCGATCCTCTCGGCGACCGACGGGGTCGTCGTCCGCGCCGGGCGAGCCTCCGGGTACGGCAACGCGGTCTACATCCAGGACGCCGACGGCAACGTGCACGTGTACGGCCACATGCGCTACTACGCGGTCGAGGCCGGTGACCTGGTGCACGCCGGCGACCAGATCGCCACGATCGGCAACGAGGGCCAGTCGACCGGGCCGCACCTGCACTACCAGATCCACGGCGGGAGCATGAACGGCCGCCCGATCGACCCCCAGGAGTTCCTCGCCGAGCGCGGCGTCGTCATCTGATCCGTCGTCTCCGGCCCGCTCCTGCGGTCCTGCCTGCGCTCCTGCGGTGCTGCAGCGCCGCGGGACCACACGACGGACCGCAGCAGTGACCCCGACGACCGCCGGCCGACGTCCCTCGCTCGGTCAGAGCTTGACGAGCGGGGCCCTACAGCTTCACCAAGGGCGCATAGCGCAGGACGAGGCGCTTGGTGCCGCCGGAGCCGAAGTCGACCGTCGCCTGGGCCTTGTCGCCCGCGCCGGTGACCTCGACGACGGTGCCCAGCCCGAAGGCGTCGTGGCTGACCCGGTCGCCGATGTCGACGGAGATGACCGGCCGGTTGCCCGCGCCGCCGCGCAGCCCGCCGGTGGACAGCCCGGTGGCCGCCACCCGCTGCTGCGCGGTGCGGTACCCGGTGCTCGGCGCGGGCACCGGCTCCTTGCCCGCCCACTGCATGGTGTCACCCGGCAGCTCGTCGAGGAAGCGGGACGGCGGGTTGTAGGCCGGCTGCCCCCAGCTGGTGCGCACCGTCGCACGGGAGATGAACAGCCGCTGCCGCGCGCGGGTGATGCCGACGTAGGCCAGCCGGCGCTCCTCCTCCAGCTCGCGCGGGTCACCGAGCGCGCGCAGGTGCGGGAAGACGCCGTCCTCCATGCCGGTCAGGAAGACGACCGGGAACTCCAGGCCCTTGGCGGTGTGCAGGGTCATCAGCGTGACCACGCCGGCGTCGTCCCCGGCGACGGGGATCTGGTCGGCGTCGGCCACCAGCGACACCTGCTCCAGGAAGTCGGTGACCGAGCCGCCCGGGTTGGCCGCCTCGAACTCGGCGGCCACCGAGATGAGCTCGTTGAGGTTGTCGACGCGTCCCTCGTCCTGTGGGTCGGTGCTGGCCTGCAGCTCGGCGAGGTAGCCGGTGCGGTCGAGGATGCTCTCCAGCAGCGCGGCCGGACCCGACCCGGTCTCCACCAGCTGCTCGAACTCCTCCAGCAGCGCGACGAACTCCTGGATCGCCTTGAGCGACCGCGGGGCGAGGGTGTTGACCTCCGAGCAGCGGCGCAGGGCGCTGGCGAAGGCGATCCGCTCCCGGTCGGCGAAGGACTCGATGCAGGACTCGGCCTTCTCGCCGATCCCCCGCTTGGGCACGTTGATCACCCGGCGCAGGCTGACGACGTCGGCCGGGTTGGCGACCAGCTTGAGGTAGGCCAGCGCGTCGCGGACCTCCTTGCGCTCGTAGAAGCGCACCCCGCCGACGACCTTGTACGGCATGCCGACGCGGATGAACACCTCCTCGAAGACACGGGAGGCGTTGTTGGTCCGGTAGAAGACCGCGATGTCCTTCGGCTTGGCCTCCCCCTCGTCGACCAGGGCGTCGATCTGCTCGGCGACCCAGGCGGCCTCGTCGTGCTCGTTCTCGGCGACGTAGCCCTCGATCAGCTCGCCGTCGCCGGCGTCGGTCCACAGGTTCTTGGGACGGCGCCCGGTGTTCTTGGCGATGACCTGGTTGGCC
>DASQDP010000172.1:0-9013 GCA_035634095.1 Nocardioidaceae bacterium | reverse complement strand
GCCACCCAGTACTTCCTCAACATGGAGATCGAGCGCTACACCCTCGCCACCGGGGAGACCGCGCTCACCGGCTTCAGCCGGTACTGGCGGCACTGGGGCCTGGTGTTCGCGATCCTGGCCTACTTCGCCAACATCTGGCCGGGGTGGGTGACCAGTTCGGCGACCCTGGTCACCTACCTGGTCGGCGGCAGCGTGGTGCCGATCGCCATCGGCATGCTGCTGCTGATCGGCGTCGTCCTGACCATGGCGCCGGTGGTGTACCAGGCGCTCGAGAAGATCGAGATGGTCAAGGTCGCGGCCGTCCTGCTGCTCATCGCCGTCGCCTCGGTCGCCGCGATCGGCGCGTCGGCGTGGGCGGACGTGCCGCAGATCGTCACCAACGCGGCGCTGCCCTACGAGGAGCTCGGGTTCGCGCTGCTGCTGGGGGCGCTGGCGTTCGCCGGGGCCGGCGGCGGGCAGAACCTGTGCCAGAGCAACTGGATCCGCGACAAGCGCTTCGGCATGGGCGCCTACGTCCCGCGGATCGTCAGCCCGGTGACCGGCCACCCGGAGGCCGCACCCTCGACCGGGTTCGTGTTCGAGCCGACCCCCGAGAACCTCGGCCGGTGGCGCCGCTGGTGGCGGTTCGCCAACACCGAGCAGCTGACCACCTTCGTGCTGATCAGCTTCCTCACCATCCTGTTCACCTCGCTGCTCGCCTACGCCACCGTGTTCGGCCGGGAGGGGCTGGCCAGTGACATCTCGTTCCTCCAGGTGGAGGGGGAGGTGCTCAACGCCACCGTCGGCGGCTGGTTCGGCACCTTCTTCTGGATCATCGGCGCCTTCTCGCTGTTCGCCGCCGCACTGGGCATCGTCGACTACACCAGCCGGCTCGGCGCCGACGTCCTCAAGACCGCCTACCTCCGCAACGCGAACGAGAGCAAGATCTACTTCGCCCTCGTCTGGGGCCTGGTCGCGATCGGTTGCATCGTGTTGCTGTCCGGGTTGTCGCAGCCGCTGGTCCTGCTGGTCATCTCGGCGGTGACCGGCGGGTTGATGATGTTCATCTACTCGGCGCTGCTGCTGCTGGTGAACCGGCGCGTCCTGCCGCGGGAGATCCGCCCGGGCGCCGTCCGGATCGCCGCCCTCGTCTGGGCGTTCCTGCTCTTCGGCTTCCTGTCCGTGCTCACCTTCAACCAGCAGCTGCAGAACCTCTTCGGTGGGTGAGCCGGGGGGATGGCGGCGCAGGGCGCGGACGCCGTCCCCCGGGTGGTCACCGCGGGGGAGACGATGGTGCTCGTCGTCCCCACGGCCCCCGGCCGGCTGCGGCACGCCGGCGCGGTGACCCTCTCGATCGGCGGCGCGGAGAGCAACGTGGCCATCGGACTGTCACGCCTCGGCGTCCCGGCCAGCTGGGTGAGCGCCCTGGGCGAGGACGAGCTCGGTGAGCTGGTTCTGCACAGGGTGCGCGCCGAGGGCGTCGACACCAGCGCCGTGCGCCGGGTCCCGGACCGGCCGACCGGGCTCTACCTGCGGGAGGAGGTCGCCGGCGCGCTGCGGGTGTACTACTACCGCCGTGGTTCGGCGGCCTCCACCCTCGCCCCGGGGGCCTTCGACCCGGCGGTCCTCGACGGCGCCGCCTTCCTGCACCTCACGGGGATCACCGGGGCGCTGTCGCCGGAGTCCGCCGAGTTCCTGACGTGGGCGGCGCGGACGGCCCGCGAGGCGGGCGTGCGGGTGAGCTACGACGTCAACTACCGCAGCCGGCTGTGGGAGCCGGCGGCCGCCCGCGCCGCCACCGAGGCGCTGCTGCCGCACGTCGACGTCCTGCTCGTCGGGGACGAGGAGGCCCGCACCCTGTGGGGCTGGGACGAGGCCTGCCTGGAGCGCCTCGCCGACGCCGGGACCCGCGACGTCGTGCTCAAGCTCGGCGCGCGCGGCTGCGCAGCGGTGGTGGACGGCGAGCGGCTGGCCGCCCCGGGCTTCCCGGCTCGCCAGCTCGACCCGATCGGGGCGGGGGACGCGTTCGCCGCCGGCTACCTCGCCGCCACCCTGTGGGGCCTCGACCCGGCGGATCGTCTGCGGACGGCCAACGCCATGGGGGCCTTCTGCGTGCAGAACCTGGGCGACTACGAGGGCCTGCCGAGTCGCCGCGAACTGACCGCGTTCCTGGACCAGACCGTCGACCTCGGGAGATGACGATGCAGTCCTCCGACCCCGCCGGCGTCCTCGAGGGCGTCTACGTCGCCAACGTGACGCCCTTCCGCGACGACGAGCGCTTCAGCATCGACGTCGACTCCTACCTGGCCCACGTCGGGTGGCTCGCCGAGCAGGGGGTCACCGGCGTCATCCCGTTCGGCACGAACGGCGAGGGCCCCTCCGTCTCGACACGGGAGAAGCGGGCCGTGCTCGAGGCACTCCTCCCGGCGGTGGGGTCGCTGCACGTCGTCCCGACGGTCGCCGAGGGGAACCTGCCCGACACCCTCGACCTCCTGGCCGAGCTGCAGGACCTGCCCGTGCGGGCGGTCATGGTGCTGCCGCCCTACTACTTCCGGCCGGTGCCTGCCCACGGCCTGCGGGTCTTCTACGAACGCGTGCTGGCCGCCACCCGGCACCCCGTCGTCGTCTACCACATCCCCAAGTACGCGGTGCCCGTCCCCGCGGAGCTCGTGACGAGCCTGCCGGTGTGGGGTGTGAAGGACTCCGGGGGCGAGGCGGGCTACGCCGAGGCCGTGCACGCGGCGGGGAAGGGCGTGCTCGTCGGCACCGAGGACGACCTGCCGGCCCGCCTGCTCACCGCCCACGGCTCGATCTCGGCGCTGGCCAACATCGTCCCCGAGCAGGTCGTCGCGCTCTACGAGCACGTGCGCAGCGGCCGGTCGGAGGAGGCCGCGTCGTTGTCCGCCCACCTCCAGCAGGTGCGGGCGATGACCAAGGAGTTCGTCGCTCCCGGGATGCTCAAGCGCATCGCCGAGCAGCGCCACGGGCACCCGATGGGGGTCGTGCGCCCGCCGCTGGTCCCCGTCCCGTCGTCGTTCGACGCCGCGGCTGCGGCCGAGCGCGCCGTGGCGGTCCCCGTCGGCTGAGGAGGGGCGGGATGCGGGTGCTCGTCACCGACGCGGAGTACGGGGTCCTCGACATCGAGGCCGACGTCCTCGCCGCCGCCGGTCACGAACTCCTCACCGCACGGTGCCGGACCGCGGCGGACGTCATCGCGGCCGCTCAGGACGTCGACGCCGTCATCGTCCAGTACGCCCCCATCACGGCAGAGGTGCTGGAGGCGCTGCCCCGGCTGCGGTTGGTGAGCCGCTACGGGGTGGGTGTCGACGTCGTGGACACCGACGCCGCCCGCGCCCGGGGGGTCTGGGTGTGCAACGTGCCCGACCACGGGACCGTCGAGGTGGCGCTGCACGCGGTCGCGATGCTGCTGGCGCTCCTGCGCAACCTGGCCGGACACGACCGGGAGGTGCACGCAGGGCGATGGGACTTCCGGCTCGGCGGGCAGCTGCGGCGACCTGGCGGGCTGACCCTCGGGGTGGTCGGGCTCGGCCGTGTCGGCCGGATGGCGGCAGAGCGGGCGGCGCCCTGGTTCGGCGCCTGTGTGGGGTACGACCCGCACCTCCCGGACGCCGCATGGCCTCCCGGCGTCGAGCGGGCCGGGCTGGAGGAGCTGTTCGCCCGGAGCCACGCCGTGACGCTGCACCTGCCGCTGACCGCCGAGTCGCACGGCCTCGTGGCGGCCGAGCTGCTCGCGCGGATGCCGCCCGGGTCCCACCTCGTCAACACCGCTCGCGCGGGGCTCGTCGAGCTCGACGCGGTGTTCGAGGCGCTGGAGGACGGCCGGCTCGCCGGCGTCGCGCTCGACGTGCTCCCCGAGGAGCCGCCGCCCGCGGACCACCCGCTGCTCAGCCACCCGCGCGCCCTGCTCTCACCGCACGTCGCGTGGTACTCCGAGGAGTCCGAGGCCGAACTGCGGCGCAAGGCGGCTGAGAACGTCGTCGTGTGGGCGCGGACCGGCCGTCCGACCCACCCCGTCGTCGACGGTCGCTGAGGCCGGGTCGTCGTGGTGGTGTGTCCCGGTCGTGCAGCCACCCCCGGGGCTCGCCCGGAGACCCCGGCGAGGGCCGACGGCATCGGATGTCGGCGCGCGTCCAGCGAGGGGGGATCGACATCCGTCAGACGCCGGGCGCACAATCGAACACGTGTTCGCACGACAGCGGCTGCCCGGGACAACGAGCACCGGGGGCGGTCGTCTGGTCGGCTCGATGCCCAGGAGGTTCCGATGACCATCGTCTCGACGTCCCATCTGCCCGCCGGGGAGCCGGTCCTGACCACCGACGTCGTCGGGACCGACTTCGGCCTCCCCCTGGTCCGGCCGACCAGGACCAGGCAGGGGAGCCAGGTCCGGGTCGTGCGTTCGCGCTGCAGGGCCCACGGAGGAGTCGTCGTGTGGTTCACCGACGGCACCAAGACCCCGCCGCTCCACGGGCGCACGACGTGGATCGTCGCCGGGCCCGAGCTGGGTGCACACACGCCTGCCCGTGTACCGGCGTGACCGGACCCGGCCGTCCCGCTCGGGCGGGGCGGCCGGGTCCGGGGACGTGCGCGCTCAGGCCGGTGACAGCTCGGGGTCCCGGTCGGTCGAGGTGAGCGCGGTGACTGCAGCGGGCTTGAAGCCCTTGACGGTCAGGTAGACGCCGAGCGAGAACTCCCACGCGGCGATCGGGAGCGCGGCGAGCGCGGCGATCGGGGCCATCCGGTCGTAGACGCCGAAGAAGATCGCGAGGTCGGAGGCGAGGAGCAGCGGGGCGCCGACGAGCCCCACGATGGGCAGGATGCGCGGCACCAGGCCGGACCGGTACATCACGTAGCCCAGGCACAGCGCGTTGAAGACGGGCATCAGGCTCTGGCTGAGCAGGAACGCCCAGTCGTAGGTCGCGGCGAGGGTGCGGCCGGTCGTGACCAGCGAGGCCGGGTCCGCGCCGGCGGTTCCGGCGACGTCGTGCCGCAGGGTGAGGATCGTGAGCATGCTGACGACGCCGACGAGGATGAGGGCGGCCTCCAGGACCCGGGCGGTGACGAACCCGAGGGCGGCAGTCTCGCTCTGCCGCTTCGCCACCCGGAACAGCACCACGGCCGTGCCGATACCGGCCAGGGCCACGATGACCTCGGAGAGGGCGGCCCACCGCACGCCGGTGTCGCTGCCGGCGCCGAGGACGAAGTCGGCGTTCCCCCGCACCGGGTCGTACAGGAAGAGGGTGGGGATCGAGACGAACGTGAGCAGGTACAGGATGCCGGCGACCAGGGACGTCCGGCGCATCGAGTCGGGCGACGGTCGCGTCGCTCCGGGGGTGTGCGCGGTGATGGTCATGTCGCTTCCTTCCGGGGCTGATGGGGTGAGCTGGTGGAGGCGTGCGGCGGGAACGGCTCGATCTGCGTGACCGAGAACAGCGGCAGGCCCAGGTCGCGGACCTTGCGCAGCAGGCCGTGCAGCGCCGCCTGGTCGACCACCGGACCGGTGAGGACGGTGGTGCCGTCGTCGGCGTGGGTGAGGGTCATCCCGTCGAACCAGGCGGCCCATCGGGACTCGAGATGGCCCCCGAGGCGGATCTCGTAGCGGCTCGAGTCGGCCGAGCGGCCGTTTGTCTGCTTCGTCATCGGGTCCCCCTGTCCGGTGCCGGCCGGGATGGCTCTCGGCCGGCGGTCCGTCGGTGCACGCGAAACGTAGGAAGGGGGGTGGTGAGAGCGGATCACCATGTGTGGTGATCGGCGTTGGTGATCCGAGCCCGAGGAGGACGGAGTGAGCGGAGCCGGATCAGCCGCGACAGCGAGCCGGGCGGGCGCCCGGTGCCTACCGGTCGGTGATGACGGCGCGTCCGGGGCGGCGGTCGCGGGTCCGCGCCAGCAGGTCGAGCTCCGCACCTCGCCGGACCGCCGCGCGGCGGTTGGTCACCCCGAGCTTGGCGTAGATGTTCTTGGTGTGGGTCCGGACGGTGTTGACCGACACGAACAGCCGGCGGGCGAGGTCCGGCCCGTCGAGGTCGCTGCCGAGCAGCCGGAGCACCTCGAGCTCACGCGCGCTCAGCGGGTCGATCAGGCCCCCCGGGACCGGCGCGCCGTCCCCACACGTCTCCAGGGCCGCCAGGAGCCGACGGGCGTAGCCGGCGGCGGACCCCTCCACCGCGGCCGCTCGCAGCAGGGCGGCCATGGGTGGACCCTCGTCCAGCAGCAACCGGACGTGGCCCTGCGGTTCGGCCAGCGCCAGCGCGCGCCGCAGTGTCGCGAGCGCCGCGGGTAGGTCACCTCGCACCTGCTGCGCGAGCGCCTGCACCACCAGCACGTCGAGGACGCTGCCGGTCCTCCCGCCGTCCTCCGCCGCGTGCAGGAGTCGCTCCAGCAGCTGCACGGTCCCGGACATCGAGCCCCTCCCACCTCCGGCGGCGTCCCGGGCCACGAGCACTCGGGCCAGGGTGAGGTGCTCGAACTCGCGCAGGTGGTCCAGGTCGTCCCCGACCGACAACCCCCGTTCCTCCGCCCAGGCCAACGCGTCGGCCCACCGGCCCTGCCGGGCGTGCACCCGCGCCCGCAGCGCCGGTACCGGCCGCACGTCGGGGAAGTAGTCAGCGACGTAGCGACGCTGCGCCTCGTCGAGGAGGGTCAGCGCCCCGTCGGGGTCGCCCTCGGCCTCGCGGATGCGCGCCATCGCGACCCGCCAGCGGTACGGGTTCTGCGGCAGGCCGGCGTGCTCGCCCAGGTCGCTGCTCGTGGCGAGGTGCCGGCGGGCGGCCTCGAGGTCGCCGCGTTCCAGGAGCACCCCGGCGATGCCCACGTGCATGTCCGCCGCTCCGCGGAGCACCGGGCCGGTCTCCGGGGTCACCAGGTGCAGCGCCCGCTCGCAGGTGAGCAGCGCCTCGCCGAGCCGGCCCTGGGTGATCCGGATGTCGGCCAGCGCGATGGAGCAGCCGGTCACGTCGGACAGGTGCCCGGCCTGCTGCAGGCTGGCCGCGGCTTCGGCGTACCACCGGTACCCGGCGTCGAGGTCCCCGCCGGTCCAGTACGCGAGGCCGAGCAGGCCGGCGGCCCTGCCGCAGCCGAGGTGGTCGTCAGGCCCGGCGAGGTCGAGGGCCGCCCGGGCATGCCTCACGGTGCCGGCCGCATCGCCGCGGAGCAGGGCCTGCCCGGCGCGGTACATGGCGATCGCGCTGGGCAGCCGACGGAAGCCCTCGGCGTCCACGACCACCATCTCGGCGGCGGGTGCTGGGGTTCTCCGGCCGCTGTCCGTGGTCGTGTCCAGCCACCGTTCGGCGTCCCGCAGGCGCGCCTCGACGCCCTCGATCTCGCCCCGGACCATGAGTGCCCCGGCGTACCCGACGCTGAGCACGGGCCGGGAGCGGACCACCTCGTCCGGCAGCGCCTCGAGCCAGCGGCGCAGGGTGGCCTCCTGCCGGCCCTGCTGCAGCGCCGGCAGCGTGAGCTCGACCAGGTCGGCCGCTCGATCGACGTCCCCGCCGGCCAGCGCGTGGCGGACCGCCTCCGCACGGTCCCCGGTGCGCTCGTACCAGTCGCTGGCCCGCCGGTGCAGGTCGCTGACGGCGTCGGGCTGCTCGTCCTGCAGGTGCACCTGCAGGACGTCGGCGAACAGGTGGTGGTAGCGGTACCAGCGGCGCCGGTCGTCGAGCGGAACCAGGAAGAGGTTGCCCCGGTCGAGGGCCTCCAGCATCCCCTTACCGCCGTCCCGGCCGGTGACCGCGTCGCACAGCGGGCCGGTCAGCCGGCTGAGGATGGAGGTCTGCAGCAGGAAGCTCCGCCTCTGCTCGGGCTGGCGTTGCAGGACCTCCGCGGCCAGGTAGTCCACGACGTAGCGGTCGTCCCCGGCGAACCCGGCGATGAAGCCGGTGACGTCGTCGCGGCCCTGCATCGACAACGCCGCCAGCTGCAGCGCGGCGATCCACCCCTCGGTGCGGCTCTCCAGCGCCGCCACGTCGTCCGCGGTCAGCGCCAGTCCCATGGCGACGTCGAGGTACGACGCGGTCTCGTCCGCCGTGAAGCGCAGATCGGCGGCGCGGACCTCGACGAGGTCACCGCGTCCCCGCCACCGCGCCAACGGCAGCGCCGGGTCGGCGCGGCCGGCGATCACCAGGTGGACCTGCGGGGGCAGGTGCTCCAGGAGGAACGTCATCCCGTCGTGCACCTCGGGCGCCTCGATGACGTGGTAGTCGTCGAGCACCAGGACCAGGTCGTCCCGGATGGCGGAGAGGTCGTTCACCAGCGTCGTGAGGACCGCGTCCAGGGACGACTGCGGCGACTGCAGCAGCGCCAGCGCTCCGGCGCCGACCCCGTCCGCCGCGGTCTGCAGCGCGGCGACCAGGTACGTCCAGAACAGCACCGGATCGTTGTCCCGCTCGTCGAGTGAGAGCCACGCCACCGACCGCTCCTCGGCAGGGGCGGCGGCCAGCCACTCCCTCAGCGCTGTCGTCTTCCCGAACCCGGCCGGCGCCGACACCAGCGTCAGTGCCGACTCGTCCACACGGCTCAGGCGCTCGTTCAGTCGTGGACGCGCGACCAGGGCGCGGCGCCGCCGAGGAACCTGCAGCTTGGTCATGATCAGTGGGCCGGCCATGACCATCTCCCCTGACGGGCCGGTTCTCACCTGCTGTCGACGAGCACCCCCGGCCAGCGACACCGGTGGCGGACGCGCGCATGGTGTCAGCAGGGTCTGGTCGGTGTCGATGGACTCCGCCCGGCTCTGGACGTGGCCCTGACTCCCTCACGCGAGGCGGACGGGGTCCTGGTGGCCGGGGCGGGCCCTCGGGTGGTCCCAGCCGCCCCGGGGACCTGCGGCGTCCCGGGGCAGCTGGTGAGTGCCACCGCGCGGAACCGTCATCGGGACGATGGATGCGGTCGAGGACCCTCAGCGGCACGTGCACGCCCGGCCCAGGCGGAGCGGCTGCTCGGCTCCTGGCCTCCTTCACGACGCGGCGGCCCAGTCCGGGCGGCGCAGGGGGAGCCGGTCCTGTCCGGGCGTTTCTGGCTT
>DASQDP010000171.1:0-8601 GCA_035634095.1 Nocardioidaceae bacterium | reverse complement strand
GTTGTGGTAGCCGGTGCACCGGCACAGGTTGCCCTCGAGCCCGGAGCGGATCTCGTCCTCCGACGGCGACGGGTTGTCGTTGAGCAGGTCGATGGACTGCATGATCATGCCGGGGGTGCAGTAGCCGCACTGCAGCGCGTGACACTCGTGGAACGCCGCCTGCACGGGGTGCAGCTCGCCGTCCTGCGCCAGGCCCTCGACCGTGGTCACCACCGCCCCGTCGGCCTGTACCGCGAGGACGTTGCACGACTTCACGCTGCGCCCGCCCAGGTGGACGGTGCAGGCACCGCAGTTGCTGGTGTCGCAGCCGACGACCGTCCCGGTCTTGCCGAGCCGTTCGCGCAGGTAGTGGACGAGGAGCATGCGGGGTTCGACGTCGTCGGAGTACGTGGCTCCGTCGACGGTGACGGTGATCCGGGTCATCGGGGGTGTTCTCCTGGGCTCGGTCGTGCCGGGGTCGTGAAGTGGGTGCGGTAGGCCCCGATCGTCGCCGCTCGGACCCGCTGACACAAGGGTCACAGCCGGGCAATCTCGACAGTCACGCGACAGCCGTGGCTCGGGGGTCCCGAGCGGTCCCGTCAGTGGTGGATCCGCCCCTCGGTGGTCGCCAGCCGCTCGCCGCGGCCACCCCAGCGCAGCGCGATGATCTCCGCTGCGATGCTGACCGCGGTCTCCTCCGGGGTGCGGGCGCCCAGGTCCAGGCCGACCGGCGAGGACAGCCGGGCCAGCTCGTCGTCGGTGAGACCGGCCTCCCTCAGCCGCGCGGTCCGGTCCTCGTGGGTGCGGCGGGAGCCCATCGCCCCGACGTACGCCACCCCGTCGCCCGGCGCCTCCCGGAGCGCCACCTCGAGCAGCGGCACGTCGAACTTGGGGTCGTGGGTCAGCACGCACAGCACGGTGCGCGAGTCGATGCGGCCGGCCGCGATCTCATCGCGGAGGTACTTGTGCGGCCCCTTGACGACCACCTCGTCGGCGGACGGGAAACGCGACGTGGTGGCGAACACCGGTCGCGCATCGCACACCGTCACCTTGTAGCCCAGGAAGTTGCCCATCCGGGCGACGGCGGCGGCGAAGTCGATGGCGCCGAACACGAGCATCCGCGGCGCCGGCGCGAAGGACCACACGAACACCCGCATGCCCTCTCCGCGGCGCTCGCCGTCCGGACCGTAGGTCAGCGTCTGGCTGTGCCCCGAGGCCAGCATCCCGAGCGCGTCGTCGGCGACGGCAGCGTCCGCGCGGTCCGAGCCGAGGGACCCGGACGTCTCCGGGTGGTCGAGCCTGTCGCCACCGGGGCGTACGACGACCCGCCGACCGGTCCACGCCGGGTCCACGTGCTCCACCACCGTGGCCACCGCGACCGGTCGTCCGGCCGCGACGTCGTCGGCGATCGAGCCGAGCTCGGGGAAGGTCTGCTGGTCCACCTTCTCGACGTACACGTCCAGGATGCCGCCGCAGGTCAGACCCACGGCGAAGGCGTCGTCGTCGCTGACGCCGTAGCGCTGGAGCTTGGGCTGCCCGGTCGCCACGATCTCCTGCGCGAGCTCGTAGACCGCGCCCTCGACGCAGCCACCGGACACCGACCCGACCGCCTCACCGGCCGGGCCGACCAGCATCGACGCCCCCGGTGGCCGGGGCGCCGAGCGGAACGTGGCGACCACGGTCCCGACGCCGACTGTCCGGCCCTCGCGCCACCAGCCCACCAGCTCGGGGAGCACCTCACGCACGGGCAACCACCTCGATCAGCTCGCCGAACGTGGCGAGCGAGTGGCCCGCCACCAGATCGTCAACGTAGGGCAGGGCGGCGACGATTCCCTGCTGCACGGGGAGATAGCCTGCCTTGCCGACGTGCGGGTTGACCCAGACCACCCGGTGCGCCATCCGGTGCAGCCGCTGCATCTGCTCCGCGAGCAGGGCCGCGTCGCCGCGCTCCCAGCCGTCACTGCACACGACCACCACCGCGCCGCGAGCCAGTCCCCGCTGCCCCCACCGGTCCAGGAAGATCCGCAGCGTCTCGCCCAGCCGGGTGCCGCCGGACCAGTCCGGCACGGTCTCGCCGGCGGCGACGATGGCCCGCTCCACGTCGCGCAGCCGCATCGCCGGGGTGAGCCGGGTGAGCCTGGTGCCGATGGTGAACGTCTCGACACGCGGCGGCGCACCCCTGCCGGCGGCCCGGCCGGGTCCGGGGTGGGTGAACCGGTGCGCGAGCCGGAGCAGCGCGTCGGCGTACCCGCTCATCGACCCGGAGACGTCGAGCAGCAGCACCACCCGCCGGGGCCGGTGGGCACGCCGCCGCCAGGCGATCTCGCCGGGCTCCCCCATCCGGCGCAGCATCTGGCGCAGCGTGCGCTGGGTGTCGACCTGGCCCCGCCGCCACGGTGTGCGGCGCAGCGCGGACCGCTGCGGCGCCCGGGGGTGCAGCGTCTCGAACAGCGATCCCAGACGCGCCTTCTCCGAGGGTGACAGGTCGGCGACGTCGCGGTGCCGGAGCACCTCCTGCTCGCTGGCCATCGCCTGGAGCACGTCCTCGTCGAGGTCGCTGCCGGCGCCGCCGTCGGGGCTGTCGAGCGCCGCCTGCCGAACGGTCCGCTGGTCTCGGGGGGCTCGGGGCACGGGCCTGTCCTGGGACAGGAACCAGGCCGTGAACACCTGGTCGTAGCGGTCCAGGTCGTCGGGGGCCGAGCAGAGAGTGGCGCGCCCTGCCCAGTACGTCGATCGCTGGTCGCCCAGGCCCACCAGCGACGTGGCCTCGAGGAAGGTCCGGGTGCGGTCGGAGGTGACCGGGACGCCGGCTGCGCGCAGCGCCCGGGCGAAGCCGACCAGCAGCTCGTCGGCCTGGTGGCGCGCTGCCGCGCCGAGGACCCCTGACCCGCTGCCGGTGGTGCTCACCCGGCGAGCATCCGGTCCAGCGCCTGGCGGACCCGCTGCGCGTCCTCGCGGTACTTGACCACCGCGCCGAGCGTCCGGGCGGCGGACTCGACGTCGAGCTCGCGGGTGCCGAGCGCGTCCAGGGCCCGCGCCCAGTCCAGGGTCTCCGCGACGCCGGGCGGCTTCAGCAGGCCGCCCGTCGTACGCAGCCGCTGCACCAGCGTGGCCACCTGGCGGGCCAGCACCTCGGAGACCTCCGGCGCCCGGCTCCGGACGATCTCGACCTCTCGGTCCAGGCCGGGGTGCTCGACCCAGTGGTAGAGGCAGCGCCGCTTCAGCGCGTCGTGCACCTCTCGGGTCCGGTTGGAGGTGAGCACCACGACCGGCGGGGTCGCCGCGCGGACGGTGCCGAGCTCGGGGATGGTCACCTGGTAGGTCGAGAGCACCTCGAGGAGGAACGCCTCGAACTCGTCGTCGGCCCGGTCGATCTCGTCGACCAGCAGCACCGCGGGACTCTCGCGCAGGGCCCGCAGCACGGGGCGGGCCAGCAGGAAGCGCTCATCGAACAGCGAGTGCTCGGCAGCCTCCGCATCGGTCACCGTCCCCCCGCCGAGGGCTCCCGCCGCCTCGAGCGCTCTCAGGTGCAGGATCTGGCGCGGGAAGTCCCAGTCGTAGAGCGCCTGTCCCGCGTCGATGCCCTCGTAGCACTGCAGCCGCACCAGCGGGATGCCGAGCGAGGCGGCGAACGCCTCGGCGAGCGCGGTCTTGCCGGTCCCCGGCTCGCCCTCGAGAAGCAGCGGTCGCTGCATCACCAGGGCCAGGTAGCCGATGGTCGCCAGCGACTCGTCGCACAGGTAGCCGGTGCCGCCGAGCAGCTCGGCGAGCTCCTGCGGCGAGCCGGGCGTGGGGATGTCCCGCATGGGGACAGCATCGCCCATCAGGGGGTCAGCGCACCCGGCGGTCGGGTGCGGTTGTCGTCCATGCGGACGGAAACGGTTGCGTTGAGCGGCGGAGCGCCGCCGTTGTCGTCCACCGGGACGACAACGGTCGCCGGCCCCCCGTCGCGGCCGGCCTCAGAGGTCGGCGGGGCGGTCCACGTCGCGGCCGGTGGCCAGGTCGGCGCACTCACAGCCCACGACGCCGTGAGCGGTCAGGTAGCCCCTCGCCCCCTCGTCGCCGCGCGCCGCGCCGGCCACCCCGTCCCAGTGGTCGCGGCCCAGCAGCACCGGATGGCCGGGACGCCCGTGGTACGACGCCCGCACCAGCCCACTCGCGCCGCCACCGGCGCCGAGCACCCGGCGGAGCACCGGCACCCCGACGTCGGGCAGGTCCACCAGGGTCACCAGCACGGTCTCGACCTCTGGGGGCAGCGCGGCCAGCTCCGCGAGGCCGGCGCGCAGCGACGCGCCCAGTCCCTCGGCCCAGTCGCCGGCCACCACGACCCGCACCGGCGGCCCGGACCGGCCGGCCTCGGCGAGCGCCGCGCGGCCCTCGTCGGCAGAGGCCCCCAGCACGACGACCACCGGCGCGCAGCCCGCCTGCTGCAGCCGCCGCACCGCACGGAGCAGGAACGTCGTGCCGTCGCGGTCGCGCAGCAGCGCCTTGGGCCCGCCCATCCGCCGGCCGGCCCCTGCCGCGAGCAGCAGCCCGGCGGTGCACGAGGACGAGAGGCCCGGGGTCACCAGGCTGCCACCGACCTCGCGTCGGTCCGCTCGAGCACCGGCAGCGTCGGGTCGTCCATCAGGACGCTCAGCGGCGCGCGGCCACCGGAGCAGCGGGACGGGTCAGCGGCACCCACAGCGTGAACCGGTCGGCACGGTAGGTGGACCGGGAGACCTCGACCGCGCGCTCTGCCGCGAACGCTCGCCGCGCGATCCGCAGGACGGGGTCGTGCGCCTCGATGTCGAGCAGCTCCGCCTCCTCGGGGCGGGCCAGCGCCGCGCCGACGGAGTCCTCGCCCCAGGTAGGCAGCAGGTCACGTCGTTGGAGCTCGGCGTAGAGGCTGACCGGCAGGCTCTGGTCGAGGAAGTTGGGGACGACGCTGTCGGCGAAGTAGGCGTCCTCCACGCACATCGGCACGTCGTCGGCGAGCCGCAGCCGCTGCCAGTGCACCACCATGTCGCCCTCGTCGATCTCCAGCGCCCGTGCCACCCCTGGCCCCGCCGACTCCATCCTGGCGAGGAGGGTCCGCGACTCCGGCTTCATGCCGCGCCGCGCCATCTCCTCGGTGTAGCTGCACAGCCGCACCTGCACGTCGAGCTTGGCCCGCGCCACGAACGTCCCGCGGCCGGGCACCCGCTCCAGGAGGCCCTCCGCGACGAGGGCGTCGAGGGCCTGTCGCACCGTCATCCGGGCCACCCCGAACTGCTGCACGAGCTCCCGCTCGGAGGGTGCCGGGCTCCCCGCGTCGGCGCCCGTGATGAGCTCGCGGACGTACTCGCGCACCTGGACGTGCTTGCGCACGCCGGGCTGCCGGTCGGACGCCAACACCTCACTCACGAGAACGCTCCCCTCCCCCCGCTGCTCACCCTAGCGGCTGGTCGCTGGAAGGGCTCCGGGCGTACGCCGGGAGCGATCTCGGCGCGACGGCGGCCGGCTCAGCGGAGGTCGGGAGCGACGCGGGCCGGCGCCCGAGCGTCCATGCTGGTCATCAGCGCGAGGACGGACTCGCGGCTCGGGTCGCGGAGCTCCTCGACGACCCTTCCGTCGGCGAGGAAGACCACCCGGTCGGTGTACGCCGCGGCCACCGGGTCGTGCGTGACCATCACGATCGTCTGCCCGAACTCGTCGACCGAGCGGCGCAGCAGCGTCAGCACCTCCGCGCCGGAACGGGAGTCGAGGTTGCCCGTGGGCTCGTCGGCGAACACGATCGAGGGCCGGCTGGCGAGCGCCCGAGCCACGGCGACCCGTTGCTGCTGGCCGCCGGAGAGCTGGTTGGGACGGTGCCCGAGGCGGTCGCGCAGACCGACGGTGTCGATCACCGTCCGGTACCAGTCCGGGTCGGGGCGGCGGCCCGCGATGGACAGCGGCAGGGTGATGTTCTCCTCGGCGGTGAGCGTCGGCACCAGGTTGAAGGACTGGAAGACGAAGCCGATCTCGTCCCTGCGCAGCCGGGTCAGCTCCTTGTCCTTGAGCCCGCTGAGCTCGGTGTCGCCGACGTACACGCTGCCGCTGGTGGGGCTGTCCAGAGCGGCACAGCAGTGCATGAGCGTGGACTTGCCCGAGCCGGAGGGCCCCATCACGGCGGTGAGCTCCCCGGCGTACAGCTCCACGCTCACCGCGTCGAGAGCCGTCACCGTGGCGTCGCCGGTGCCGTACGTCTTCGTGAGGTCGACGGCACGAGCCGCGGGGCGCCGGGGATCCGCCACCACCGGCGGGTGCTCGGTCACGGGTGCTCCCTCCTGGGGACGACGGCCCGCCGGTCGGCGCGCTGGAGCCCAACGTAGTCCGGGGACCGGCACGTCACCCCGCTCGTCGTGCCTGCGGTTGCACCGGACCGGCGCCGGGGCAGACTGGGCAGGTGTCCACGAGCGAGGAGGGACTTGCGGAGCTCATCCTCGAGCTCCTCGACCGGCGTGCCGACGGCGCGACGATCTGTCCCTCCGAGGCGGCCCGGGCTGCCGACCCGGAGCAGTGGCGCGACCTGATGGAGCCGGCACGCCGGGCGGCCCGGCGGCTGGTGGACGAGCACCTCGTCGTGATCACGCAGGGCGGCCGGGTGGTGGACCCGGCGTCGGCCACCGGGCCCATCCGGATCCGGCGCACCTCTCGGGACTAGAACACCTGTTCGAACACGCGTAGCGTGGCGTCATGACGGTGGACTTCCAGACCTCGCTCTTCGACATCCCGCCCGCCGACAGCGCGGCCGTCGACTCCCTGCCCTCCGGCGCGCGGCTCGGCCCCCTCCGCGGCACGACGACCCGCCGCCACCTGAGCCGGGGGGCCTGGGTCGACGTACGCCCGGGCTGGGTGTCCGGCTCCGAGGAGCTCTTCGTCCGGCTCGTGCGCGAGGTGCCCTGGCACGCCGAGCGCCGCGTGATGTGGGACAACGAGGTCGCGGTGCCGCGCCTGCTCAAGTTCTACGGTGACGGCGAGGTGCTGCCGGACCCGCTGCTCTCCCAGGCGCGCGAGGCGCTCTCCGCGCACTACCGCGACGAGCTCGGGGAGCCCTTCACGAGCGCGGGCATGTGCTTCTACCGCGACGGTCGCGACAGCGTCGCCTGGCACGGCGACCGGATCGGCCGGAGCAGCACCCAGGACACCATGGTGGCGATCCTGTCCCTCGGCGAGGCGCGACGCCTGTCGCTGCGCCCGCGCACCGGTGGCCCGTCCCTCGGCTTCGCCCTCGGCCACGGCGACCTGCTGGTGATGGGCGGCTCCTGCCAGCGCACCTGGGAGCACGCGGTGCTCAAGACCGCCCGCCCGGTGGGCCCGCGGATCAGCGTCCAGTTCCGACCCTTCGACGTGCGCTGAGCCGCTGATTCCCTGGGCCCCCTGTTAAACGTGCACACCCCCAGCGTCGCAACGCTGGGGGTGTGCCGGTTTCCCTGGGGGCCCAGGGAAACCGCCGGTGACTCAGGGGCGGGTCAGAAGTCCATGCCGCCCATGCCGCCGTCGCCACCGCCGGGCATGCCGGCGGGGGCCTTCTCGGGCTTGTCCGCCACGACCGCCTCGGTCGTGAGGAACAGCGCCGCGATGGAGGCGGCGTTCTGCAGCGCCGAGCGGGTGACCTTGGCCGGGTCGAGGATGCCCTCGGAGACCATGTCGACGTACTCGCCGGTGGCCGCGTTGAGGCCGTGACCGGCCTGCAGGTTGCGGACCTTCTCCGCCACGACGCCGCCCTCGAGGCCGGCGTTGATCGCGATCTGCTTGAGCGGGGCCTCGGTCGCGAAGCGGACGATCGCCGCACCGGTGGCCTCGTCACCCTCGAGCTCGATCTTCTCGAAGGCAGCGTCCGTGGCCTGGACCAGCGCCACGCCACCGCCGGCGACGATGCCCTCCTCGACGGCCGCCTTGGCGTTGCGTACGGCGTCCTCGATGCGGTGCTTGCGCTCCTTGAGCTCGACCTCGGTGGCCGCACCGACCTTGATCACCGCGACACCGCCGGCCAGCTTGGCCAGGCGCTCCTGCAGCTTCTCGCGGTCGTAGTCGGAGTCCGACTTGTCGATCTCGGCGCGGATCTGGTTCACCCGGCCGGCGATCTGGTCGGCGTCGCCGGCACCCTCGACGATGGTCGTCTCGTCCTTGGTGACGACCACCTTGCGGGCCTGGCCGAGCAGCTCGAGCCCGGTGGACTCCAGCTTCAGGCCGACCTCCTCGGAGATGACCTGGCCACCGGTCAGGATCGCGATGTCCTGCAGCATGGCCTTGCGACGGTCACCGAAGCCCGGCGCCTTGACGGCGACCGACTTGAAGGTGCCGCGGATCTTGTTGACCACCAGGGTCGACAGCGCCTCGCCGTCCACGTCCTCGGACAGGATCAGCAGGGGCTTGCCGCTCTGCATGACCTTCTCGAGCAGCGGCAGCAGGTCCTTGACGTTCGAGACCTTGGAGTTCGCGATCAGGATGTAGGGGTCGTCGAGGACCGTCTCCATCCGCTCGGTGTCGGTGACGAAGTACGCCGAGATGTAGCCCTTGTCGAAGCGCATCCCCTCGGTGAGCTCGAGGTCGAGCCCGAAGGTGTTCGACTCCTCGACGGTGATGACGCCTTCCTTGCCGACCTTGTCCATCGCCTCG
>DASQDP010000170.1:0-9591 GCA_035634095.1 Nocardioidaceae bacterium | reverse complement strand
AAGTCGACGATCTCTCGCACCTCGTGCTCGACCTCGTCGATGCCGGCGACGTCGGCGAACGCCGTCCGCGGTCCCCTGTCCGGCTCGTAACGGGTCGCTCGGGACCGGCCGCAGCTGCCGAGCCCCCCGCTGAGGCCCGCGGCGCTGCGCCGCAGGAACCACAGGAGGAGCCCGACGAACAGCAGGGTGGGGCCGAACCCGAGGAGGACCCGCTGCCACAACGGCGGCGGAGCGTCCGGAGGGTTCGCGTTGACCTCGACGCCGTTGGCCTCCAGCGTCTCGAGCAGGTCGTCCTCGGCGAACGCGGGGCGCTCGGTGGCGAAGGTGGTGACGTCGGTCGCGGTCTGCTCGCCCGAGCCGTAGGACACCGGCCTGTCGAAGACCCCCTGGATCGCGCTGCCGGTCGCGGTGACCGTCCGCACGTTGTCCGCGTCCACCTGCTCGACGAAGAACGTGTACGAGACGTCGGTCCGCGGCTCGGGGCTGACCAGCAGCGACATCACGATCCAGTTGACGGCCAGCGCCGCCGCCACCCACCACAAGAACCGGCCGGTGCGTGGCGGTTGCGGAGGCTGCTGATCGCCTTCCCCCCTCGGCGCACCCTCCGTTCGCCACGGCGGCGGCCGATCGGACTCGGGCCGGCCGCGGAGCCGGTCCAGGAACCCGCGTCGAGGGCCGTCGGTGTCCGCCGGGGTCTGCCGGTTCGTCGCCATCGGGACCGCCTTCCGGTGTCATCGGCTGTCGCGGCCCGGGACCGCGACCTACGACCGGCACCGCGCCGGTCCCGGGCCAGGACACTGCCGCGGAGAGCAGAGGCTGTCCTCTCCGCTGCGCGGCCGGCCCGGGATCCGTGTCGCCCCTGGAGCCGCGGAGTCGGTGATCAGCGACGCGGTTCGGGGACCTGGGGTCGACGCAGTGACCTGAACCCCGAGCGCAGCTCCTCTGCCAACAGCTGCGGCTGTTCCCATGCGGCGAAGTGCCCGCCTCTGTCCAGTTGGTTGTAGTGGATCAGCTGGGGATAGGCCCGCTCGGCCCAACTCCGCGGAGCCTGATATGCCTCGCCGGGGAAGACGCTCACGGCCACCGGGATGGAGACGCCCTTGGCGTCCCAGAACCCACCCTTGTACTCCCAGTACAGACGGGACGCGGAGACCCCCGTTCTCGTCAGCCAGAAGAGCGTGATGTTGTCGAGGATCTCGTCGCGCGTGAGCTCGCCCGTGGCGCTCGCGGTCCGGTTCAGGGCCGAGGCCACCGCCGCGGCCGGCTGGCCGCCGGCATCATCGTGGTCGAGCAGCCAGGCGGCCAGCCCGACGGGCGAGTCCGCTATGCCGTACAGGGTCTGTGGGCGCGCCGCCATGTACCGGGCGTAGGCAACCCGCGTGAGGGTCGTGGCCAGTTGCTCGTAGGCGCGTCGCTCCTCGGCCGAGAGGCCGGTAGGCGGGGGTTCCCCGGCCAGGAGAGCCTGGTAGACGTCAGCGGGAACGGAGCCGGCGTAGTTGGTGTGGATGGCGAGCAATCCCGCAGGTTGCTGCAAGCCCATCTGGTCGACGACGAAGGCACCCCAGTCGCCACCCTGGGCGACGTACCAGGTGTAGCCGAGGCGTTGCATCAGTTCGGCCCAGGCCCGGGCCATGCGCTCGGGGCCCCAGCCGGGGCTCGTCGGCTTGCCCGAGAACCCGTAGCCCGGCATCGATGGGATCACCACGTCGAACGCGTCCGATGCGCTCGCACCGTGTGCCGTGGGATTCACGAGTGGATCGATGATCTTGAGTTGCTCGATGATCGAGCCGGGCCATCCGTGGTTGACGACGATCGGCAGCGCGTCCTCGTGCTGGGAACGGACGTGGATGAAGTGGATCTCCAGCCCGTCGATCTCGGTGGTGAACTGCGGCAGGGCCTGCAGTCTCGCCTCGCACGTGCGCCAGTCGTAGTCGGTCGCCCAGTAGCGCGCGAGCTCCTGCATGGTCGCGAGCGGCACGCCCTGCGACGAATCCGGGACCGTCTCCCGGTCGGGCCAGACCGTCGCGGCGATGCGTCTGCGCATCTCGGTGAGCGCCTCGTCCGGCACGTCCACCCGGAACGGGCGGATCGCCTTGCCGGTCTCCTGGGCGACTGTGGTCATGGTCTCGCTCCTCTCCTCGCGATGCGCGGGAAACCTGGATGGGCCGCTCAGGGCGGCTTCGGGGACGGCGTCGGCGTCCTGGCATCCGCCGGGCCCGTGATCAGCGACGCGGTCCAGGGACCTGGGGTGCGCGCAGCGGACGGAAGGCGGCCCGGATCTCGGTCGCGAACAGTTCCGGCTCCTCCCAGGCGGCGAAGTGGCCGCCCCGATCGACCTCGTTGAAGTACGCGAGCGTGGGGTAGCTCTGCTCGGCCCAGCTGCGCGGTGTCCGCCAGATCTCGCCGGGGAACGTGGTGAACCCGGCCGGGACCGAGACCTGCGGAGGAGCCTGGCCGGCTGCGGCTGCGGGAGCGTCGGGTCCGTAGCTCTCCCAGTAGGACCGGGCCGCCGAGGCCCCGGTGCCGGTCAGCCAGTACAGCGTGATGTTGTCGAGGACGTGGTCCCGGGTGAGGTTGCCCGCCGGCTCCCCGTCGACGAAGGCGCGGGACATCTTGTAGTAGGAGTCGGTGTCGTGGTCGAGCATCCAGGCCGCCAGGGCGACGGGTGAGTCCAGCAGGCCGTAGCCGATGGTCTGCGGCCGGGTGGCCTGTTCCAGGAAGTACGCGAAGCCGCTCGCCCGGAAGGTGGCGATCGCGTCGAGAGCTGCGCGCTCCTGCTCGGTGTCGCCCGGCAGCGGGCCGCCCAGCGCCGTGACCAGCAGGTTCATGTGGATGCCGAGCAGCTCCTCGGGTGCCTGGCGGCCCATCGCGTCGGTGACGCCGGCGCCCACGTCGCCGCCCTGGGCGACGTAGCGGGAGTAGTCGAGGCGCCGCATCAGCTCCGCCCAGGCCTGCCCGATGCGGGCGACGTCCCACCCGAGTTCGGTCGGCTCGCCGGAGAAGCCGTAGCCGGGCAGGGACGGCAGCACCAGGTGGAAGGCGTCCTCGGCGCGTCCGCCGTACGCGGTCGGGTCGGTGAGGAGCCCGACGGTCTCGAGCAGCTCGACGACCGAGCCGGGCCAGCCGTGCGTCATGATCAACGGCAGCGCGTCCGCGTGCGGCGACCGCACGTGGACGAAGTGGATGTCCACGCCGTCGATCTCGGTCGTGAACTGGGGCAGCGCGTTCAGCTTCGCCTCGCACCGGCGCCAGTCGTACTCGGTCGTCCAGTAGCGGCAGAGCTCCTGCATCGTCGCCAGCTGCACCCCCTGCGAGCGGTCTGTGACCAGCTCCCTGGTGGGCCAGCGCGTCGCGTCGATGCGCCGGCGCAGCTCGGTGAGCGCCTCGTCGGGCACGTCCACGTGGAACGGGCGGATGGCATTGCTGGTGCCCTGTGCGACTGCAGTCACGGCTCTCCCTCTCTGTACGGGGTGGTCGGCATCCGGCGCAGGCCGGCCTAGCCGAAGGTGACGGCGTAGGCCTGCACGCCGGGGTCGAGGAAGGTGATCTCGAACGTGCGCTGCGTGACCGGGCCGTGCTGTCGGACGAGCTGGTACAGCCGCGGCTCCCTGACCGTGCCGGCCCCCTCGTCGTCGACGTCGTCCCCGGAGTCGAGGCCCGGCGGCGCTCCGTCCAGGCGCACGCGGAACCGCACGGGGGTCCCGGACGACGGCGGGGCCATGACCAGGTGCAGGTCGCGAGCGGTGAACCGGTAGGCGATCCGTCCGCCGGGTTCGTCCAGTCGCACGGCGTCCGGCTGCACCGTCCACACCCCGGCGAGGGCCCAGGAGTCGGGGGCGAGCCGCGGCGGGGTGGTGTAGCGGCGCGGGGTGCCGGTCGTCGCACGCTCGGGAGAGGAGAAGTTGTCGGTGCGCTCGGCGCCGAGGTAGTTCTCCGCCGATCCCAGGTCGGCCCAGTCGGCGCCGGCCTCGATGCCGCCGGCGTCGACGGTGACCGGTTCCGGGAGCCGGTCGCCGGCGCCGGCCTCGCCGAGCAGTTGCCGGATGACCCGCTCCGACTCCTCGTAGGCGCCCTCGCCGAAGTGGTGGAAGCGGATGTACCCCTGCGCGTCGACGACGTAGAGGGCGGGCCAGTACATGTTGGTGAAGGCGGTCCAGATCCCGTAGTCGTTGTCGACCGCGACGGGATGGGTGATCTGCCGGTCCTCGATCGCCCGGCGGACGTTGTCGACGTCGTGCTCGAACGGGAACTCGGGGGTGTGGACGCCGAGCACGACCAGTCCGGCTTCCCGGTAGGCATCGGCCCAGGCGCGGACGTAGGGCACGGTGCGCAGCCAGTTGATGCAGGTGTAGGTCCAGAAGTCGACGGCCACCACCCGGCCGCGCAGCCCCTCCGTCGTCAGCGGCGGCGAGTTGAGCCACCCGGTGGCCCCGTCCAGGGACGGCATCCTCCCCCCGGTGGGGCGCCGTCCGGGGGCCCAGCCCGGGCCGCGGACCGCCTCGCGGATCGCGGCGAGCAGGGATTGCTGCGTCTCCATGACGCGTCCCTCCGTTCAGGTGCCGGGAGGGCCGCCGACCGGCGCCCCCCGCTCCGGCCAGTGCAGGGGGCGCTACGCCTCCCGTGGTTCCGCCGCGAGCCGGCGGGGCTGCTCCCCGGCGGCGACGTGCCCGCCACGGTCGACCTCGTTCCATGACGCCTCCTCGCCGCGGGGAGTGGGGGAGAGGGGACCTGTCGGCTCGCGAGCGGTCGGTGGGGGAGATGCGGAGGGCGCCACGCTAGGGGCGAGGAGGTGACGCGCTCATGCGCCATTCGACTCGTTCGACGCAGCGGGCACGGGGATGGCGAGCAACTGCGCGCCGCGGAGGTCGAGGAGGATGCGCCCCTCCCGCATCGCGTAGCGGAGGACCACGTCGGTGCAGTTCGGGCACCGCAGCACGAGCGCCGGCGCGTCCGCGTACAGGTGGTGCGCACCCAGCATCGAGGTCATCCCGCAGGAGGCGCAGCGGGACCGTGCGGTGGTGACGTCGACCGCGAAGAGCTCGGCGAGCATGCCGGCGGCCGCGTTGCCGTCGAGCCGCCGGGAGGCGGTGATGTCCACGGTGCCGGTCGGGTCGGTCATGGCGGCTCCCCGGAGGTTCCGTAGCGTTCGATCCTGATGGACGACGGTGGGTGGCCGAGATCGAGCAGGGTCGAGCTCACGGACTCGGCGAACGTCGTCGCGCCGCAGACGAAGACCCGGGGATCCTCGTCCGGGCCGAAGCAGCACCGGCGCAGCATGTCGGCGTCGATCCGGCCGGACTCCCCGGACCAGCCGGCAGGCGTCTCCCGGGTCAACGTCACGGTCGTCTCGGGGCCGAGCACGTCCCGGGCCAGGACGTCGTCCTCGGTGCGCGCGGAGTAGAGCAGGCGCACGCGGGTGGAGCCGTCCACCCGACGGTGGTGATCCAGCATGGCGACGAACGGGGCGACGCCCGACCCACCCGCCACCAGTTGCACCGGCCGCCGCGCCTCCTCCGTACCGAGGCGGTCGACGGCTGCCGACCACACGAAGTAGCCGCCGATGGGCCCGCGCAGCTCGATCTCGTCGTCCTCGGTCAGCTCGTCGACGAGGTAGGGCGACACCTCACCGCCCTCGAGGCGCTCGACGAGCAGGTGCAGCTCGGAGGTCTCGGGGGGTGAGGCCACGGAGTAGCTCCGCATGGCCGTGTACCCGTCCTCGGCGGTGAGCCGGACGACCAGGTGCTGACCCGGCAGGTGCCCGGGCCAGTCGGGCACGTCGAACACCAGCCGGTGCACGCGGTTGCTCTCCGGCCGGTTCTCCAGCAGCCGGGCTCGCAACCAGGTCAGTCGCCGCTGTACCGCTCTTCGCGCCATGGGTCACCGTGGTTGTGGTAGCCGAAGGTCTCCCAGAAGCCGGCCTCGTCGTACGGCAACAGCGTCAGGCGCCGCACCCACTTCGCGCTCTTCCAGAAGTACAGGTGCGGTACGAGCAGGCGGGCCGGGCCGCCGTGCTCGGGTGCGAGGGGCTGCCCCTCGTACGTGTCCACCACCCATGCCTGGCCCCCCGTCACTTCCTCGAGCGGCAGGTTGGTGGTGTAGCCGCCGTCGGACGAGGCGAGCACGTAGCGCGCCGTGGTCGGCGCGTCCTGCAGCAGCGTGTCGACCGAGACGCCCTCCCAACGGGTGTCGAACTTCGACCACGTGGTGACGCAGTGGATGTCCACGGACAGCGCCTCGCGCGGCAGGGCGCGGAACTCCTCCCAGCTCCACCGGCGCAGCTCGCCGGTCTGGTCGTGGACCGTGAGGTCCCAGCGGGCCAGCGGCGTGCGGGGCGTGGGTCCTGCGGACAGCACCGGGAAGCCGTTCCCGACGTCGTACTGGCCGGGCGGCAGGCGGCCGTCGCTGCGCTCCTGGCTCCTCCCGCGGCGGAACCCACGTGTCAGCACCGTCATGACGGCTCCTCCCCGCCCGCCCGCGTGAGGTGGGAGCAGAGTCGACTGCACCCGGCTCGCGCGAGCCCGCTCCCCGGCGACGGCCACGACGGTAAGGGGCGACGGCGGTGGGCTCCATCCGCCGGATGACTCGTCTCCGAGCACCGACGTCAGTCGTCCGAGGACACCGGCGGAGGCACTGCTCGGGACAGGGCATCGCGGAGCGCGGCCCGAGTCGTGATCCCCAACTTGGGAAACGTCCGGTAGAGGTGACCTGAGACCGTGCGTGGGGACAGGTAGAGCCGGCTGCCGATCTGCTTGTTGGACAGTCCCGAGGCGGCCAGGGAAGCGATCTCGTGTTCCTGCGGGGTGAGCGCCGGAGGATCGTGGTGCTGCTCGGTCGGCGCCTGGTGCGTCTGACCAGTGGCGCGCAGCTCGTGCAGCGCGTGGTCGACCCAGGGACGGGCGCCGAGTCGCTCGAAGGTCTCGAGGGCCGCAGCGAGCTGCACCCGGGCAGCGGAGGTCGACCGAGTTCGCCTCAGGTGCTCCCCGTAGGCCAGTTGCACCCGGGCGTGCTCGAAGGGGAACTGTTCGGCGCCGGGGACGGCGAGAGCTTCGCGGTAGCGGTCCCCGGCGTCGCCTCCGGTGGCGACGAGCGCCGCGGCACCGGCGCAGAGCAGGGTGAGCCGGGGACGCAGCCGGAAGACCTCGGTCCGCTGCATCGCGGCGACGTGCGCCCGTGCCTCCTCCGATCGTCCGGTGCGCACCGCGGCCTCGACCAGGTCCTTGGCGACCCACAGGGCGACCGGCACGTGGGGCGCCAGGCGGCCGGGCGGACTGATGGTGGTGGTGAGCCGGTAGGCGTCCTCGTAGTCCCGCCGACCCAGCGCGGCGAGAGCACGTGCCCAGGCGGCGAAGTGGTCGAGCATCCCCGCCCCACGGGGGGCGGCCCAGGTCACGAGTCCGTCGGTCGAGGAGCGGGTGGCCTCGTCGTCCCCCCGGGCCGCCGAGAGCAGTGCCTGGCAGGACAACCCGGGCAGGGCGATCAGCCTGTACCCGAGCCGTTCGCTCCAGGCGATCCCTTCGGCGGCTGCGCGTGCGGCCGTGTCCCATCGACCCTCGCGGTAGCCCTCGTGGGCCAGCAGCATCCAGGCGTTGACGGCGGAGCTGGGCGCCCCGCCGTCGCGCCCGTTCTCCACGACCCGCCACAGCGACGATCGGCAGGCGGCCAGCCGATCGACGTAGAAGGCCGCGATGGCCACGCGGAGGATGCGCGTGGGGTCCACCTCGTCGTCGAGTGTGGTGATGAGGGCCTCCAGGCGGTCGAGCACCGCCGCCGAGGCGTGCACCGGTTCCCCGTACAGCCGCGCCGACACCGACAGCTCCGCCGGGGAGCCATCCCCCAGGCGGGCCAGCGCCGACTCGAACGGCCGCCAGGGCTCGTCCCGCCCGCTGACGTGGCAGACCAGCATCAGGAGATGCAACGCCTCCTCGACCGCACGCCCCCTGAGCCCGCGCAGGAGGGCGTTCTCGAGCGCCCGGACGAGCATGAGGTGCGCTGTGTCGACATCGCCCTCCCCGTTGAGCAGGTGATACGCGGCCGCCACCGTGACCTCGAGGGATCCGACGGCGGCCGGGTCCGCCTCGCGGGCGGCCCCCAGCCACTCCGGCACGCTCCTCAGTTGCCCGCCGGCGTCGGCACCGACGTAGGCGGCCGCGGCCAGGCGGCGGGCCCGGTCGGCACCGCTCGGGCTGATGTCTGCAGCGCGCAGGAGGGCGTGGACGGCCCGGACGGCGTCCCCCTTGTGCAGGGAGCGCTCGGCGGCGACCTCCAGCAGCGCGGCCGCCGGCTCGTCGGGACCGACGACGGCCTCGGCGAGGTGCCAGGCGCGCCGCTCGGGGTCGTCGGTGAACAGGTCGGCCAGGACGGCGTGGGCGCGTCGGCGTTCACCGCTGGTCGCCAGCCCGACCGCAGCTGCGGCGATGAGCGGATGGCGGAACCGGAAGCGGTTGGCGCTCGCCTCGACCTGGATCAGTCGGTCTCGCTCGGCCGGCGCCAGGCCGTCCAGCCAGCCGTCTCCCGACGAACCGTTGCGCAGTGCCCGGAGGTCGCCCGTGCCGTCGAGAGCAGTGAGCAGCAACATCCGCCGCGTGACAGCCGGCAGCCTCTGCAGGCGGTGCGCGAAGAGCTTCTGCAATCGATCACTCAGGGGCAGGACCGGCGGGAGGGGCACGACGGCGCGGCGTTGCTCATCCGTCATCGACGCCGGCAGTTCGAGGAGTGCGAGCGGGTTGCCCTGCGCCGCCGCCATGACGCGGTGGCGAACCGACGCGGCGAGGCCGGGGAACTCGCTGTTCAGCAGCTCGGTCGTCGCCTGCTCGTCGAGCGGCGGCACCCAGTACTGGGGCAGGCCGGCGTGCAGCAGCAAGCTGTCAGCCGGACTCCTGACGGCGGTGAGCAGTCCGATGCGGCTTCCCTCGAGCCGCCGGGCGATGAAGCCCAGGACCCCGGCGCTCGACCGGTCCAGCCATTGCGCGTCGTCGACGACGACGAGCACGGGTTCACGCTCACCGACGTCCCGGAGCAGAGCGAGCGCAGCGGTGGACACCACCAGTGGTCCGACCGTCGGTCCGGTACCCATGCCGAGGGCGGCTGACAGCGCCTCTCGGTGCAGCTCGGAGAGGGCGTCGAGCCGATCACGCAGGGAGAGGAACAGTTGGTTCAGGCCGGCGAATCCCACCTCCGCCTCGAACCGGACGCCTGCCGCCCGCACGATCCGTGCGCCTTCCGTCGCGGCGATCCGGCAGACGGCGTCGAGGAGCACGGTCTTGCCCACACCCGCTTCCCCCGTGAGCAGGAGCGCATCACCGTGCCCGAACGCCCGGCGGACGAAGCTCGTCATCAGCCCCATCTCCGCCGTCCGTCCGATCAGCTCTGGGGCGGCTGTGCCTCTCGAGCCGTCCAGGTCTCCCATCGGGTACCCCCCTCGGCTGGGCGGCCGGAGACAGGACGGACGCGTCGCGAGAGTCTGTCCCGGTCGACGACGAGACGCCTAGTGCCTTCCGGCCCAGCCGCCGGCGAGTCAGCTGACCCGAGGGCCTCTGGGCGTCGACTCCTGGAGACCGCGCGGCCTGCGTCGGTCCTCTCCGTGGGTGGTCC
>DASQDP010000169.1:0-2276 GCA_035634095.1 Nocardioidaceae bacterium | reverse complement strand
GATCGCCTCGGTGCAGCCCTCGAACAGGTCGGGGTGCTCGTCGACGAGGTACCGGGCGCCGAGCTTCCCGCCGGCCTCCTCGTCGGCGACGAAGGCCAGGACGACGTCCCGGGGCGGCTTCGTGCCGGTGAGCGCCCAGTCGCGGACGAGCGCGAGGGTCATCGCGTCCATGTCCTTCATGTCGACCGCGCCGCGGCCCCAGACGTAGCCGTCGCGCTCCTCGCCGGAGAAGGGGTGCACGCTCCACTCGGCCGGGTCCGCGGGGACGACGTCCAGGTGGCCGTGGACCAGCAGCGCCGGGCGGCTGCTGTCCTGGCCCTCAATGCGGGCGACCAGGCTGGCCCTCCCCCGCTCCGACTCGTGGATGACCGACGGGATGCCGACCTCGTCGAGCTTGCCGGCGACCCACTCCGCCGCCTGGCGTTCGCCCTTGCCGGTGGCGGTGTCGCCGGTGTTGGTCGTGTCGATGCGGATGAGGTCGGACAGCAGTTCCGCGACCTCCTCCTGGGCTCGGGCGAGGGGGGCCGGCGTCGTGTCGGACATGCCGCTGATCGTGCCACCGGGAGTGTGCGGCCCCTGGTCGAGGCTCGGTTATGCTGACTCCCGGCGCTCGCGAGGGCGCCCACCTGTCCGGGTGGCGGAATGGCAGACGCGCTAGCTTGAGGTGCTAGTGCCCTTTATCGGGCGTGGGGGTTCAAGTCCCCCCTCGGACACAGTCTCATCCCGGTGTTCCCGCAGGTCAGGAGCCCCGGGTGTCTTGCTGTAGGGGCCGTTGAGGCCCTCGTGATACCCGCGTGATACTTCGCGCCTCGGATCAGGCGTTGAGCAGCGCCGCGAAGCGGTCGGCCGCCTCACGGCCCATGCCGGGGTGGACGTGCTGCTAGACGGTGCGCGTGATGGTGGCGCTGGCGTGACCCAGGCGCTCGGAGACGACCTTCACCGGCACGCCGTCAGCCAGCAGGAGGGTGGCGTGGGTGTGGCGCAGGTCGTGCAGCCGGATCACCGGCAGTCGCTCCTCCCCCAGCGCCTTGCGCGCCTGGGCGACCTGGCCGGCGAACCGCCGCGCGTACCGCTCAGGGTGGCGGTGCGTGCCGTCGAGATTGCCTGGCACGAGCGCGGCGTCCCGCACGAGCTCGTGCGTGAGGGAACCGCAAGTCGCGCGGTAGACCCGCAGGGCGGCGACCGGGTCGGCGTCGATGTGCACCACGCGTGCCTGGCCGGTTCGTCGGTCCCTCGACGAGCTGCTGGCCGGCGCCCTTGGCCTTGACCACACCCAGGCTGCGCCGGACCTGCAGCCGACCGGCGTCGAGGTCCACGTCCCGCCAGCGCAGGGCGAGCGCCTCGCCGCGGCCGGCTCCCGCCGACTCAGCGACTGTCGCCGCTCATCCATCCCCGAGTGGGAAGACCAGGCAGGTGCTGGACGCGGTGGCGATCAACCTGCCGTCGGCGTCACGCACCTCGCCGTCGGCGAAGGCGGCTCGACGTCCTGGTTTGGTGACCCGGCCGGTCGCGGTCAGCTCGCCTCCACCATGCCGGACCGGGCGCAGATAGCTGACCTTGATCTCCAAGCTCGTGTAGCCCACTCCCGCCGGCAGCGTGCTGTGCACCGCGCAACCGGCGACGGAGTCGAGGAGCGTGCAGACGAGGCCGCCGTGCACCAGGCCGATGGGGTTGTACGCCGACTCGTCCGGCCGGCACCGGAACTCCACGGTCCCCTCGCTCACCGAGACCGCGGTCATGGCCATCAGCCCGCCGATGGGTGCTGGGGGGAGCCGGCCGTCGATCATCGCCTGCAGGTACTCGCGGCCACTGAGGTCGTGCATCGCGTGGGCGCCGATCATCGGGTCCCACCAGGTGACGGTCCTGGACCGGGGTTCGCCCCAGCCGTCGGGGGGTGAGCCTTCGTCCGGTGTCATGCCGTCTCCTGCGGTCGGGGGTGCGGAAGCGTCGCGGCGACCGCGGCCGGTCGGATGCGCCGGGTCAGGACGGCGACACACACGGCCCCGGCCGCGACGAAGAAGCCGATGGTGAGGGCGATGCCGTGCCGGAACGCGGTGAGCGGATCGGGGGCGGGGACCGTGAGCGCGGCGACGAGCGCGGCCACGCCCAGCACGGTGCCGACCTGCCGGGCCATGTTCAGGATCCCGCTGCCAGTGCCCAGGTTCGCCACGGGCAAGCCGGCGCTCCCGGCTCCCAGCAGCGAGGGGATGGCCAGCCCCACCCCGGCCCCGCCGAGCAGCTGCGCCGGCAGCAGGTGCGTCACGTAGGCCGGCTCG
>DASQDP010000168.1:0-9463 GCA_035634095.1 Nocardioidaceae bacterium | reverse complement strand
GCGCCTCGGTGGGTGGCGGCTGGGACACTGAGGCCCGTGACGGAGCAGAAGCCCGACCGAGACGGCCAGGTGGCGTTGATGCCTCACCTGGCGCGGACCGGCGCCCGGGCGGCGCGGCAGCGCGCGGCAAGCGCACCCGCCCCGGCCGCCGTCGCTCCGGAGCGACCTGTCGCTCGGGTGCTGGTGGACATCCCTCTGGCGCACCTGGACCGGCCCTTCGACTACCTCGTGCCCGCGAGGCTGCACGACACGGTGGCGCCGGGCTCCCGGGTCCGGGTGCGCTTCGCCGGGCAGGACGTCGAGGGCTTCGTCCTGGAGCGGGTCGAGGCCAGCGACCACGAGGGCCCGTTGGCGCCCCTGCGTCGCGCCCCCAGCGCCGAGCGGGTGCTGTCGCCGGCGGTCGGCCGGCTGTCCGGCTCGGTGGCCGCGCGCTACGCCGGCACCAGGTCCGACGTGCTCCGGCTGGCCGTGCCCGCCCGTCACGCTGCCACTGAGAAGCGCCCCTCGCCCCCGGCGCCGCCGTTCACCCCCGACCTGGAAGCGGCGGCGACGGCGTGGGGGCCATACGGCGGTGGGCCCGGCATGCTGTCCCAGCTCACCGGTGGAGGCTCCCCGAGGGCGGTGTGGTCGGCGCTGCCCGGCGACGGCTGGCCCGCGCTGCTCGCGCATGCGGCGGCCGCCACCCTCGCCTCGGATCGAGGGTCGATCCTGTGCGTCCCCGACCACCGGGACGTGGCCCGGCTCGACGCCGCGCTCACCGCCGTCCTGGGACCGGGACAGCACGTCGTGCTGACTGCGGATGCCGGGCCGGCTCGGCGCTACCGCGCCTTCCTCGCCGTCGCGCGGGGGGCGGCGCGGGTCGTGGTGGGCACCCGGGCCGCGGCGTTCGCGCCCGTCCACGACCTCGGGCTGGTGGCCGTGTGGGACGACGGCGACGACCTCTACGCGGAGCCGCGCGCGCCCTACCCGCACACCCGCGAGGTGCTGCTGCTGCGTTCCCACGAGGAAGGGACCGCCGCTCTGGTCGGCGGGTTCGCGCGCACCGTCGAGGCCGAGTACCTCCTCCGCACCGGATGGGCCACCGAGGTGGCAGCCGACCGGGCCGTGCTGCGCCGCTCCGCCCCCACGGTCAGCATCACCGGAGCCACCGACCGCGAGCTCGAGCGCGACCCGCACGCACGGACGGCGAGACTGCCGCACACGGCGTACGACGCGATCCGCGACGGGCTGACCCGAGGGCCGGTGCTTCTGCAGACCCCTCGGCAGGGCTACCTCATGTCGCTGGCCTGCGACTCGTGCCGCACCCCGGCGCGCTGCGCTACGTGCGCCGGCCCGCTGCAGATGGCCGGCGCACTCCGGCACCCGTCGTGCCGGTGGTGCGGGACCGAGCAGCAGGACTGGTCCTGCCCCGAGTGCACCGGTCGGGGGTTGCGGGCACCCGTGCTGGGGGAGCGGCGCACCGCGGAGGAGGTCGGTCGCGCGTTCCCGCGGGTCCCGGTCCGCACCTCCGCCGGCGACCGGGTGCTGGCGACCGTGGAGGCGGTCCCCTCCCTGGTGGTGGCCACGCCCGGCGCCGAGCCTGTCGTCGAGGGCGGCTACGCGTGCGTCGTGCTGCTCGACACCTGGCTGACGCTCGCGCGCACCGACCTGCGCACGGGCGAGGAGGCACTCCGGCGGTGGCTGGCCGCGGCGGCACTGGCCCGGCCCGCCGCAGCCGGTGGCCGCGTGGTTGCGGTCGGGGAGCCGTCCTCGCCGGCGCTGCAGGCGTTGCTTCGCTGGGACCCAGCCGGGTTCGCCCGGCGCGAGCTCGAGGAACGACAGTCCGCCCACCTCCCTCCGGCCTCCCGGCTGGCGACGCTCACCGCACCGCTGCCCGATCTCACCGCGGCGCTCGCCTGCCTCGAGCTGCCCCCGGGGTCGGAGGTGCTGGGGCCGGCCCCGGTCGCCACGGACCGGTCCCCGCCGCCAGGTGGAGGCACCGCCCGCACCGGCCCATCGCCCCCCGCCGGCGGGGCGGACATCGAGCAGGGGGCAGCGCTTCCTCAGCGAGCCGTGCTCCGCGTCCCCCGCGCCGCGGGCCCAGCGCTCTCCCGCACCCTCGTCGAGATGCAGGGCGTCCGGTCCGCTCGGAAGCTGTCTCCGGTGCGGGTCCAGGTCGACCCCTTCTCGCTGGGGTGAGCGCGGCCCGTCCGTAGACTGAGAAGTCGCGCCCACCCGCGCCGACCACCCGCAGCCGAGCAGCGACGACGAGGAGCCGCACCGTGGCCGTCCAGCCCATCCGCCTGTTCGGGGACCCGGTGCTGCGCACCCCGGCGGTGCCCGTCACCGACTTCGACAAGGAGCTGCGGCGGCTGGTCTCCGACCTCACCGACACGATGCTGGAGGCACCCGGCGCCGGTCTCGCCGCGCCCCAGATCGGGGTCGGCCTCAGGGTGTTCACCTGGCACGTGGACGGGGAGCTCGGACACCTCGTCAACCCCACCCTCGACCTCTCCGAGGAGGAGCAGCACGGGCCCGAGGGCTGCCTGTCGCTGCCCGACCTCACCTTCGACTGCACCCGGGCGATGCGGGTGGTCGCCACCGGTTTCGACATGCACGGCGAGCCGGTCAGCATCGAGGGTCACGAGCTGCTCGCCCGGGCGCTGCAGCACGAGACCGACCACCTCGACGGGGTGATCTTCGTGGACCGCCTCGACAAGGAGGCCCGCAAGGCGGCCATGAGGGCGATCCGCGACGCGCCGTGGTTCGGTCCGGACCACCTGGTCAAGGTCTCGCCGCACCCGACGAACGGCTTCGGCCTCTGATGCGGGTGGTCTTCGCCGGCACCCCCGAGCCGGCGCTCCCGGCCCTCGACGCGGTCGCCGCGAGCCGGCACGACCTGGTCGCCGTGGTGACCCGGCCGGACGCCGCAGCGGGGCGAGGTCGTCGGCTGCTGCCCTCGCCGGTGGCCCAGCGCGCCGAGGAGCTGGGCGTGCCTGTGCTACGACCGGCACATCCGAGGGAGGCGGCGTTCCAGACGGAGCTCGCGGCGCTGGCACCCGACTGCTGCCCCGTGGTGGCCTACGGCGCGCTGCTGCCACAGAGCGTCCTGGACGTCCCGCGGCACGGGTGGGTGAACCTGCACTTCTCGCTGCTGCCCGCCTGGCGTGGCGCCGCCCCCGTGCAGCACGCTCTCCGCGCCGGTGACCCGATCACGGGCGCCACGACCTTCCGGATCGTCGCCGCGCTGGACGCGGGCCCGACGTTCGGCGTGATGACCGAGGCGATCCGGCCCATCGACACCGCGGGCGACCTGCTCGGGCGCCTGGCGGTGGGTGGTGCCGAGCTGCTGGTGCGGACCCTGGACGGCATCGAGGACGGGACGCTCGAGGCCCGGCCGCAGCCCGCCGAGGGGGTGACTCTGGCGCCGAAGCTCACCACCGACGACGCCCGGGTGGACTGGTCCGCACCGGCCACCGCTGTGGACCGGCGGATCCGGGCCTGCACGCCCGCACCGGGCGCCTGGACGACCTACGACGGACAGCGGCTCAAGCTGGGTCCGGTCCGCCCGGATGCCGAGCACGCGCCCCTCCCGGCGGGCGCCCTGGCCGTGACCCGGGGCGCGGTGCACGCCGGCACCGCGACGAGCCCGGTCCGGCTGGGACAGGTGCAGCCGGTCGGCAAGCGGGCGATGCCGGCTGCCGACTGGGCTCGCGGTGCTCGCGTGCCGGAGACCAGCCACCTCGCATGAGCGACCCTCGCGCCCGTCCACGACCCCGGTCCCGCAGGACCCCTGCCGACCCGGCCAGGGTGGCGGCGTTCGACGTGCTCGCCGCCATCCGCGACAAGGACTCCTACACGAACCTGGTGCTTCCACCGCTGCTGCGCCTCCGCGGCATCACCGGCCGGGACGCGGCGTTCGTCACCGAGCTGGTGTCTGGGACGGTACGCCGACAGGGGACGTACGACGCCGTGCTGGGCGCCGCGCTCACCCGCCCCCTGGCCGCGGTGGACCCCCCGGTGCTCGACGCCCTGCGGCTCGGCGCGCACCAGGTCCTGTCCATGCGAGTCCCCACCCACGCCGCCGTCGCCACCACCGTCGACCTGGTGCGGGCCCGAGTCGGCCACGGACCAGCCGGGCTCGTGAACGCCGTGCTGCGCAAGGTCGCCGCGCACGACCTGTCGGGGTGGGTCCGCCGGGTGGCGCCGGACCCCGTCGCGGACCCGGTCGGGTTCTCCTCGGTGGCGCACTCGCACCCGCGGTGGGTCGTCGAGGCCCTCGGAGAGGCGCTGGCCGCCGGTGGGACCGTGAAGGAGCTCGACGCGCTGCTGGCCGCGGACAACGAGGCTCCTACGGTGACCCTGGTGGCCCGACCGGGACTGAGCTCGGTCGACGAGCTGGTCGCGGCCGGTGCGACGGCGTCGACGATGTCTCCCCAGGCAGCCCACCTCGGCTCCGGCGGCGACCCGGGTCAGGTGCCCGCGGTCGCCGAGCGGCGGGCGGGGGTGCAGGACGAGGGCTCGCAGCTGGTGGCGCTGGCGCTCGCCTCGGCCGCGGTCGTGCCCTGGGCCGGTGCCCCTGCGGACGGCCAGCCCTTCCCGGACGGCGCCGGCGACACCTGGGAGCGCTGGCTGGACCTGTGCGCCGGGCCGGGTGGGAAAGCCGCGCTCCTCGCCGCGCTGGCGGGCAGACGAGGCGCCCGGCTGCTCGCCTCGGAGCGCCAGCCGCACCGCTCCAGCCTGGTCGCCGGCGCCACCTCCCGTGCCGGCAACGGGCTGCTGGGCGTGGTGACGGCGGACGGGACCCGCCCGGCGTGGCGCGAGGGCAGCTTCGACCGGGTGCTGGTGGACGCGCCCTGCACGGGGCTCGGGGCCCTGCGCCGGCGCCCCGAGGCGCGCTGGCGGCGCACGCCTGCTGACCTCGAGCAGCTGGTGCCGCTGCAACGGGACCTGCTGCGCTCCGCGATCGTGGGCGCGCGTCGGGGAGGCGTGGTGGTCTACGCGACGTGCTCCCCGGTGCTCGCGGAGACGTCCGGCGTGGTGTCCGCGGTGCTCGCCGAGCGGGACGACGTACACCTCGAGGACGCGGCGCCGCTGCTCCCCGGGGTGCAGGACAGCGCCGGCCCGCTGGCCGGGACGGTGCAGCTGTGGCCGCACCGGCACGGCACGGATGCGATGTTCCTGGCGTTGCTGAGGCGCACCTGAGCCGCCACTAGGATCGCCGGACCATGGGTATCCAGATCTCGCCGAGCATCCTGTCCTCCGACTTCGCCCGGCTGGCCGAGGAGGCCGGACGTGTCTCCGGAGCCGACTGGCTGCACGTCGACGTGATGGACAACCACTTCGTGCCGAACCTCACTCTGGGCGTCCCGGTGGTCGCGGCTCTCGGCCGGGCGAGCGACCTGCCGATGGACTGCCACCTGATGATCGAGGACCCGGACCGGTGGGCGCCGGCGTACGTGGAGGCCGGGGCCGCCTCGGTCACCTTCCACGTGGAGGCCGCCGCCGCCCCCGTCCGGCTGGCCCGAGGACTGCGGTCGCAGGGCGCCCGCGCAGGTATGGGCCTGAAGCCGGCGACGCCGATCGAGCCGTTCGAGGACCTGTTGCCGGAGCTCGACATGCTTCTGGTGATGACCGTGGAGCCGGGGTTCGGCGGCCAGTCCTTCCTCGACGTCTGCCTGCCCAAGCTCAGGCGCACCCGGGCGATGATCGACCGGCACGGCCTGGACCTGTGGCTGCAGGTGGACGGGGGAGTGTCGCTGGAGACGGTGGAGCGCTGCGCGGAGGCCGGTGCGGACACGTTCGTGGCGGGTTCCGCGGTCTTCGGCGCCGACGACCCGAACGCGATGATCGAGTCCCTGCGCCAGGCCGCGCTCGCAGCGGCGCCGAACGGCTCGTGAGACGGCAGGTGCTGGCCGCAGCAGGTCGTGCCATCATGGCTCCACGAGTGAACAGCTCGCGTGCTCTGGGGTCGGTGTAATTCCGAGCCGGCGGTGAAAGTCCGCGACCCGGCTGCAGCCAGCAGCCGGTTGACCAGGTGGAACTCCTGGACCGACGGTGAAAGTCCGGATGGGAAGCGCACGCAGGAGGTCGTCGTCCGCTGATGCGGTCGGTGGGCTCTTGTCTTCTCGACGCCCGGGGTCCGTGTGCACGGACGAGAGGGCCGCTTCCATGAACCGTCGCGACGACCGGCACGCGACAGCGCGCGCCCTCGAGCCTCCGCAGAACGTCCCATCCGCGGCCGGCCACCCCTCCGAGGACCCATCATGAGCATCCTGACCACGCTCTACGACGCCCAGCTCACCGTCGCCGGGCACCCCATCACCTGGCGAGAGATCCTCGGCAACGCGTTCGGGTTCGCCTCGGCGATCGGCGGGCTGCGCCGCCGGGTGTGGGCCTGGCCGGTCGGCATCGTCGGCAACGTGCTGCTGTTCTCGGTGTTCATCGCGGCCACGTTCGAGGCGCACTCCCAGGTGCCGCTGTTCGGCCAGGCCGGACGACAGGTCTTCTTCATCCTGACCAGCATCTACGGCTGGCACCGATGGAACGAGGTGAAGCGGGCCCGCGGCGGGGACTCCAGCCAGCCCGCGATCACCCCACGCTGGGCCACGGCGAGGGAGCGCACGGCGTACCTCATCGCAGCCGCAGCGGCAATCGTGGTCATGCAGTGGGTCTTCACGGTGGTGGGGGCCGGCTGGCCCGCGCCCCGGTGGTACTACTGGTGCGACGCGTGGATCTTCGTCGGGTCGATGCTCGCGACGTACGCCATGGCTCGCGGGTGGAACGACTTCTGGCTGGCGTGGATCGCCGTCGACGTCGTCGGGGTGCCGCTGCTGTGGCACTCGCAGTACTACCCGAGCGCGATCCTCTACCTGGTGTACGGCGGTCTGGTCGTCTGGGGCTTCCTGGTCTGGCTCAAGGCCAGCAGGGTCGAGGCACCACCCGAGCAGCAGCGGGTCGACGCCTGAGGTCAGGCGGCCCCTGCCACGGCCCGTACCCTGGGACCGCTGCCGGCAGACCACGACGAAGGACACGATGAAGACGTTCGAGGAGCTCTGGACCGAGCTCGAGCACAAGGCCGCCACCCGCCCCGAGGGGTCGGGCACGGTGGCGGCCCTGGACGCGGGGGTCCACAGCATCGGCAAGAAGCTGGTCGAGGAGGCGGCGGAGTCGTGGATGGCCGCCGAGCACGAGGGCAAGGACCGCGCCGCCGAGGAGCTCAGCCAGCTGCTCTACCACGCGCAGGTGTTGATGCTGGCCAGCGGTCTGACCCTCGACGACGTCTACGCCCACCTCTGAGAGGTCCTCGTGCCCGACAAGCTCCCCGGCCTGCTGAGGCTCGCGGTCCCCAACAAGGGCTCGCTGTCCCAGGACGCCACCGACATCCTGCGCGAGGCTGGCTACAAGCAGCGCACCGACGCCAAGAGGCTGACCCTGACCGACGGCGAGAACGGCGTCGAGTTCTTCTACCTGCGCCCGCGCGACATCGCGCTGTACGTCGGTGAGGGCACCCTGGACGTCGGCATCACCGGACGCGACCTGCTGCTGGACTCGGGGGCCAAGGCCGAGGAGGTGCTGACCCTCGGCTTCGGCAAGTCCCGCTTCCACTTCGCGGCTCCACCCGGTACGGCGTCCGGGGTCGGCGACCTGGCCGGCAGGCGGATCGCCACGTCGTACGCCGGAGTGGTCCGCCGGCACCTGGAGGAGCACGGCGTCGAGGCCACCGTGACCCGGCTGGACGGAGCGGTGGAGTCCAGCGTGCAGCTCGGGGTCGCGGACGTGATCGCCGACGTGGTGGAGACCGGGAGCACCCTGCGCAACGCCGGCCTCGAGGTGTTCGGGGACCCGATCCTCGAGTCGGAGGCGGTGCTCATCACCCGGGCCGGCGTGCAGGAGCCGAGCGGCTTCTCGACGTTCCGTCGACGGCTCGAAGGCGTCCTGGTGGCGCGCTCCTACGTGATGATGGACTACGACATCCACACCGACAGGGTCGAGGACGCGGTGGCGTTGACGCCCGGGATCGAGAGCCCGACCGTCTCCCCGCTGCATCGCGAGGGGTGGGTGGCGGTCCGGTCGATGGTGCCGCGCGAGCGGGCCCAGCGAGTGATGGACGAGCTGTACGACATCGGTGCCCGCGGCATCCTGACCACCGACATCCATGCCTGCCGGCTCTGAGGCGACGCTGCCGCGCACGTTCCGCCCGTTCGGGGTGCGCATCGCCATCTACGCGGCCGGTGCCCTGCTGGCGCTGGTGGTGCTGGGCTTGTGGTTCGCCTTCCCCCCGGAGATCCGAGCGCAGTTCACCGCTCTGCAGCTCGGGACCGTGTTCGCGCTGGGGCTGCTGCTGTACAGCTGCGGCTACGCCCTGGCCCGAAGTCGGCTGGTCGCCCGGGCCGATGGACTGATCGTCGTCAACGGTTACCGCACCCGGCGCCTGGAGTGGAACGAGGTCCTGGCCGTCACCCTGCGCGCCGGAAGCCCGTGGGCGCTGCTCGACCTCTCTGACGGCACCACGATCGCGGCCATGGGCATCCAGGGCTCCGACGGACCGCGGGCGGTGCAACAGGTCCGCGAGGTTCGAGCGCTGGTCGCGCAGCTCACCCGCTGAGCTGACCTGGCTGGTTCGGTTGCTTCCCGACAGCTCCGTCCGACGGCCGGCGTCAGCGTGACGTGGTCGGGCGGAGTGCTGACGCGTGGGGGTGCCTCGGGTTAGCGTGCCGCTCGTGAGACGCGAACCGCACGAGATCGTGGCCACCGCGCTGGTGGACCCGCTCGTGCTCGCCGACCTCGAGCTGGAGCTGATGGCGCTGGACCTCCGACTGTGGCCGGTGCGGACGGCGCCGACCTGCGTGGACGGTCCTCGCCAGGCGTTCCAGATCCGCTCGCGATTGCTTGCGCGGCACCGGGGGGCGTGGGACGTCGCTGCCGGCTGGACCCCGGTGTGGATCGGGTTCGGACCCAGTTGGCACGACGGGGACGAGCCGTTGCCGTGGGCTGCGCACGCAGCGCTCTGGAACACGCTGGACTCCCACGCGGCGCACGTCCGCTTCCACCGGCGCCTCTCCGGCGTGCGGCCGCTGACGCTGCCGCAGGAAGCGCACGCCGATCATGCGGACGGCTGAGCCTCCTCCACGCAGGGTCGCCTTCCGCGGCGGCTCGGTTCTCATGGACACCGACCGCTGACCGCCGACCACCGGCCGTTGACCGCCGACCACCGGGCGCGGTCTGCGGACCACCAGCCAGCGGATGTGGGTCTCGCCGCCCTGATCGGGCCGCTTGTCCACCTCGTTCTGCCCGACACCGTCCGTGCTGAGCCGGTTTCTGTCCACAGTTGCGGGGTGTGGGGGGTTGTCCCCAGGTGTCGAACAGGTGTTCGATCTTGCGGTGGTGGGTTTCTAGGGTGGGGTCATGTCGAGCACTGGGGTGGAGGACCGCGGGGGGGCATCCGATCGCCTGGTTCGCCTCTCGGCTGCATGGGGGTCCT
>DASQDP010000167.1:0-2428 GCA_035634095.1 Nocardioidaceae bacterium | reverse complement strand
GCCCCGGTGGTGGCGGCCGTGGCCGCGGCGGCGGCGCCGCGGGTGCCTTCGGGCGTCCGGGCGGCAAGCCGGCGCGCGGCCGCAAGTCCAAGAAGCAGCGGCGTCAAGAGTTCGACAACCTCTCCGCCCCGCAGATGAGCTCGGGTGCCCCCCGGGGTCAGGGGCAGATCGTCCGGTTGTCGCGCGGCGCGTCGCTGTCCGACTTCGCCGACAAGATCAACGCCAACCCGGGCTCGCTCGTCCAGGAGATGTTCAACCTGGGCGAGATGGTGACGGCGACGCAGTCGTGCTCCGACGAGACGCTGCTGCTGCTTGGCGAGCACCTGGGCTTCGATGTGCAGATCGTCAGCCCCGAGGACGAGGACCGCGAGCTGCTCGCGCAGTTCAACATCGACCTCGACGCCGCGGTGGCCGACGACCGGCTGGTCACCCGGTCGCCGGTGGTCACGGTCATGGGTCACGTCGACCACGGCAAGACCAAGCTGCTGGACGCGATCCGCAACGCGAACGTGGTGGCGGACGAGGCCGGCGGCATCACCCAGCACATCGGTGCGTACCAGGTGCACGTCGAGCACGACGACGTGGATCGCGCCATCACGTTCATCGACACCCCGGGCCACGAGGCGTTCACCGCCATGCGTGCCCGTGGTGCCCAGGTCACCGACATCGTGGTCCTGGTGGTGGCGGCCGACGACGGCGTCATGCCGCAGACGATCGAGGCGCTCAACCACGCGAAGGCGGCCGAGGTGCCGATCGTCGTGGCGGTGAACAAGGTCGACAAGCCGGAGGCCAACCCCGACAAGGTGCGCCAGCAGCTCACCGAGTACGGGCTGGTCGCCGAGGAGTACGGCGGCGACACCATGTTCGTCAACGTGGCGGCCAAGCCGGGCATCGGCATCCGGGAGCTGCTCGAGGCCATCCTGCTCACCGCCGACGCGTCGCTGGAGCTGACCGCTCCGATCGACGGGCCGGCGCAGGGCGTGGCGATCGAGGCGCACCTGGACAAGGGCCGCGGCGCGATGGCCACCGTCCTCGTGCAGAAGGGCACGCTCCGCGCTGGTGACTCGATCGTCGCCGGTGGCGCCCACGGGCGCGTGCGGGCGATGCTCGACGAGAACGGCCAGCAGATCAAGGAGGCGGGCCCGGCCCGTCCGGTGCTGGTCCTCGGCCTGACGGCCGTGCCCAGCGCGGGCGACACGTTCCTGGCCGCCGCCGACGACCGCACGGTCCGGCAGATCGCCGAGCAACGCCAGGCCCGCCGGCGGGCCGCCAGCTTCGCGAACTCGCGGGGCCGGGCGACGCTCGAGAACTTCATGGACCAGATCAAGGAGGGCGAGAAGACCTCGCTCACCCTCATCCTCAAGGGCGACGTCTCCGGTTCCGTGGAGGCCCTGGAGGACGCGCTGTTCAAGCTGGACATCCCCGAGGAGATCCAGCTCAAGATCCTCGACCGCGGCGTCGGCGCGATCACCGAGAGCAACGTCATGCTGGCGAGCGCCTCGGACGCGATCATCGTCGGCTACAACGTGCGGGCGCAGGGCAAGGCCATCGAGGCCCTGGCCGAGCGCGAGGGCGTGGAGATCCGGTACTACACGGTCATCTACCAGGCCCTCGAGGAGATCGAGGCGGCGCTCAAGGGGCTGCTCAAGCCGGAGTTCGAGGAGGCCGAGCTCGGCACGGCGGAGGTCCGCGAGGTCTTCCGCTCGTCCAAGATCGGCAACATCGCCGGCTGCATCGTCCGGTCCGGCGTCCTCCGTCGCAACGGCAAGGCGCGCCTCCTGCGCGACGGCGTCGTGGTGGCGGACAATGTCACGATCAGCTCGCTCAAGCGGTTCAAGGACGACGCCACCGAGGTCCGCGAGGGCTTCGAGTGTGGTCTGACGCTCAGCAACTACAACAACCTCCAGGTCGGCGACACGATCGAGACCTTCGAGATGCGCGAGAAGCCGCGGGCCTGACCCACGGCGTTCGACACCGGGCCCCGGGCGCGTCAGCGCCCGGGGCCCGGTGCGTCCGCGCGGCCCGTATCCCGGTTGGCCGGCCGCGTAGCCTTGGTGATCGTGTACACCGGGACCGCTGTTTTCGACATGCTGCTGCCCGGCGACTCGCAGTCGCTGAAGGCGAAGCGCTCGTACGTCCGGCCCATCGTCGCCGCGCTGCGCCGCTTCGAGGTGGCCGCCGCCGAGGTGGGCTCGCTCGACCGGCACGGGCGCGCCGAGGTGGGGGTTGCCGTGGTCGCCGCCGAGCCCGACCACGTCCGCGAGGTGCTCGACTCCTGCGAGCGGCTGGTCGCCGGGCGGCCCGAGATCGAGCTGCTGTCGGTGCGCCGCCGGCTGCACGGCGACCACGACGAGTGACGGTCAGCCGCGGCAGGGGGTTCGGGGAGCGGGCCCGCCCCGGCGCCCCGTGCGCGCGGGTAGTGTCGAGG
>DASQDP010000166.1:0-3871 GCA_035634095.1 Nocardioidaceae bacterium | reverse complement strand
CACAGCAACGAACTCCCCAACCCCGTGGTCGCGAGCCGGGCTCGCAGCCAGATCATCGATCCCTCCCAGAGCTCGGTGAGCACCAGCACACCGAGCAGCCCACCCCCGAACGGCGTCAGCCAGCGCGCACACCCTCCTGCTCACCCCGAGGGCAGACGCCCCGGAGGAGGGTGACGCCGCCGGCGAGCCGACGCCGGCGGCGTCACGACACAGACGTCAGCCGCCGAGCTCGGCGAGCAGCGTCTCCATCTCCTCGATCTCCGCAGCCTGCGAGTCCGCGATCCCCTCGGCCAGCGCGACGGCGTCCGCGTTGCTGCCCTCGGCGATCTCGGTCTGGGCCATCTCCACGGCACCGCGGTGGTGGCTCACCATCATCTCGAGCCACATGCGGTCGAACTCGGGTCCGGACGCGGCCTCGATGGCGGCCATGTCCTCCGCGGACATGCCCTCCATGTCCATGCCGCCCATGTCCATGGACCCGTGGTCCATGGAGCCCATGCTGTCGTCGGTCTCCTCGGGCAGCGGCTCGCCCCACTCCTCGAGCCAGCCGGTCATGGTCCCGATCTCCGGCTGCTGAGCGGCCTCGATCCGGTTCGCCAGTTCGGTGACCCGGGGGTCCTCGGCGCGGCCGTCGGCCATCTGCGCCATCGCGAGGGCGCCACGGTGGTGCGGGATCATGCCCTGGACGAAGGTGACGTCGGCGTTGTTGAACTCCGCCGACTCGTCGGAGCTCTCGGCGCCGGCGCTGCTCTCGGTGCTGGTGCTGCTGTCCATCCCCTCCATGCCGGCCATGTCGTCGCTCCCGTCAGAACAGCCGGTCAGGACGATGGCGCCGGCGATGAGGCCGCCGGTCAGACGGGCGAGTCGAACGTCGGTGCGGGTCACTGTCTCTCTCCTCGTGCTCAGTGGTGTTCAGGCGTACTGGACCGGCCCAGGTCAGCGCGGTGCTGTCCGGGCGTTCTGGGTCGGTCTAGGTCCTGAGCTGACAGAGAGCAGCGAGGTCCGGGGGACGGGAAGGACGCACCCAGCCGATCGGCCCGCGTACGCGCGGTGTGACCCGGCGGTCCGAGAGGGACGGCAGCCTCCGGGACCCGGCCGCCGCGAGCAGCGCCATCCCCATGAGCAGCACAGCGAGGCAGGCGTTCCAGGCATGGGACGCCATCGAGTGCGACGTACTGCCGTGGTCGGTCCGCTCCTCGTCGTGAGCCGTGACCTCGTCCGCGGACGACACCGCCGCGACCGGGAGGAGGTCCATCCCACCGTCAGAGGCCGACGTCCCGACGTGGGACGCCCGGGCCGCACCCTGCTCCATCGCCATCGACGGGATCCCGTGCATGAGGAAGACGGCGGCCAGCAGGACCACGATCCACGTTCGTCGCACCGGAACGGCCACCCCCTCTCCCTGCGCCACGGTACTACGCCGTGTAGTAGAGCCCTCCGCACCGGAGGTGGAGCGTCCAGCGACCAGGCCGGACCCGCGCCCGCCGGCGACGCGTTGACGATGACGTCGTCGAGGTAGCTGCGTGAGCGCTCGACGAAGGCGCCGCCTCAGGGCGATCGATCACCTCCGCCGCTCAGCGGCAGCAACCAGCAGCGCCTCGTCGCCGGTCGATGGAGCCACCCGTGGCAGTACCGTGATCGACTCAGCGCACAGACCCGTGGGACGTCTCGGGTCCATCCCGGCACAGCCGCACGGAGGAGCGTCCATGCCACGCCTGGGTCCACTGGAGGCCGCCGTCATGGACGTCCTCTGGTCCTCCGACGGGCCGCTCACCGTGCGAGAGGTCATCGACCGGATGCACGGCCGGCGTGCGCTGGCCTACACCACCGTCATGACGGTGCTGACCAACCTGCACCGGAAGGACATGGTGGAGCGCGAACCAGCCGGACGGGCCTACAGCTACCGTCCGTCCGTGTCCCGCGAGGAAGCCGCTGCCGCTTCCCTGCGAGAGGTCCTCGATGCGTCGAGCGACCCCCGGTCGGTCCTCATGCACTTCGCCGAGACCGCCTCCGACGAGGAGTCCACCATCCTGCGGGACGGGCTGGCTCGGCGTTCGCAGCAGTCATGACCGGGGTCGTCCCCCTACTCGTCGCCGGCACGGTCGCCGGGCTCCTCGGTCACCGCCCGCTGCTGTGGTTGGGCGAACGACGCGTCGACCCCACCGCCCTGCTGACCGGCTGGCTGCTGACCAGCGTCGGCCTGGTGGTCGCGACGCTGGCATCGGCGGCCCTCCTGGCCGTCCCACCGCACGAGCACCGTTCCTCCGGACTGTTCCGGTTGGCCGGCGACTGCCTGGCGGCCATCTCCGCCGGATCCGTCCCCGGTGGGCGGGAGACGCTGGCCGGGCTGGGCATCGCCACGGCGACCGGCGTCCTCGCCCGACTCACGTGGGTCACGCGGGCGCGCGTCCGGGCCCGGCGGGAGCGGGCGCCACACCTGGACCAGCTACGGCTGCTGGCCGCCCAGGCACCGCCCGACGAGCCACTGTGGATCCGCGACGACCGCCCGATGGCGATGTCCGTGGGGGGCCGGCGTGGCGTCATCGTCATGAGCGACACGCTGCGGCGGCACCTCACACCTGCCGCCGTCGCCGCCACGCTGGAACACGAGCGCGCCCACCTCCGCGGCCGGCACCACCTGCTGATGGCGATCGCACAGACGCTCGCCACGGCGTTCCCCGTCTGCCCGTTGCTCCGTCGCGCCCCGTCAGCGGTCGAGGACCTCGTGGAGCTCGCCGCCGATGCCCGAGCCGCGCGTCGCTGCGGGCCCGCAGCCGTGCGGGAGGCCCTCAGTCGACTCACCGGTCAGCCGGCGCCGGCAGTGGGCCTGGCCATGGCCAGTCGCCTGGTCCACGTGCGCCTGGCGCGGTTGAGCACCGGGCCCGTCAGTGGCAGGCGCCTGTCGCGCGCTGCCGTCTGCGCGGCCATGGCGACGGGAGCGCTGCTGCTACCTGTGGCAGCGGGCCTGTCGGTGCTGGACGTCATCGGCTGCGTGGTGGCCTGAGGAATCGTCTATCCGGTGGCCGACGCCCGGGATCGGTCCGGCCGGCGGGCCGCCGCCCGGCGGCCGAACCGGGTCAGCCCCCGCGGCTTGACCACCCCGAGCACGGTCGCGGCCAGCAGCAGCACCAGGGCCAGCACCGCGTGCAGCAGTGGTGAGGGGTTGCGGATCTCGCCGAGGGCGGCGGCCGGGTCTGCCGCCGCGTCCGCCATCGCGGCGAAGGTCCGCAGGTACAGCAGCAGGACGGCAGTGGCCAGGACGGTGATCAGCAACTTCACCACGACCCAGTAGTGCCGCAGCAGGCCCCATGCGGTGCCCACCGACTGGACGATGCCGGTCACCAGGGACAGCAGGGCCAGCGGCACCAGGACGAACCGGGCGGCAGCGTCCATGACCAGGTAGCTGCCGCGGACCGTGGTCGCGTCGTCGCTGGTCAGGCCGACCACGGAGATCGCGACGAAGGTGAGGACGGCGCCCACCCAGCCCACGGACACCGTCACGTGCGCCGCCACGGCCAGCCTCCGGACGCGCGGGGACAGGCTCACCCGTCCACCGACCCCAGGACGCCGGGCTCGTTCTGCGATGCGGGGGACGACAGATGCCGGCCGGGACCGTGCTCGCCGCCCAGCGCCCAGAGGACGACCAGCAGCAGCAACAGGAGCACCGCCACCGCGAGGGCCAGGGTCACCCAGCGGGGCCGACGGTGTTCGGGCTCTGCATCGGGGGACATGGACGTTCCTCCTCACGACGGCGACCTCCGTACTGTACGAGACACAGTGTCTACGCCAGTGACACCACGTGCACGGTGCGGCCGTGTTCGTACGATCGCCACGTGCCGAAGCTGTGGACCGAGACCGTCGAGGGTCACCG
>DASQDP010000165.1:0-14636 GCA_035634095.1 Nocardioidaceae bacterium | reverse complement strand
CGGTCTCGCCGCCCGGCTCGAGCTGCCGCCCGGGCCGACGGTGGCCGACACCGTGGAGCGGCTGCCGGCCGAACTGCGCGGCCGGGCCCGCTGGCTGCTGGTCTTCGACAACGCCAACCACCCCCAGGACATCGCCGGTCTCCGGCCCGGTGAGGCCGGGCACGTACTGGTCACCTCCCGCAACCCCGGCTGGGGAGCGCTGGGCGGACGACTGGAGGTCGACGTGCTGACCCGAGCCGAGACCGTGGCCCTACTGCGAGCCCGCATCCCGGCCCTGGACGGGGAGCTGGCCGACAAGCTCGCCGCCGAGCTGGGCGATCTGCCGCTGGCCGCCGCCCAAGCGGCCGGCCATTGGGAGCAGACCGCCGTGCCGCCCGTGGACTATCTGCGCCGGTTCCGCACCCGCCGGGCAACCCCGCTGTCCCGCGGCGACGTAGTTGGCTACTCCGGGCGGCTCGACACCGCCTGAACTCTGGCGCTTGACCGGCTCAGCTGCGAGGACCCGGCCGCGGTCCAGCTGCTGCAGCTGGCCGCCTTCCTCGCCCCCGAACACATCCCACTGTGCCTGTTCAGTGGCCACGCCGCGCTGCTCGACGAGCCGCTGCGCGGCATCGCCGCCGATCCCGACGCCCTGGCCGACACCGTCGGAGCGCTGGTCAGCTACTCGCTGGCCCGCCGCCACCCCGACGGCTTCGAGCTGCACCGGTTGGTGCAGGCGGTCATCCGTCACCGGCTACCGACCGACCGGCAGCAGGCAACTGCCCAGCGGGCCGTGGCAGTTCTGGCTGCTGCCTGCCCCGGCGACCCCGAGGACCCGGCCAGCTGGCCCGCCTACGCCCAGCTCGCTCCGCACGTGCTCGCCACCGCCCCGCTCGGAGACCACTCCTCCGACGGTCGGTACCTGGTCCTGGACACCATCCGCTACCTGCAGGCAAGAGGAGACCGCTCCGGCAGCCGGGCCGTCAGCGCACAGCTGCTCGACCGTTGGCGCGAGGTCCTCGGCCCCGACCACCCCGACACCCTGACCGCCGCAAGCAGGCTCACCCTCGACATGATGCAGTCGGGCGAGGTCCAGTCGGCCCACATCCTGGGCGAGGACACCCTGCAGCGGTGCCGCCGGGTGCTCGGCCCCGACCACCCGATCACCCTGTGGACGGCCGCCACCCTGACCGATGCCCTGATCGGGGTGGGCGAGGCCGAGCCGGCCCGCGCCCTGGGCGAGAACAGCCTGCAGCGCAGCCGTCGGGTGCTCGGTCCCGACCACCCGATCACGCTGTACCTGACGCGGGCGACTCAACCCGGCCGGAGTCAGGCGACGTCCCGGTGCGGTGGAGCCATCGCCGCGCACAGCACAGGACAGGACAGGGCTGCACGGCGGCCAGCCTCCCCACGTCCGCAGCCCGCGCGCAGAGTTGTCAGGCGTCAGTCCTCGAGCAGCTCCCGGAGAGCGCCGTCGATGAACTTCTGGTCTTCCGGGTTGAACGGAGCCAGGTGTCCCCAGATGGTCGGGATGGGGCGGGACTCCGCGCCCGGTATGTGTCTCGCCTCGTACTCGCTGTCCACCGGCGGGAAGTACGAGTCGGTCTCGGCATTGAGGATGATGGTCCGCGCGCGGATGGCACCCAGCGCGGCCTCGAAGTCGCCGCCGAACTCCGGGTGGTCGCCCAGGTCGTTGTGCCACCACGTCCACATCTGCGCGAGGAGGTCGTTGGCATCGCACTTGATGAAGAAGGCGTCCCAGAAGTAGTCGATGAACTCCTCCACCGTGCTGGCGCCGAAGGCCCGGAACATCTCCTGGCGGTAGAACGGCTCGGAGAAGCCCCAACCGGCGTACAGAGCGGCCATGGCCTTGATGCCCCGGATCGGCGGCTTGTCGCCGTAGAAGCTGTCATTCCAGTCAGAATCCGAGGTGATCGCACGGATGTTGCCCGCGAGAAAGACCTTGTTGAAGTTCGCCGTCCGCGCCGATCCGGAGATCGGCGCGATCGCCTGGACCATCTCCGGGTGCAGGGCGGCCCAGGCGTAGGTCTGGCATGCGCCCATGGACCAACTGCTCACCAGACGGATGCGCTCGACCCCGAGCTCCTCGGTCAGCAGGCGGTGCTGTGCCACGACGTTGTCGTAGGTCGTGACGTGCGGGAACCGCCCTCTGTCGAACGGCGGCGGGGTGTTGCTGGGCGAGGACGACACCGCAGCCCCGAAGTGGTTTGGCACGACGATGAAGTACCGCTCGGGGTCCAGGGCCCGGTTCGGCCCGGTCATCCAGGCGGCGGTGTCGGACGGCGTGGCGGTGAACCACGTCGGGCACACGACGACGTTGTCGCGGGCCTCGTTCAGCCGGCCCAGAGTCGTGTACCCCAACGTCGCTCGAGGGAGGACAGAACCCTTCTGCAGCGCGAAATCGCCCAGCTCAAAGACCTTGTGTTCCATGGTCGCCCTCCTTCACTGACAGCGTGAGGAGGCCGACCGTAACGACGCCGGATGATGCGGACAATGGCCCACCAGGGCCGGCCTGGGCCGGCGCCCTGCGGTTCGACGAGGCTGCCTGCCCGGTCCCGGTGATGACTCCGGAAGAGCCGCCGACCTGCATCATCGCCGCACGCCGGTGCTGGGATGTGCCTGGGCAGTGGTACACCGCCCACTCAGCCCAGTGCGGCCCGTAGTTCCTCCACTCTCCGACGGCGGTCGGCGCGCGCTTCGAGCGCCTCGGCGAGCGACACCGGCCGGAACCGGGTCCGAGTTCCTGGGGACGACTGGGCGACCGTGTCGAGGTCGGCGCTGACCACCGTGCCGACCATGGCGTAACCGCCGCCCGATACGGCGTCGCGGTGCAGGATGATCGGTTCCACGCCGCCGGGTACCTGGATGGACCCCAGCGGGTATCCGGCATCCACGATGTTGGACGGGTCCGATCCGGCGCCGAAGGGCTGGTCCCGCGGTCTCCACTCGAGTTCGCCGCCGCTGTACCGGAAGCCGATGCGGTCGGCCACCGGCGTCAGCGTCCAGGTCGTCTCCAGCAGCGCGGCCAGGCCCCGGTCGGTCAGCCGGTAGTCGTACAGGCCCAGCACCGTGCGCAGCTCCTGCTCCCGCTCCAACGCCGGGCGCAGATGCCCGGGGACCCGCAGACCGGCCCGGCCGGTTCCCTCCCCGACCTCCAGCACGTCCCCCGCCTGCACCGGGCGACCGGCGAAGCCGCCGAAGCCGCCCAGCGCGTAGGTCGACCGGCTCCCGAGGACCGCCGGCACGTCGATGCCACCTGCGACGGCGATGTAGATCCGCGCCCCCTGCTGCAGGAATCCGAACTCCAGGAGGTCACCGGCCGCGACGTCGAAGGACTCCCACTGGGGCCGGGCCTGCCCGCCGACCGTGACCGGCATGGTGGCACCGGTGACGGCGACGACCGCCGGGGCCGTGAAGCGCAGCTGCGGTCCCATGTACGCCGCCTCGAGGACGGCAGCCCCATCGTCGTTGCCCACCAGGAGGTTGGCGGCGAGGGCGGAGAACAGGTCGAGCGCTCCGGACGGCGGGATGCCGACGTCATAGTGGCCGAGACGGCCCTGGTCCTGCACGGTGCAGCCCAGCCCGGGTGCGACGATCTCAATCGCCATTCAGGACCTCCAGGACCGTCCGGTTGTACGCGTCGGGGTCCGCGTGGAACTCGTCGAGGCTGAAGCGGAAGGGACGCTGCCGGAACCGGAAGCGGCCGGCCGACACCTCGTCGCGGATCCGGCGGTACTCGGTCTCGTCGATGGGCCGGAACTTCACGATGTCCCCAGGGCGGAAGAACACCATGAAGTCGGCGAAGTCCGGCTGCATCTGAGCGGGATCGAAGATCGGTCCCGGCGTGACGCCGAACATCTGGTAGCCCCCGGCGCCGCGGACGGAGTAGATGCAGGCGAAGCACCCGCCGTGCCCGACGGTGAGCGGCGGGGTGTCCGTCCGGGGCCGGAGGTACTTCGGCACCTCCAGTTGCCGCTCCCGCGGCACCATCTGGAACATGAACGGCAGGCCGGCGACGAACCCCACCATCGAGGTGATCCACGGGGCGCCCGAGTGCCGGTCGATGAACTCCTGCACCGAGGACAACGCGTTCTCCGCCGCAGCGAACTCCAGGTCGGTGCCCTCGGGGCGCTGGTGCCGGTCGCGGAACCGCGCACCGGTCTCGGTGGTGTAGGGATCGGCGTACCAGACCGGCACCTCCACGACCCGCGTCTCCAGGGTCAGGGACGGTGCGTGCGCCACCTCCGCCTCCGCGGCGCGGACCGCGGCCTCGAGATCGGCCGGGGCGAGGACGTCGGGATCGAACCGGATGAGGAACGAGGCGTTCGCCGGGCAGATGTCCATGACCCCGTCGAGATGGCGCTGCCGCAGGACGTCGGTCACCGCCATCACGGAGAAGTTCGCCTCGAGGCTCATCTCCTCGGACACCTGCACGACGAGGTGCTCGTCACCGCCCCATGAGTAGCGGCTCGCCGTCGAGGTGCTGGACGCGTCGGTGGAGCTGCTCATGCGGTCTCCCGGGTCTTGGCGCCGTCGGCCATCCAGGCCTCGAGGAAGGTGGAGTGGTAGCGGCCCTCCACCACCTCCGGGAGGTCGAGGACCTCACGCAGGAACTGTGCGGTCGTCTGCACCCCGACGATGTGCACCTCGTCGAGCGCCCGGCGGGCGCGCGCGAGCGCCCGCGGACGGTCCTCGTCCCAGACGACGACCTTGGCCAGCAGCGAGTCGTAGTAGGGGCTGACCGCGGTGCCCTGCTCGTAGCCCGAGTCGATGCGCACGAACGGTCCCGCCGGCATCCGCATCACCTCGAGCGGTCCCGGACTCGGCATGAACTGCATCGCGGGGTTCTCGGCGTTCAGTCGCAGCTCGATCGAGTGTCCGCGGACCTCCACGTCCTCCTGGGTGAAGGACAGCGGGTTCCCGGCCGCGACGCTCAGCTGCTCCCGCACCAGATCGTGGCCGGTGACCATCTCGGTGATCGGGTGCTCGACCTGGATGCGGGTGTTCATCTCGATGAAGAAGAAGTCGTGGTGGTCGGGGTCGTAGAGGAACTCGACGGTGCCGGCGCCGCGGTAGGAGACCTCGGCGGCGAGCCGGACCGCCGCGGTGGTCATCGCCTCCCGCACCTGCTCGGAGATGCTCGGCGAGGGGGCCTCCTCGAGGATCTTCTGCCTGCGGCGCTGCAGCGAGCACTCGCGCTCACCGAGGTGCAGGAACCGGGAGCCGTCGCCGAAGACCTGCACCTCCACGTGGTGCGCGTGCTCGACGAATCGCTCGAGGTAGACCTCGCCGTGCCCGAAGGCCGCGGTGGCCTCGGCCTGGGCCGTCGGGACCGCCGTCCGGAGTTCCTCCGGCGTTCCCACGACGCGGATCCCCCGGCCGCCTCCACCGGCGGCCGCCTTGACCGCGACCGGGTAGCCGATCTCCGCCGCGACGTCGAGGGCCTCGGTCACGTCCGCGACCGGGCCGTCGGAGCCGGGCACCGTCGGGACCCCGGCGTGGGCGGCCGTGGAGCGGGCCAGCGCCTTGTCCCCCATCAGGCGGATCGCCTCGGCCGACGGCCCGACGAAGGTGATCCCTGCTTGGTCGAGGCGCTCGGCGAAGTCGGCCCGCTCGGAGAGGAAGCCGTACCCCGGGTGGACGGCGTCCGCGCCGACCTCCACCGCTGCCTTCAGGACGGCGTCGATGTCCAGGTAGCTGCGCGCCGCCGCGGCCGGCCCGATCACCACCTGCTCGTCCGCGGCGCGTGCGTGGAGCGCCTCGACGTCGGGCTCGCTGCACACCGCGACCGTCGGGATGCCGAGTTCCCGGGCGGCCCGGATGATCCGGATGGCGATCTCGCCGCGGTTGGCGACCAGGAGCTTGCGCATCGCTCAGCCCGCGTCGATGGTGGCGATCGGGTCCCCCGGTCCCACCGTCGCCTGGTTCTCCACGGCGAAGCCGGTGAGGCTCCCGTCCACCCCCGCCTTCACCTCGGCGAACTGCTTCATGATCTCGACCAGGCCGATGGTCTGGTCCGCGGTGACCGAGGACCCGACCTCCGCGAACGGGGGATCCGTCGGCGAGGAGCTGCGGTAGAAGACCCCTGGGAGGGGGGACAGGACCGTGTGCTCGGCCATCATCGGGTCCTCTCGCTGGCGGTGGGATCGCTGGTCCTGGCGTCGAGTACGGAACGCACCGTGGTGGCGACGTCCACGGCGTTGGGAGTGTCGGAGTGCACGCAGATGCTCTCCACCCGGACGGGGACGCGCTCGCCGGTGTCGGCCTCGGCCGCCCCCTCCGCCAGGGCCAGGCGAGCCCGGGTGGCGGCCAGCTCCGGCGGGGTCGCTGACGGGCGGCGCGCGATGATCAGTGAGCCGTCGGCGCGGTAACCCAGGTCCACGTAGAACTCGGAGACGAAGTCCACGCCACGCCGCTTGGCGACCTCCTCGTGGGCGGTGCCGGCCATCCCGTAGACCGGCACGCCGTACTGGACGGCGACGTCGCACACGGCATCCATGAGCTCCTCGTCGCGGGCCACCATGCCGTAGAGCGAGCCGTGCGGCTTGATGTGGTCCAGGCGCAGCCCCTCGGCGTTGAGGAAGCCCGACAGCGCGCCCACCTGGTACAGGACGATGTCCCGGACCTCCTCGGGGAACAGCTTCATCTCCCGGCGTCCGAACCCGACCGGGTCCGGGAGCCCGGGATGCGCCCCGACGGAGATCCCGGCCGCTCCCGCTTTCGCCACGACCTCGTGGATGCCGACTGGGTCGCCGGCGTGGAAGCCGCAGGCCACGTTCGCGGTGTCGATCAACGGCAGGAGCCGTTCGTCGTTGCCGAAGGAGTGGATCCCGAACGACTCACCGATGTCGGAGTTGATGGTGATGGTCATCTCTCCCCTTCTGATCTCGGGGACGGCTCGACAGAGAGGCGATGGCGGTCGCCGCGGCGTCCGCCATCGCCACGACCATCGGCGTCGGAGCGGCTGTCCTGCCGGGCGGCTGCAGACGGGCCGGTAGAGCGAGCAACAGGTCGACCGGCACCTCCGACCGTGACAGCAGCGCCGTCCACAGTGCGGTGGCCGAGTCGACGACCACGCCCTGCCCAGTCGCCGACCGGATCACCCAGCCGGCGGCCGTGGCCGTGACTCGTACCCGGGAACCACCGTGGCGAAGCGCTGTGTTGGCGAAGTCCTCCGTCTCCCACCGCGCCCTGGTCGAGGCCAGGATCGGCGTCCACGCGTCCGTGACGGTCATCCGACAACACGCGCCGCACATCCGTCCTCCCGAGGGTCTTACTGTCGGCGGTCCCGCGAGCGGGGAGCACAGCCCGTTGAAGACGATGGGCGCGCGCAGTCACCAAGCGGCGGGATGCGCCGCCACGGTAATGGCATCCGCGAGGTTGCAGGGTCCGTCGCTGTCCGGGGCTCGGCCGGGCGCTGGGCGTCGGTCAGGACGATTGGGCGGGGGTCGCCGAGGACGAGGTCAAGCGGAATCGCCGTTTCCTCGGTGGTGTCTGTGCCATGCGTGATCACGATGTCGACCACGTCGTCCCGGAAGTGCTCGTCGACGCAACGGCGACCTCCTGCAGGTGCTCCAGCGTCATCGCACAACTGTCGACGCGGAAGACGTCCTCGGCATCGACAGCGATCCCGGGAGGCAGAGGCAGGTCACCGAGAAGCTCTTGCCCGCTGGCCCGGACACGGCCGTCCCGGGCTGGTCCGTGCGGGTCGCGATGGTCCCACCGGTTGCGAGGACGGCCACTCTGCGCACGACGGCGACTCCTGGCTGGGGCAAGGTCCCGGAGGCGTTGTCATTCCGCTACAGGCGCGTCATGAGAACAGACCCCCGTACCAGCCACCACTCGGCGAATTGTCCTGGTCGACCCGGGACCTGTCATCCCGAAGGAGGTCGGCGCCTCGGTCGAACCGAACGCCGGGAGATGCCGGACCGCGTACGCCACCATCGCCAGCGGGAGGACTCCAGCACCTGAAAGAGATTGCGCAGCCCTCGGTTCCCGTCACTTGGTCTCGCAGGAGCTCTCGGGACGGGATGGTCTGGACGCCGGCCGTCCCCTCGACATACTGCCGGGATCCGCCGGGCTGCTGCGGTCACAGATGCGTCCTGACAGAGCCGTTCACGTGCCGCTGTGCTCAGATGACTCCGGCCGCCTGAACAGCTAGACGGTCGCTCCTCGTGCAGGGCGGGCCGCTCGACGGGCAGGAGGCAGGACGTGGCGCACATCCAACTGCTCGGCACGGGCGGGACCATCGCGTCACGCGGCAGCGGGGACGCCGGGTCCGTGGCTACCGACGCGGCCACCGATCTGGCCCGCGGCGAGTACGGGGAGCTGCGGGTCTCAGCCCGGGACGTCCTCAGGACGAACAGCTACCGGCTCACCCTCGGCGACCTGCGGCTGATCGCCGAGGCTGCGCAGGAGGCACTGCTCGACCGGAGCACCGACGGGGTGGTGGTCACCCACGGCACCGACACCCTGGAGGAGACGGCTTTCCTGTTGGACTTGGTGCACCGCTCGCCCAAGACCGTGGTGTTCACCGGGGCCCAGCAGCCGGCTGACAGCCCGGCGCCGGACGGTCCCCGCAACGTCGAGGAGGCGGTGCTGGCCGCGGCGTCGCCGGGACTACACAACAGCGGCGTGCTGATCTCCTTCAACGGGACGGTGCGCTCGGCCCGGGGCGCCCGCAAGGCACACACCACCGCGAGCAGCCCATTCCAGGGTGGTGCCGAGGTCGCGCACATGGCGGGGAGCCAGCTTGTCATCACGGCGACCCCGCGCCGCCTGCCGCCGTTGCCCCTGCCGCCGGCTGCGTTCGACACCACCCGGGTGGAAATCGTCACCGCGTATCCGGGCGCCACGCCGGATCTCATGGACTTCGCCGTGCAGTCCGGCGCTCAGGCGATCGTGCTGGCTGGCACCGGCGTGGGCAACGCGGGCCCCGGCTTCGCGGAGAACGTCGCGCAGGCCGTCGAGAGCGGGTGCGCGGTGATCCTCAGCACCCGGGCGCCGTGGGGCCCGGTCGTCCCGCGCTACGGCAACGGGGGCGGCACCGACCTGGTCGCGGCGGGGGCCATCCCGGCCGGGGACCTCAACCCCTTCCAGGCGCGCATCCTCGCCGCTCTCGTGCTCTCCCACGGCACTTCGGCCGCCGAGCTGCCCTGGGCGTTCCGGGCCCAGCCTTGACACGTCCGTCCCACCCACCACTCAAGGAGGCAACATGCCCAAGAAGATCTACGTGTCCGTCGGGATCGACGTCGACGCCGTCGGCGGCTGGCTCGGCTCCTACGGAGGAGAGGACTCCCCGGGGGACATCTCCCGCGGCCTCTTCGCCGGCGAGGTCGGCGTGCCTCGGCTGCTCCAGCTCGCCCAGCGGCGGGAGATGCCGGTGAGCTGGTTCTGGCCCGGCCACTCCGTAGAGACGTTCCCGGAGCAGTTCGACGCGGTCGTCGCCGCCGGTCACGAGATCGGGGTGCACGGCTACAGCCACGAGAACCCGATCGCGATGACCCGCCAGCAGGAGACCGAGATCCTCGACTACTGCACCGACCTCATCGAGCGGCGCTGCGGGAGAAAGCCGGTCGGCTACGTGGCGCCGTGGTGGGAGTTCTCGGCGGTCACCAACGAGATCCTGCTGGAGCGCGGGTTCCTCTACGACCACTCGCTGATGCACGACGACCACACCCCGTACTACGTGCGAGTCGGCGACACCTGGACCAAGATCGACTATGAGGCGGCCTCCGCCCAGGAGTGGATGAAGCCGCTCGTGCGCGGCGAGGAGACCGACCTCATCGAGATCCCGGCGTCGTGGTACCTCGACGACCTGCCGCCGATGATGTTCATCAAGTCCAGCCCCAACAGCCACGGCTTCGTCAGCCCGCGGGACATCGAGCAGCTGTGGAAGGACCAGTTCGACTGGGTCCACCGGGAGATGGACTACGCCGTCTTCCCCATCACCCTCCACCCCGATGTCAGCGGCCGCCCGCAGAACCTCCTCATGCTCGAGCGTCTCTTCGACCACATCCAGGGCCACGACGGTATCGAGTTCGCCTTCATGGAGGACCTCGCCCGCGACTTCGCGGCCCGCAATCCCCGCAACTCCGGTTGATCCTGCTGCTGTAAAGGAGCACGGCCATGCCCTCTCTCCGCTCGAACCCGACGCCCCCCGGCGTCGAGCCCTGGAACGTCGAGATCACTCCCAAGACGATCCGACAGGTGTCCGTCGTCTGCTTCATCGCCTGGGTGGCGTCCGTCTACGACTTCACCCTCTTCGGCACCCTGCTGCCCGTGATCGCCGAGGATTTCGGCTGGTCGGTCGTCGAGGCCACCGCGATCAACACCTACGCCACGATCGGCGTGTTCATCGTCGCTCTCGCCGTGGGCACGATCATCGACCGGATGGGCCGCAAGAAGGCCCTCATGGTGCTCATGCTCGGCGGTGCGGTGGCGTCCGGGCTCACCGGTGCCGCAATCGGGGCCGTGAGCCTGGTCATCATCCGCGCCTTCTCCGGGTTCTCCATGTCGGAGGAGGTCGTCAACGCCGTCTACCTCAACGAGATGTACAAGGAGGCCAAGAGCAAGGGCCTGATGTACTCCCTGGTCCAGGGCGGCTGGCCGGTCGGCGCTCTCGTCTCCGCCGGTCTGTCGGCGTTGACGCTGCCGCTCATCGGCTGGCGCTGGTCCTTCGTCGTCGCCGCGGTGCTGTCGCTCATCGTCGTGATCCTCGCGACCCGCCTGCCCGAGTCCCCGACCTTCGCCGCCATGCAGGAGGTCAGGCGCCGCCGCGCCGCCGGTGACACCGCCGGCGCCCATGCCCTTGCGGCCGAGCACGACCTCGAGGAGGCGGCCCACCACGCCACCGGCATCAAGGACGTCTTCACCCCGGAGCTGCGCCGGCACACGACCTGCCTGTCCCTGGCGTGGTTCTTCAACTGGTTCTCGATCCAGGTCTTCTCGGTCCTGGGCACCACCATCCTGGTCGAGGCCAAGGGCGTGTCCTTCGACAACGCTCTCATCATCCTGGTCCTCTCCAATGCGGTGGGCTTCGTGGGCTACGTCTTCCACGGGTGGCTGGGCGACAAGATCGGTCGCAAGTGGACCGTGGTCCTCGGCTGGATCGCCGGAGGCGTCGTCAGCCTGGTGATGCTGCTGGGCCCGGGCAACGCGGCGTTCATCATCCCGCTGTACGCGATGACGCTGTTCTTCCTCACCGGTCCCTACGCGGCGCTGCTGTTCTACATGGGCGAGTCCTTCCCGCCCCAGGTGCGCGGCATGGGCGCGAACGTGGCCCACGTGATGGCGCCGCTGGGCGGCATCGCCGGTTCGGCCCTGCTCACCATCCTGCTTGCTGCGGGGGTGGACACCGGCTGGGCCGCGATCATCACCGGCACCGGCGGCCTGCTCGTCTCGGCGCTCTGCATGGCCGGGACCCGCACCATCCGTGACGCCCACCAGAGGACGACGGTGTTCGCATGAACCGCGACGACGGACTCGAGGGGAAGGTCGCCGTCATCTCCGGCGGCGGCAGCGGGATCGGCCGGGCACTGGCGGTCGCCTATGCCCGGGCCGGTGCGCACAGCGTGATCGGCTACCTGCCGTCAGACCCCCACGATGCGACGGACACCGTCCGCGCGGTGGAGGCCGCGGGCGGGCGCTGCACGGCCGTGCCCATGGACGTGCGCAGCTTCGAGGACACCGAGAGGCTCGCCCAGACCGCGCTCGACGAGTACAACCGGCTGGACATCTCGGTGGCCGCGGCCGGCATCCTGCGCCGGGCGCCCCTGGCGGAGATGACCGACCAGGCGTGGGACGACATGATGGCCGTCGATCTCTCCGGGGTCCTGCGCGTCTTCCGCTCCTGCAGCACGCGGATGACCCAGGGCGGGGCGATGGTAGCGACCTCCTCGATCGCCGGCGGCGTCTACGGGTGGGAGGAGCACTCCCACTACGCGGCGGCGAAGGCCGGACTGCTCGGCCTGTGCCGGTCCCTGGCCGTAGAGCTCGCCCCCCGGAGGATCCGGGTGAACACCGTCATCCCCGGGTTGATCGAGAGCCCGCAGTCCCTGGACGCGGTCAACTCGCTGGGCCGGGAGGGCCTGGACGCCGCTGGCTCCATCATCCCGTGGGGCCGCGTGGGCGACGTCGACGAGGCCGCCCGCACCATCCGGTTCCTCACCAGCGACGACTCGGCCTATGTCACGGGGCAGCAGCTCATCGTCGACGGCGGCCTGACCGTCCGCTGGCCCAGCTGAGCACAGAGCCGAGTACAGGATGACCCGAGAGCAGGACAACATGGACAAGCAGCTCACAGGCAAGGTCGCCGTCGTCATCGGCGGCGGCGGTGGGATCGGCGCGGCCATCGCCGTCCTCTTCGCCCAGGAGGGCGCCGACGTGGCCGTGCTGGACCGCAACGAACTGAACGCCACGGCCGTAGCCGAGGAGTGCAAGGGCTCCGACGTCCGGGGCACAGCGCTGGCCGTGGACGTCACCGACAGCGAGGCCGTCCGGGCGGCGATGGACCGGATCGTGGAGGAGCTCGGAGGGATCGACATCCTCGTCAACTCTGCCGGTGTCCTCGACGAGACGCCGCTGCTGCAGATGACCGAGGCGACGTTCGACGAGGTTCTCGCTGTGGACCTCAAAGCTGTGTTCTTGGCCGTCCGCTGGGCCGCGCCTCACATGCTCGAGCGCGGCGGCGGACGCATCATCAACATCGCCTCGCAGTTGGGCATCAAGGGCGGCACCGGCCTGACGCACTACGTCGCGGCCAAGGCCGGGGTGATCGGCATGACCAAGGCCATGGCCCTGGAGCTGGCCGAGCACAACATCCTCGTCAACGCCATCGCCCCCGGGCCCATCGTCACCCCCCTGATCGAGGGACTGTCCGAGGAATGGAAGGCCGCCAAGCAGGCCGAGCTGCCCATCGGCCGCTTCGGCCAAGCCCACGAGGTCGCACCCACCGCGCTGCTGTTGGCCTCCTCACCCGGCGGCGACCTCTACACCGGGCAGACACTGGGCCCCAACAGCGGCGACGTGATGCCGTAAGAAGACGTTGCGGGAGTAGGTCCTCGGGCTCTGGGCCGCCACGGGGCGGGGGCGCAGGGTGCGGGGCCTGTCGTCGCTGGCGTCTCCCCGTCGTCGTGGCTGATCAGCGAGGAGCTGTGGGTGCTGGTCGAGCCGCTGATCCCACCCCGCTCTCCGTCGGTGCACGGCCGCACCGGCCGGCCCCGGGTCTCCGACCGGGACGTGCTCGAGGGCATCGCCTTCGTCCTGTCCACCGGTATCGGCTGGACCAAGCCTTCACCACGCCGACGCTGTGGCGGACCGCGAGTCGGCCGCCACGACCCGTCGACCAGCAGCTTCGACGCGACATCCGCCTCGTGTGCCCATCGACTGCGGAACTCGACGAGGAGGATCGGGGTGGCTGACGAACCCGCACCACTCACCACGCCTGGCTGCAGCGACACGAGCGAGCACGTGCCCCTGGCGTTCGAGTGCTGCGCCGAGCCCACACACGCCGGCCCGGTGCTGATCAACGACCAGCGTTCCTCGCGTTCGCCTGTCTCGAGCACAAGTCGAGGCTGATCGCCCCGCGACGGATGCCCGGCCGCGACCGCGCAGAACTCGAACGCTGCCGCCACAGCTGGACGTGCGCCTGGGCGCTGGGCACCCACCGCTGCCGATCGAGCCCCTTCAGACCGGGACGGCCGCGCAGCGCCTCGTCCAGGAGGCACGGGCGTGGGCGGCCGACCGCGCCGAGGACCGTCAGAGTTCTCGCCCTTGGTCGGCAGGAGGCCGTGCTGAACGGCTGAGAGGCGCTCTCATCGGCAGAGATGTGCGCCGGGACCTTGATGTCACAGATGGCCGGGGCTGTCTCGTCACTGGGCTGAGAGTCGATCCTGGAATCAGGAAGGTGATGGTCATGCGGGTGTTCGTGGCCGGTGGCACCGGGGTCATGGGGCGGCGGCTGGTGCCGCAGCTCGTGGCCCGGGGCCACCAGGTGACGGCTACGACGACGGGCCCGGGCAAGTTGGGCTTGCTGGAGCAGCTGGGCGCCGACGGTGTCGTGATGGACGGGCTGGATGCGGTGTCGGTCGGTGAAGCGGTAGCGGCCGCCCGGCCGGACGCGATCGTGCACCAGATGACCGCAATCAGTCCCGCTCACGCCGGCAAGCCCGACATGAAGCACATGGATCGGTTCTTCGCCACCACCAACCGGCTGCGCACCGAGGGGACGGACCACCTGCTGGCCGCGGCCGAGGCGACCGGCGTATCCCATGTCGTCGCGCAGGGCCACGCCAGTTGGAACGGAATCCGCAGGGGCGGATGGGTGAAGACCGAGGAGGACCCGCTGGACCCGGGCCCGACGAACATGCGCGAAGGGATGGAGGCCATGCGCCACGTCGAGGACGTGGTCGTCAAGGCTGGGGGCGCAGTCCTGCGATACGGCGGGTTCTACGGGCCGGGCGCCACCGATGACGTGGTCAAGCTCGTACGCAGGCGGCAGTTCCCGCTCGTTGGGGCCGGCACCGGCTACAGCTCGTGGGTACATCTCGACGACGCGGCGAGCGCGACCGTCCTGGCCGTGGAGCAGCAGGCGAGGGGCGTGTTCAACATCGTTGACGACGAACCGGCGCCGGCCA
>DASQDP010000164.1:0-17452 GCA_035634095.1 Nocardioidaceae bacterium | reverse complement strand
GAGGGGAATGAGCTCCCGCCCCGACAGGTCAGGCAGCCCCAGGTCGAGGACTATGACGTCGGGCCGTGTCTCGGCCACGACCTGCACTGCACTGGCGCCGTCCGCCGCCTCACCCACGACCTCGAAACCGGAACGCACCCGCAGGGCGATGCGGACGACCCTGCGATACTCCTCGATGTCGTCGACGAGGACCACGCGTACCGTCACGCCTGGATGCTAGCGGGCTGCGCAGCGCTAGCTGCAGGCTGCAGCCCCCCATCAGGCCAGCTTCCGCCGCCTCAGTCGGGGGCATTGACAAGATTTCTTGTCAATGCCACGGTGGCGGCATGCACGACGTCGAGGTCATCGAAAGTCCGCAGGCAGCTGCCGCCGCGCTGGATCCGGTGCGAGCCCGACTGCTCGGCGAGCTTGCCGTCCCGGCCTCTGCCGCCGGGCTCGCCGCCCGGGTCGGCATCGCCCGACAGAGGGTCAACTACCACCTCAAGGCACTCGAGGGCCACGGCCTGGTGGAGCTGTCCGAGGAGCGTCGGCACGGGGGCATCACCGAGCGGGTGCTGCAGGCGTCGGCGGCGTCGTACGTCGTGTCACCGGCAGCCGTCAGCGCGTCCGCGGCCGACCCGGACGCCAATGCCGACCACTTGTCGGCGGGTTACCTCGTCGCGCTCGCCGGCCGGCTGGTGCGCGAGGTCGGCGCGCTGGCGCGGCGGGCCGGCGCGTCCGGCAAGCGCCTGCCGACGCTGACCATCGACACGCAGATCGGCTTCCGGTCCGCCGCGGAACGGGCTGCCTTCGCGGACGACCTGACCGCCGCGGTGCTCGACCTTGCCGCTCGCTACCACCACGATGACGGGCGCCCCCACCGGCTCGTCGTCGCCGCCCACCCCCTTCCCGAGGAGAAGCCATGAACCAGCCCACGACCCCGAACGTCCCCTACCGCCTGGAGTTCACCGTCGAGGTTCCCGGCACCCCGGAACAGGTCTGGCAGGCCATCGCCACCGCCAAGGGCATGAGCGCCTGGTTCCTGCCCACCCGGATGGAGGAGCGCGAGGGGGGCTCCCTGCACTTCTCCATGGGCCCGGACATGGGCTCGGACGGCCAGGTCACCGGCTGGGACCCGCCGCGCCGCCTCGTGTACGAGGAGGACTGGGCCGCCCTCATGGGCAAGGACCCAGAAGCGCTCAGCCCGCTGACGTCGGAGTTCCTGGTCGAGGCGCGATCCGGCGGCACCTGCGTCGTACGCGTCACCAGCAGCGGCTTCGGCATCGGCGCCGCCTGGGAGTCGGAGTTCTGGGACGAGATGGCCCCCAACTGGATCCCGTTCTTCGACAACCTGCGCCTCTACCTGTCGCACTTCCCCGGCCAGGAGGCGACGACGCTCGAGGTCACCGCCTCCCACCCCGGCGACGCGGAGACGCTCTGGTCGACCCTGCACAACGCTCTCGGGCTGGGAGACGAGGGCGCGACCGTCGAGGTGCGCGGCGCCTCCGGCACGGTCGAGCGGGTCGGCGAGCGGCAGACCCTCGTCCGGCTCACCGCGCCGGTGCCCGGGATGCTCAGCGTCTTCGCCTACGGCGAGGGCGACGGCAAGGCGACGGCTGGCGTGCGGGCGTACCTGTTCTCCTCCGACGCGGCGGACTACGTGCGGCACGAGGAGCCGGCCTGGCGGATCTGGCTGCAGGAGCTGTCCGTCCCGGCCTGATCTTCTGCGCGGGACCGTTCCGCAGCCGGGCTGAGTGACGAGTCCGTGCTTCCGCGAGCGCCCCCAGGTTCCGTTGCAGAACAGTGGCGAAACGCCCCTCCCGGTTCGCTCCCGTGGAGTGCTCTCAGACGATGCGAACGAGCCCGGTGGGGTCTAGAGTCCGATCGAACGGTCGAGACCGCATCGACCGGAGGACGGATGCGTCGATGCCTGAGCCGAGCTCGCCACTGACATTCAGCATTCTCGGCCCGCTCGAGGTGCGCAGCCGCGGCGAGATCCTCCGGATCCCCACGCGCAGGCAGCGCGCCCTCCTCGTACTGCTTCTGATGGAGGCGGGCCATCCGGTTCCGTTCGACCGGCTGATCGACCAGTTGTGGGACGGCTCGCCTCCCCCGCAGGCACCGGTGACACTCCGGTCGTACGTCTCGAATCTGCGACAGTCGTTGAGAGGCTCCGACGGCGCCGATGTCATTGCCACCCGCGGGCACGGCTACAGCATCAACGTATCGGCAGCGACGGTCGACGCATCCATGCTCGAGACGCTCACTGGTCGGGGTCGAGCCGAGATGGCTGGCGGAGATGCGCACGCCGCGCGTGCGACGTTCAGCGAAGCCACGCGGCTGTGGCGCGGTCAACCGCTGGCCGAGATCGCCGACCACGAGAGCGCTCAAGCGTTGATCGCTCGTGTCACGGAGCTCCACCGGGGAGCACAGGAGGGACTCTTCGAGGCGCTCCTCGCCACCGGCGGGCATCTGGATGCGCTGCCGAGTCTGGAGGCGTTCGTTGCTCAGAATCCGCTCCGTGAGACTCCCCGAGCACAGCTCATGCTCGCCCTGCATCGAGCCGGACGCGCACCGGAAGCTCTTGCTGTCCACGACCAGTTCCGCGCGCTGCTGGGCGACGAGCTGGGGTTGGATCCCAGTGCGAAGCTCGCCCAGCTCCGTCAAGGGATCCTGACCCACGCGCCTGAGCTGGACATCCCCGAGGCCACCATCCGTGTTGGCGGGGCCCCTGCAAGCGGCGAGCCTCCGGGATCCCCCGTTCCGCACGTCGCCGTCGTGGGGCGCCATGATGAGCTCCGGGTCCTGGAAGGGCTGGTCGGTGACATTGCGACAGATGGCCATGGATCTCTTCTTCTCGTCTCCGGCGAACCTGGCATCGGGAAGACCACGCTGCTCGACGCGCTCCTCGAGATCGCCCACCGTCAAGGCGTCACTGCCCACATCGGCCGCTACCCCTCCGCGGCAGGCGTTCCACCGTTCTGGCCGTGGAGCCGCGTGATGAGGTCGACCGCGGCCGCGCTCACTGACGACGAGCTCGAGCTGGCCACGAGCGGTGCGGCGGCCCCGGTGACACAGCTGGTGCCGGAGATCGCGGCTCGATTGGGGCATCGACACGAGATCTCCAGCGACAATGCGCTGGGCATGCGCTTCGTCTTGTACGACGCCATGACGGCGTTCCTGACCCGAGCCGCGGCGATCCGGCCCCTCGTGGTCGTCGTCGACGACCTCCACTGGGCCGACGTTCCGTCCATGGAGATGCTGTCGTACCTGGCCCCACACCTCGCGGGCTCACCACTGCTGGTCGCGACTGCCTACCGGGACCTCGCCTCTGAGCGTTCCGAGGAGCTGAGCGCGACCCTGGCGACCGTCTCGCGCGAGGACGTCGTTCGCGAGGTCCGTCTCCGGGGGCTCTCCGCTGAGGAGGTGGCGGAGCTCGCCACGGACCTGGTCTCCGTACCGCCGTCGCCGCAGGTCGCAACGGCCCTGTACGAGCGCACGGGGGGCAACCCGTTCTTCGTGCGCCAACTGAGCCGACTGTTCGAGGGTCCGGCCGCCGACGACCGCGACCTTCCGAGCGAGCGGAGCGGTCTTCCTCCAGGCTTGCGGCATGTCCTGCTCCGGCGGCTCGACGTTCTCGACGATGGTCCTCGCCGCTTGATGGACGCCGCTGCCCTGATGGGACGCGAGTTCGACCTGAGGGTCGTCGCGCACGCCTGCGACGTCGAGCTGGAGGTGGCGCTGTCGTGGCTCGACGCGTCAGTCGAGCACGGCATCGCCGAGCCCGACACGGGGTCAGGCACACGATTTCGCCTCGTCCACGCGCTCATCCAGGAGGTCCTCGTCGAAGAGCTGCCTCCCGGGCGGGAGGCCCTGCTCCACGCGCGAATAGCCAGCGCGCTCGAGGGCCTGGGCGGCGCGGTGGGACAGCTGGCAGAGCATCTGTGGCGGGCGGGCGACCTGGTCGGCGATGACCGACCACTGTCGTACGCCCTGGCAGCAGCGCGGGAGGCCACTGATCTCTTCGCCTACGAGCAGGCGGAGACCTATCTGCGGCGGGCCTTGTCGATGGCGCGGCGTCTCTCACCGCGCGACCCGCCGACCGAACTGGGGGTGTCCCTCCACCTCTTCCAGGTCATGTCCATCACCCGGGGCTGGGGATCGGACGAGGCACGCGACCTGGTGGTCGCCGCCGGCAGGCTGGCCGGCTCCGGCGCACTCAGCAGCGAGCACGTGCACCTGTGGTGGGGCTTGTGGACTTCGCTGCTCGACCGCGATGAGTCAGCGGCGGCCGACGAGGCCGCGGCCACGCTGCTCGCCCACGCCACCGACAGCGGTGATCCGGTCGCCCTCACCGCCGCTCACATCATGAGCGCCTTCACGTGCTTCAGCCGCCCCGGCGACATGTCTTCCGCGATGGCTCATCTGGCTTCGGCGCGGGTGGCGGCGGACAGATCTGATCCGCAACAGCTCGCGACCTTCCCGGAGAACCTGGGCGTGATGCTTCTGCTGATCGAGGCCCACGCCGCGGCGTTCCTCGGCGATGAGCGAGCCGCCGCCCTCAACGAAGAAGCCATCGCACTCGCTGACTCCGATGGGCGCTCCTTCCCCAGGGCGATGTCTCGTACGTTCGCAGCGGTGAGCTCGGTGCTCATCCCCAGCCCGGATCGGGCGTTGGCTCATGCCGATGGTGCCCTTCGTCTCTGTCAGGAGTTCGGTTTCCACTGGCTGGCGCTGCTCACCTCGTCGGCGCACGCCTGGGCCGGCGCGCACCTCGGCGAGAGTCCCCTACCACACGCTCGAACACTGGCCAGCGCTGTCGCGGAGATTCGTGCATCCGGCCGCCACGGCAGCGCCTCTCATGTCCTGCTCATGCAGGCGCAGGTGCTGCGGCTGACTGGTGACGTGACGGGTGCACGGCAGACCCTCGTCGAGGCCCGGGCCGTCCCCGGCGCCTACGCCGGACTCATGCTTCGGCGGATCGACGCCGAGCTGGCCGAGATCGACGGCCTGATCGCCTCCATGGACGGCTCCAACCGGAACCCAACCGACTCCCAACGGTTGTCGGCGAGCCTCGGAGGATGACCAGCCAGGACGTCGCGCCACCCCCCTCAGACGACTCACGCGTGCTCCGCTATGCGGCGTTCACGCACGCCCGCGGCGGCGGCAACCCGGCCGGCGTGGTGCTCGACGCCACCGGCTACAGCTCGGCGGCCATGCTGGACGTCGCTCAGGCACTCGGCTACTCCGAGACCGTCTTCCTGACGCCACAGTCCGTGCCTGGCTGCTACGCAGTGCGGTACTTCAGCCCTCTCGCGGAAGTGGCGTTCTGCGGCCATGCGACGGTCGCTGCCGCTGCGGCGCTCGCCGAACGCAACGGGCCCTCGGCCCTGACCTTCTTCACCGACGCGGGGCCGGTGGAGGTCACGACCGAGCACACGGGGGAGGGTGCAGCGGCCACCGTGACATCGGTGCCGACGCATCCCACCCGACCGCCACCGAGCAGCTGCGAACGACGTTGAACGCCTTCGGAGTCACCGAGGACGTCCTGAGCGCCGACTACCCCGTGCACGTCGCCTTCGGCGGCAACCAGCACCTGATCCTGGGAATCGCTTCCCGAGCCGAGCTCGCCGGCCTCGCCTACGACTTCTCGGCGCTGCGAGAACACATGGCGACGGAAGGCTGGACCACCGTGCACGCCTTCTGGCCCGAGACGTCGTCCCGTTTCCACGTTCGGAACTTCTTCCCGCCAGGCGGAGTGGTGGAGGACCCGGCCACCGGAGCCGCTGCCGCCGCCTTCGGGGGCTACCTGCGAGCCCTCCACCGGATCAGCTCACCGTCACGGTTGGAGCTGCTCCAGGGATTCGACATGGGCTCCCCCAGCCGCCTCCTCGTCGACGTCACGCCCGCTGACCCCCGGGTCAAGGTCACCGGCGTCGCCAGCGTCATCAGCGGCTGAGCCCATGCTGCGGACGGCGCCGTGCTCGACCGCCTCCTCGTGGGAGCCAACGAGCTGGTCGCCGCTGGCTCCCTGGACGGCGAGCGCCGGATCATCACGCACCTCGACAGTGCCCTGCCGGAACCGCCCCGGACACCAGGCACCCGCTCCGAGTCATCCGACGCGCACCGGCGCGCGACCCGGCAGAGTGCGACGGATCCGGCGACGGATCCGGCGACGAGAACCTACGTGGAGGAACCGAACGCATGACTGATCGACGCCCCTTGCAGATGCGCCTCGTTGTCCGAGTCGACGACTACGACGCCGCGGTGACCTTCTACCGTGACGTCCTCGGCGGACGAGAAGAGCTCCACGTGAACGGCGACAGCGGCGAACGGGTGACGATCCTCGACGTCGGTCGTGCGACCCTCGAGATCTCGAACGCAGCGCAGGTCTCGATGATCGACGCGGTCGAGGTAGGACGGCAGGTCAGCCCCACCCTGCGTGTCGCCTTCGAAGTTCGTGATGTCGAGCAGGCCGTCGACGCGCTCAGGTCAGGTGGCGCGGAGCTCATCGCCCCGCCGACCAGGACTCCGTGGGAATCGATCAATGCACGCCTCGACGCTCCGGCGGGTCTGCAGATCACGCTCTTCCAAGAGGACCCCCTCGACGCTTCGACCTGATCGTCGCCACCCTCACGGCCTGACGAGCCGCTGCCCGCTAGTTGCCGAAGTAGCAGTTGGTGGCGCGTATCTGGTGCCGCGTGAGCCGGCGCGACTCGGCCGGTGTGAGCTGCCACTGGTCTGGTAGCGCAACCTGGCACTGGGCGCCGCGGCAGTCGTGATATCGCTCGTAGAGACCCTTCATCGCCCGCACGGCGCCGGCGTGCCTCGGGACCCGGACCAGGTTGCGCAGCTCCAGGGGGTCGGTCAGCAGGTCGTAGAGCTCTGCTTCGCCGGTGGAGTAGCGGATCAGCTTCCAGCGACCCAGGCGCAGGCCCCGGGTGTCCAGGGGCTCGCGCCCGAGCTCGTACTCCTCGGCGTAGCGGCCGAACCCCATCATCCCCTCGGTCACGACCGGGCGGCGCCATCCCTGGTCGCGGCGGATCGTCGGGAGGATCGACGCCCCGTCTGCCCCCGGCATCGTCGTCCCGGCGTACGACGCGATGGTCGGTGCGAGGTCCACGGTGGTGACCGGGTCGTAGCGCCGGCCGCGAGGGACTCCGGGGCCGGCGATGACGAGCGGGACGCGCAGCGACGGCTCGTGCAGGGTGATCTTGCCGGTGCGCTTGCGGTGCCCGAGGTAGTAGCCGTTGTCCGAGGTGAACATGATGACGGTGCGCTTGAGCTGACCGAGCCGTCGCAGGTGCGCGACGGTGCGGCGGACGGCTCGCGTGCGACGCGGGCGTCGTGCCGGCGGTCGTGCGTCGGCGGTCGACGGTCGATCGGTGGTCCTCGACATGGGCCGCAAACGCGGCTGCACACCGAGGCGCAACGCATCGCCCTCACCGTCGAGCAGCGAGGCTGCACCGCCGAGGGGTGCAGCCGACCTTCCGCCTGGTGCCACGCCCACCACGACATCCCCTGGTCAGTCGGCGGTGCCACCAGCGTCGCGAACGGCCGGCTGCTCTGCCCGTTCCACCACGGCAGGGCGCACAGCCCTCAGTACGACGTCCACCACCTGCCCGACGGCCGGCTCAGCATCCACCGGCGGACGTGAAAGCCCGTCGTCGTGCGCAAGCGTGGCCTGCCGACCTCCACTGTCTCAGCGTTTCCCGCTCTCGCGGTTCCACCGCACACACTCAGGTCAGGCCACCAGGTCGGTGACCGTCTCCTCGATCAACTCGTGGATCTCGCGCGGGGACGTCGCTGCGCCCGCCCGCGGACCAGCCAGCGAGTCCAACCGAAACCCGCTGTCCAGCAGGTGATCACCGTGCTGCCAGGTCACCACGAGGACGCCGTTCGGCGGCACGACCTTGCCGGCGATGCCCCGGTCCTGGCGCACCCCGCGGAGCGCTGCGACGGGCACCCTGAACGAGTCGCGAGGGCGCCGCACGTCGAGGCCGCCAGCGGACAGCGAGACCCGGCAGCTGCTGCGGGTGCCGAGCCCTCGGGCGACGACCCGGTCGAGCCAGTTGCCGCTGGTGGTGCTGCCGAAGTAGCGGCCCTCCGCCACCAGGGCGTCGGGCGGGGCCTCCCCGACGGGCACCAGCGGCGGCAGGTCGTGCTTGCGGCCCCGGCGACGCCAGCCGCGAAGCATCGCCAGGTAGGCCAGCGCCAGCAAACCGAACAGGATCGCGACCGGCACCCACTGGGGCGCCTCGGTCACTGCAGCTTCCCGTCCAGGACCGTCGGAGCGCCGCGCAGGAAGGTGGCGACCACCCTCCCCGGCAGCTCCCGACCGCCGTACGGCGTGTTGCGGGACAGCGACGCCAGAGCGGTGGGGTCGACGACGGCAGCGAAGGCGGGGTCGTAGAGCACCAGGTTGGCCGGCTCCCCCACGGTGAGAGGGCGGCCGTGCCCGGACAGCCGGCCGATCCGGGCCGGCGCGAACGAGAGCCGGTCCGCCACGCCGGCCCAGTCCAGCAGTCCGGTGTCGACCATCGTCGACTGCACCACCGACAGCGCCGTCTCCAGGCCCAGCATCCCGAACGCAGCGGCCTGCCACTCGCAGTCCTTGTCCTCGTGAGGGTGCGGCGCGTGGTCCGTGGCGACCGCATCGATGGTGCCGTCGCCCAATCCCTCGCGGAGCGCCTCCACGTCCGTCGCCGAGCGCAGCGGTGGGTTGACCTTGTAGATCGGGTCGTACGTCGCCGCCAGCTCATCGGTCAGCAACAGGTGGTGGGGGCAGGCCTCGGCGGTGACGTTCCACCCCTTGCTCTTCGCCCAGCGCACGATCTCCACCGAGCCGGCCGTCGACACATGGCAGATGTGCAGTCGGGAGCCGACGTGCGCGGCGAGCAGGCAGTCGCGGGCGATGATCGCCTCCTCGGCGACCGCGGGCCACCCGCGCAGCCCGAGCCGGCCGGACAGCTCGGACTCGTTCATCTGCGCGTCCTCGGTGAGCCGAGGCTCCTGCGCGTGCTGGGCGACCACACCGTCGAACGCCTTGACGTACTCCAGAGCGCGGCGCATCAGCACCGGGTCGGCGACGCACTTCCCGTCGTCGGAGAACACCCGGACCCGGGCGGCCGAGTCGGCCATCGCCCCGAGCTCGGCGAGCCGCTGCCCGCCGAGGCCGACGGTGACCGCGCCGACCGGGAAGACGTCGCAGTGCCCGGCCTCCCGGCCCAGCCGCCACACCTGCTCCACGACGCCGGCGGTGTCTGCTACCGGGTCGGTGTTGGCCATCGCGTGCACGGCGGTGAACCCGCCCCGGGCCGCGGCCTGCGTGCCGGTCTCCACGGTCTCGGCGTCCTCACGGCCCGGCTCCCGCAGATGGGTGTGCAGGTCGACCAGTCCGGGCAGCGCCAGCAGGCCGTCCGCGTCCACGACCTCGGCACCGGCGCGCGACTTTCCCCCGGACGCCGCGGGGCCGACCTCGCTCAGCACGCCGCTCTCCAGCAGCAGGTCGGCCGGCTCGCCGCCCAGCAGGCGGGCCCCCCGCACCAGGTAGGTCTTCGCTGCGTCGCCTCTCACAGGTTCGCCCCTCCCGCGTCGCCGGCGGTCGTCGCACCCACCGCGGGCTCCGAGCCGCCGAGCAGCAGGTAGAGCACCGCCATCCGCACGGCCACCCCGTTGGTGACCTGCTCCACGATCACCGAGCGCTGCGAGTCCGCGACGTCCGCGGTGATCTCCATGCCGCGGATCATCGGGCCGGGGTGCATCACGATCGCGTGGTCCTGCAGGGTGCCCATCCGGCGACCGTCCAGCCCGTAGCGCCGGCTGTACTCGCGGACGGTGGGGAAGAAGGCCGCGTTCATGCGCTCCTGCTGCACGCGCAGCATCATCACCACGTCGGTCTTCGGGAGCACCGCGTCGAGGTCGTAGGAGGTCTCCGCGTCCCAGCCCTCGACCCCGACCGGCAGCAGCGTCGGCGGTGCGACCAGCGTGACCTGGGCGCCGAGCGTGGCGAGCAGCAGCGCGTTGGAGCGAGCCACCCTGCTGTGCAGCACGTCACCGACGATCGCGACGCGACGGCCGTCAAGGGCACCGAGGTGCCGGGTCATCGTGAACGCGTCGAGCAGCGCCTGCGTCGGGTGCTCGTGGGTGCCGTCGCCGGCGTTCACCACGCTGCTGCGCGACCAGCCCGCGTTGGCCAGCAGGTGCGGCGCCCCGGACGCCCAGTGGCGTACGACGACCGCGTCGGCGCCCATCGCCTCCAGCGTGAGCGACGTGTCCTTGAGGCTCTCGCCCTTGGACAGCGAGGAGCCCTTCGCGGAGAAGTTGATGACGTCCGCGGACAGCCGCTTGGCGGCGGCCTCGAAGGAGATCCGGGTGCGGGTGCTGTCCTCGAAGAACAGGTTGACCACGGTGCGGCCCCGCAGGGCAGGCAGCTTCTTGATCGGCCGGTCGGCCAGGGACCGCATCTCCGCCGCCGTCTCGAGGACCAGCTCGGCGTCCGCGCGGGTCAGGTCCCCGGCGCTCAGCAGGTGCCGCTTCACCTGTCCGCCCCAGAGGCTCGGCCGGTCGAACCCGTCGAGACCCCGGAGATCGACACGCCGTCGTGACCGTCGACCTCGGCGAGCCGCACCGCGACCGTCTCCACCAGGGAGGTCGGCAGGTTCTTGCCGACGAAGTCGGCGCGGATGGGCAGCTCTCGGTGACCGCGGTCCACCAGGACGGCGAGGCGCACCGCCCGCGGGCGTCCCACGTCGGTCAGCGCGTCGAGGGCCGCCCGGATCGTCCGACCGGAGAACAGCACGTCGTCGACCAGGACGACCACCTTGCCGTCGAGGCCGCCGTGCGGGATGGAGGTGGGGAGCAGGGTCCGCGCGGGGCGCATCCGCAGGTCGTCGCGGTACATCGTCACGTCCACCGACCCCACCGGGACCTCACGGCCCTCCACTCCAGCCATCCGGGCGGCGATCCGCTGGGCCAGCGGAACCCCGCGCGAAGGGATGCCGAGCAGCACGAGGTCCGAGGCGCCCTTGTTGCCCTCGAGGATCTCGTGAGCGATGCGGGTCAGCGCACGGGAGATGTCGTGCTCGTCGAGGACGGTGCGGCGCGGTGGGCCGGCGGAGGGGTCGTCGGCGGAGGCGGAGTGCTGGACCGCAGGATCTGGGAGCGCAGGCACGGGCTGCCCGAACCTCCTTCTCCGCCTCACAGGACGGCTCGTTAAAGGATGTCGACGTCCTCGACGCTACCAGCCGGCCCGGTCGCGCAGAGCGGCACTTGCGGTCAGCCGGCGTACTCCCGTACCGGCATCCCGGCCACGCCGGGCTCGACGGCGAACAGTGCGCCCGCCAGCGGGTCGTCCCCGGGCTCGAGTCCCTCACGGGAGGTGGTGGCGTAGAGCGTCCGGAGCCCGTCGCCGCCGAAGGTGCAGGCGGTCACCTGCCGCGCCGCCACCTCGACCACCGCGTCCAGGCGCCCGTCCGGGGTGTAACGGTGCACGACGCCGCTGCCGAACAACGCCGTCCACAGCCCTCCCTCGGCGTCGACCGTCAGCCCGTCGGGGCTGCCCGGCGCGCCGTCGTGCCGGACCTCGACGAACGTACGGCGGCCGGTGAGTCCCGCCTCGGGGTCGTAGTCGAAGACGCTGACCCGGGAGGTCGCCGTGTCGTTGTAGTAGGCCAGCGCTCCGTCCGGGCTCCACTCCAGGCCGTTGGAGACGGTGACGTCCTCCAGCACCACCCGCACGGAACGGTCCGGATCGAGGCGGTGGACCGAGGCCGCCCCGGTCGTCTGGTCGTAGGCCATCGACCCGCAGTAGAACCGGCCGTCGGGGTCGCAGCCGCCCTCGTTCATCCGCACCCGACCGTCGGTCCACAGCTCCGGCAACGGGGTCAGGCTGCCGTCCGGCTCCTCCAGCACGAACCCGCGCTCGACACCGATGACCGCTCCCCCGCCTCGTCGCGGGCGCACCACGGCTGCCACCGTGCCGACGTGCAGCCGGTCGACCCCGCCGTCCTCACGGACCCGCAGCACGTCACCGGCCAGCATGTCGACGAAGCGCAGCCCCCCACCCTCGGGCACCCACCGGTGCGACCACACCGGTCCCTCGCCGTGGTAGGTGACCGGGTCGGTGACCTGCCCGGCGCGCATCAGCCCGTCGTCTCGTCGGCGTCGGCGCCCTCCGGGCGGTCGGACAGGTCCGCCAGCGCCGACTCCACGGCCCGGTGGAAGGTCGGATAGGCGTAGATCATCGAGCGCAGGGTCGCTGTGGTCACCTCGGCGTGCACCGCGGTGACCAGCATGGACAGCACCTCTCCGCCCATCGGCCCGACGGAGCTGGCGCCCACCAGCACCCCGCGGTCCGCGTCCTCCACGAGCTTGACCAGGCCCTCGGCCCGGTGGATCCAGCCCCGGGTCGATGCGCCGAGGTCCGTCGTACCCACCCGGACACGGAGCCCGGCGTCTCGCGCCTGCTGCTCGGTCATCCCCACCGAGCCCACCTCGGGGTCGGTGAACGTCACGTGCGGCACGGCGTGGTACGCAGCCCCGGGACCGTCCTCGCCGAGGATGTCGCGGACGGCGATGGCCGCCTGGTACATCGACATGTGGGTGAACGCGCCCTTGCCGGTGATGTCCCCGATCGCCCAGAGCCCGTCGCCGGCACGCAGCCGTTCGTCGACCTCGACGGTCCGCGCGGACGGGTCCAGGCCCACGGTCTCCAGCCCGAGATCGGCCAGTGCGGGTCGGCGCCCCGCGGCGACCAGGAGCCTGTCAGCGTGCAGGGTGGTGCCGTCGACGTCGACCGCGAACTGGTCGTCGGCATAGGACACCCCGGTGACCTTCGCGCCGGTGCGTACCGCGATGCCCTCTCGCTCGAACACCGTTGTCAGCAGCGCACTGGACTCCGGCTCCTCCGGCGCCAGGATCCGGCCGGCCGCCTCGAGCACCGTCACCTGCACCCCGAACCGCGCGAACACCTGGGCCAGCTCCGCGCCGATGGCCCCGCCGCCGAGGACGAGCAGGGAGCCGGGCAGCTCGGCGGCCCGGCACGCGTCCCGGTTGGTCCAGTACGGCGTGCCCGCGAGTCCGTCGATCGGCGGGGCCGACGGCTCCGTGCCGGTGTTGAGCACCACCCCCGTGCGCGCGGTGTACGTGGTCCCGTCCGCCTCGACAGTGCGGGGACCGGCCAACCGGGCGGCGCCGTGCACCACCACAGCGCCGGCCGACCTGAGGCGGTCCCCGGCGGCCGTGTCGTCCCAGTCGTCGGTCGCCTCGTCGCGGATCCGGGCGTGCACCGGCCCCCAGTCGGAGGTCACCGAGGCTGCCCCCGCGAAGTCGGGGACGCGGCGGCCCTCCGCCAGGACGTCGGCGCCGCGGATCATCATCTTGCTCGGGATGCACCCGTAGTACGGGCACTCGCCGCCGACCAGGTGCCGGTCCACGGCGACCACGCGCAGGCCGGCCCGCGCCAGTCGCGTCGCGACGTGCTCCCCTCCAGGGCCCAGCCCCACCACCACCACGTCGACCTGCTCACCCACGCCGCTCATGCCCCCAGCCTTGCACGAGCGGGAGCCCACGTGACCTGCTGTTGGTGTGAGGAACAGTCTCTTGCCGCCGCACCTGGTCCTCGTGCGGTCCCAGCGTCAGTCGCCCCGTGTCTCGTCGAGCGTCCCCCGGGTCCGCCGACACCCACCACCTGCGCCACAGCTCGGAGATCTTTGATGACCCCAGGACCCGGTCACATCGGCGATGCCCTCGCCGAGGCCGCTCGCACGATGGACGGCCCGCACACCGTGCAGGAGACCCTGGACGCCGTCGTGCGAGCCGCTGTGAAGGCCCTCCCCTCGTTCGAGCATGTCGGCATCTCGGTGGTCCACCGCAACGGCAAGGTCGAGACCCGGGCAGCCACCGACCGACTGGTGTGGGACCTCGACGCCCTGCAGAACGAGCTGAACGAGGGCCCATGCCTGGAGGCCATCAAGGACGAGGACGCGCCCCCCTCCGTCGTCGTCGAGCACATGGACCGGGAGCGGCGGTGGCCCCGCTACGCCCTACGCGCCGCCCGGGCAGGCGTGAGGTCGCAGCTCGGGATCCAGCTCTCCAACGACAGGCAGACCTTTGGTGGCCTCAACCTGTACTCCACCTCGAGCGGGACCGTCGCCCCGGACGCCCATCACCTCGCGGACCTCTTCGCCACCCACGCGGCGCTCGCCCTGGGCAGGGCACGACGCGAGGACCGGCTCAGCGAGGGGATGATGAGCCGCAAGCTGATCGGGCAGGTCAACGAGCGCGCGGACCGGCGGTCGAGCACGACGACCGGTAAGCCGGACTTCCCGCCCGGTAGGGCCTCGCGACCCGACGGGCGGTCCGGCTCCTCGGCCTAGGGTGGCCGGATGCGGACACCCGCCGCCCCCGTCACGGGACCCGACCAGCGCGTGCGGCTGGCGATGTGGAGCGGTCCCCGGAACCTGTCCACGGCGCTGATGCGCGCGTGGGAGAACCGCGAGGACTGCGTGGTCGTGGACGAGCCGCTCTACGCGTCGTACCTCGCGCGCACGGGCCTCGACCACCCCGGCCGCGAGGAGGTGATCGCCGCGCAGCCGACAGACGTGGCGACGGCCGTCGCCGGCCTGAGCGCGCCGCTGCCGGACGGCGTGCGGGTGCACTACACCAAGCACATGGCGCACCACCTGCCCGACGACCTGGACCTGTCCTGGACCCGGCTCTTCCGCAACGTCCTGCTGGTCCGCGACCCGGGTGAGGTCGTCGCGTCCTACGTGCGGGCACGGCAGGCGTGCGAGCCGGCGGACATCGGGCTGCTGCAGCAGGTGCGCCTGCTGGAGGCCTGGGACGAGGTGCCGCCGGTACTCGACGCCGGCGACTTCCTGCGCGACCCCGAGGCGCACCTGCGGTGGCTGTGTGACTGGCTGGAGGTCCCCTTCACCGATCGGATGCTGTCCTGGCCGGCGGGACGCCGGGAGAGCGACGGCGTGTGGGCGCCGCACTGGTACGACGCTGTGGAGCGGTCCACCGGCTTCGAGCCGTGGCGCGCCCGCGAGGTCCGCCTCGGCGAGCACGACGCGGCGGTCGCGGAAGCCTGCCGTCCGGCGTACGAGCGGCTGCACGCGCTGCGGGTCCGGGTCTGATCACCCGGCGTCGCGCAACCAGCGGAGCGGCCAGAGACCAGCAGACTTCAGGACAGCAACTGACCGCTTGGCTCCCTAGGCTGGCCGTACCAGCCACCTCCACGGACACCACGCGAAAGGCACGACATGACCACCACCGAGCAGCGGACCCTGACCTTCAAGATCGAGCTGATTCCGATGGCGGTGGAGGACGTGGACCGCGCGGTCCGCTTCTACCGCGACACGCTCGGGTGGGACGTCGACCATGACCAGACCGTCTCCGACGAGCTCCGCTTCGTGCAGGTCACCCCTCCCGGATCCGCCTGCTCGATCTGCTTCGGGACCGGGCTGGGCATGATGCCGCTGGGGTCCTCGCAGATGATCCAGGTGGTGGTTCCGGACGCGGACGCCGCGTACTCCTACCTGCGCGAGCGCCGGGTCGAGTGCTCCGAGGTCGACGAGCAGCCCTGGGGCCGGTTCGTCGGCTTCTCCGACCCCGACGGCAACCGCTGGGTGCTGCAGCAGCTGCCGGCCCGCCCCTGACCCGGCCGGGGCGGCCGGACGCTGCCCGGGAGCTCAGGCCGACAGGCCGGTCTTGTTCCGGAGGACGTTGCCGAGCACGCCGTTGACGAAGCCGGGCGAGTCGTCGGTGGAGAGGTCGCGCACCAGACTCATCGCCTCGGTCACCGCGACCGGGTCGGGCACCCCACCGACGTACAGGATCTCGTAGACCCCGATCCGCAGCGCGTTGCGGTCCACGGCGGGCATCCGCTCGAGCGACCAGCCCTCGGCGTACCTCGCGACCACCTCGTCGATGCGGTCCTGGCGCTCCGCGATGCCGCGGATGAGGTCGACGGTGTACTCGTTGACCGGCGGGTCGGCTGCCAAGACGCGCTCGTCGAGCGTCGCACCGAGCGGCAGGCCACGCACCTCGCACTCGAAGAGGATGTCGAGCGCGCGCTTGCGGGCCTTCGACCTCGCTGCCATCAGGCCTCCCCGCCGGCCGGGCCGGGCCGGCGTCTGGTCACGCGGAGACGCGACCGAGGTAGCTGCTGTCGCGGGTGTCCACCTTGATCTTCTCGCCGGTGGTGATGAACAGCGGGACGTTGATCGTGTGACCGGTCTCCAGGGTCGCGGGCTTGGTGCCGCCGGTGGAGCGGTCGCCCTGCAGGCCGGGCTCGGTGTACTCCACCGTCAGCTCGACCGACGCGGGAAGCTCGATGTAGAGCACGCGGCCCTCGTTGGTGGCCACGATGGCGTCCTGGTTCTCGAGCAGGAACGCGGTGGCGTCGCCGACGATCTCCGGCGGGACCTCGAGCTGCTCGAAGCTGGAGGTGTCCATGAAGACGTACGAGGTGCCGTCGTTGTAGAGGTACTGCATGGTGCGCTTGTCGACCGATGCGACGTCCACCTTGACGTCGGCGTTGAACGTCTTGTCCACGGTCTTGCCGGACTCGATGTTCTTGAGCTTGGTGCGCACGACGGCGCCGCCCTTGCCGGGCTTGTGGTGCTGGAACCAGGTGACGGACCAGAGCTGTCCGTCCAGGTTGAGAACCATGCCGTTCTTGAGGTCGTTGGTGGTTGCCATCCGCAGTCCGTGCCCTGTCTCCTTGGCCGAGTCTGGTCCCTGAGTCGTCGTCGGGGTGCCCGGGTCTGGTGCCGAGCCGTCGTACGGCGCGCAGCGCGCCAGTCTACCGAGCCGGTTCGTGCGGGCCGAATCGGAGGCGCTTGACATGCGTTCGGCGCAGGTCGACGCTGAGGCTGGAGACGTCGAGCGGGAGGTCTCGTGGAGTGGCCGCTGATCGCACTGGCCGCAGGCGGTGGCGGGTTCTTCGTGCGCAAGGTCCGGGCTCGGGCGTCCCGCCGGCAGGAGGCCGCGACCGACCTCGAGGGCGTCCGTCGCCTGGCCGACGAGGACGTCACCTTCCTCGGGGAGCAGCTGCAGCGGCTCGACGGTGAGGTCGCCGGAGCCGAGCTCGACGAGGCGACGAAGGTCTACTACCAGACCGCCCTGGACTCCTACGAGACCGCGCAGCGGGCCGTGCCACGCCTGCGCTCCCCCGAGGAGGTCAGCACGGTCACCGACACGCTGGCGGCCGGGCGTTACGCGCTGGCCTGCGTGCAGGCCACGGTCGCCGGCCGCCCGCTGCCGGAGCTGAGGGTGCCCTGCTTCTTCAACCCGCAGCACGGCCCCTCCGCGGGCAACGTGATGTGGACGCCTCCCGGCCGCGGCACCCGGTCCGTGCCCGCGTGCGCACAGGACGCCGCCAGGATCGCCGAGCACGAGGCGCCGGAGGTGCGCACCGTGAAGGTGGGCGCCCGGACGGTGCCCTACTGGCAGGCCGGCGCCGCCT
>DASQDP010000163.1:0-6580 GCA_035634095.1 Nocardioidaceae bacterium | reverse complement strand
GATCCTGGAGGCGTACGGGCTCGAGGGCACGGTGTTCGGGGCCACCATCGTCACCGTCGTCCTGACCCTCGAGGACCTCTTCCTGACGGTCGAGCCGTTCCGCAGGGGCGTGCCGGAGATCGGCGTCGGCAACGTGATCGGCAGCGTCGTCTTCTCGGTCACCGGGAAGCTGGGCATCACCCTCCTCGCGGGCGGGATCGTCGTCGGGTCGGACGTGCTCACCTGGCACCTGCCCTCGCTCATCGCCCTGACCGGCCTCGCCGCGTACTTCCTGGCCACCGGCCGGCTGAGGCGGTGGCACGGCTGCGCGCTGCTGGCGCTGTACGTGGCGTACTGGATCGTCAGCCTCGTCGCGTTCGGTGGCGCTCCGGTCGAGCTGGACTGAGAGAGGACCCCCCTGCCTCCGCCACTCCAAGGCTCGAGGCGGGACCCTGCAGGGGGGCCGACCGCCGGTGCGGGGAGGGTGGGGCATGCCGGGGTGGGCGTGGACGCTGGTCGGGGTGCTGGGTGGCCTGCTGCTGTGCTGGCTGGTGCTGATGGCGGTGCTCTGGACGGCCCGCCCCGACGAGATGCGAGCGCGGGAGCTGCTGCGGCTGCTGCCCGACGTGCTCAGGCTGGTACACCGCCTGGCCGGTGACCGCACGCTGCCGCGTGGCGTTCGCGTGCGGCTGTGGCTGCTGCTGGTCTACCTGGCAGTGCCCATCGACCTGGTGCCCGACTTCGTGCCGGTGCTCGGTCACGCCGACGACGCGATCGTGGTCGCCCTGGTCCTGCGCTCGGTGGTCCGCCGCGCCGGTGCGGCGGCGGTCGAGCGGCACTGGCCGGGCACCCCCGACGGGCTGGCCGCGCTGCGCCGGGCGAGCCGGCTACCGGCGTAGGACGGTCCGTCGCGCTCCACCGGCGAGGAGCCCCGGCTGTCGCACGGCTGCAGTACCTCCTCGCTAAGGTGGCAGACGTGAGCCGTGGCGCGCAGTGGTGGTCCTGGTCGTCGAGGACGACCCAGGCCCGCTGACGCGTGCTCGGACCGTCCCCACACCCACCGGACGGTCCGAGGAGCTCCTCCCGGGCGGCCGGTGGGCCGAGCCCCGCAGGAGCGAGAGTGACGAGCACCGACGTCCCCACCACCGCGTCGTCGTCGAGCAGGCCGGCGACGAGCAGGCCGGCGATGACCAAGGCCGTGCTGGCCGAGGCGGACCTGCCCACGCACTGGTACAACCTGGCCGCCGACCTGCCGGCACCGATGCCGCCCCACCTGCACCCCGGGACCGGCGAGCCCCTCGTGGCCGGCGACATGGCGCCGCTGTTCCCGGCGGCGCTGATCGAGCAGGAGATGACCGGCGAGCGGTTCGTCCCGATCCCGGAGCCGGTGCGTGAGGTGTACCGGCTGTGGCGGCCCTCGCCGCTGTACCGGGCACACCGCCTGGAGCGGGCGCTGGGGACGCCGGCGCGGATCTACTACAAGTACGAGGGCGTCAGCCCGGTCGGCAGCCACAAGCCGAACACCGCCGTCGCCCAGGCGTACTACAACGCCGCGGAGGGCGTGCGGCGGCTGACGACCGAGACCGGCGCCGGGCAGTGGGGCAGCGCGCTGTCGTTCGCCGCGTCGCTGTTCGACCTGGGGTGCGAGGTGTGGCAGGTCCGCGCCTCCTACGACAGCAAGCCCTACCGGCGGATGCTGATGGAGACCTTCGGAGGCGTGGTCCACGCCAGCCCGTCGGAGCTGACCGAGGCCGGTCGCGGCTTCCTCGAGCGCTTCCCCGGCACCACCGGCAGCCTCGGGATGGCGGTCAGCGAGGCGGTGGAGTCGGCGGCGCCGGACCCGGAGGCGCGGTACGCGCTGGGCAGCGTGCTCAACCACGTCCTGCTGCACCAGACGGTGATCGGTGAGGAGGCGCTGCGCCAGCTGGAGGTGTTCGGCGAGACGGCGGCCGACGTCGTCTTCGGCTGCGCCGGTGGCGGGTCGAACCTCGCGGGGCTCTCGTTCCCGTTCCTGCGGGAGAGGCTGGCCGGGCGCACCGACACCCGGGTGGTGGCGGTGGAGCCGGCCGCGTGCCCGTCACTGACGCAGGGACGCTACGAGTACGACCACGGCGACGTGGCCGGGCTGACCCCGCTGATGAAGATGCACACGCTCGGGCGCGACTTCGTCCCCGAGGCCATCCACGCCGGTGGGCTGCGCTACCACGGCATGGCCCCGATGGTCAGCCACGTCGTGGACCTGGGACTGATCACCGCCCAGGCGGTCGAGCAGCGCGAGGCGTTCGATGCCGGGCTGCTGTTCGCCCGCACCGAGGGGCTGGTCCCGGCGCCGGAGTCCTGCCACGCCGTCGCCGGTGCGATCGCCGAGGCCCGCCGTCGTGCGGACACCGGGGAGGCCGGCGTCCTGGTCGTGGGGCTGTCCGGCAACGGCCAGCTGGACCTGCCCGCCTACGCCGAGCACCTCACCGGCGTCCGCACCCCGGCGACCGGGGACCAGCCCTTCTGACGGTCCCTCCCGGCCAGGCGGGACCTCCGGACGCAACCGACCGCTGAGGCGGGCCGGTCGCCGGGACCGCCTGGCCGGGAGGCCGCGCACCCGGCCGAGAGGACCGTGCCCTGCCCCACCGCCGGACAGCGGACAGGCGCCGTCATCGATCCGGACCTGCCGGACCGGCCCGAGCCGGGCCTGCCCGGCGCGGGGTCTTCGACGAGACCCTGCTGACCGGGTGACGACGGGTGGTGCAGTGGGGCGTTGCGTGTCCATCCGTGCCGACGTAGCTTCTGGAGAAACGGACCGTTTCGATCGACGGTCATCCGGGAGGCGTCATGGACCGGTGGCCCACCGAGCCCGCGCCGGTCGCCCAGGTCCTGCCTGCCCGGCAACCCCCACCTCCACGCCGCGGCCCGACCGTCAGGAGCACGTCATGACCAGCACCCTGCACCGTCGCGATCACCGGCTGGTCGTACCGATCACGTCGCTGGGCCGCGCAGACCTGGCGCTGGCCGGCGGGAAGGGCGCCAACCTCGGCGAGTTGGTGCGCGGCGGCTTCCCCGTCCCGGATGCGGTGGTCGTCTCCACCGCCGCCTACACCAGCGTCGTCGAGAGCAACGGACTGGCCGCGACGATCGAGGCGGGCCTGCGTGCAGGTGAGGGCGCCGCAGACGTCCGTGCTGCCTTCGAGAGCGCCACCGTCCCGGACGAGCTGCGGGCGGAGATCCTCGAGGCGTACGCCGTGCTCGGCCGCGGCCCGGTCGCGGTCCGGTCCAGCGCCACCGCCGAGGACCTGCCGGGCGCCGCGTTCGCCGGGCAGCAGGACACCCACCTGAACGTCGTCGGCGAAGCCGCGCTCCTCGAGGCGGTGCGCCGGTGCTGGGGGTCGCTGTGGACCGAGCGGGCCATCACCTACCGGGACCGGCGCGGCGTCGACCACGCCGCGGTGCGCATCGCCGTCGTCGTGCAGCGGATGGTGCCGGCCGAGCACGCCGGAGTGGTGTTCACCGCGAACCCGGTGACCGGTGCGCGGGACGAGGTGGTGGTCGATGCCAGCGCCGGGCTGGGCGAGGCCGTCGTCTCCGGGCTGGTGACCCCCGACCACTACGTGCTCGACGCCCGCGGGGACATCCGGCAGCGCACGCCGGGTCGACGTGAGGTGGTCATCCGGGGCGTGGACGGCGGCGGGGTGGCGTCCACTGCCGACGAGCCGGTCGACCCTCTGCCCGATGAGGCGGTGATCGAGCTCGCGAGGCTCGGCCGGGCCGTCGCAGAGCACTTCGGGCATCCCCAGGACATCGAGTGGGCCCGCGCCGACGGGCGGATCTGGCTCGTGCAGACCCGCCCGATGACCGCCCTGCCGCCACCCCCGCTCCGGCTGGGCCGGCTCCGGCGCCGGCTCGGCCAGCAGCTGCTCGACTACTTCACCGACCGGCCCTATCCACTCGACGTCAGCGCCTGGATCCAGCCGGGCATCGGCCGGCTCGTCGAGCGGATGCTGGCCGAGATCCCGGGGTTGCGCCTGGAGATGTCCGAGGTGCTGCCGGAGGTCGAGGGGGTCGTGGACCGGTTCGTGCCACCGCTGCCCCTGCCGACGCGGGCGGTGTTGACCGCACCCGTACGCCTGGCGGGCCGGATCCGCCGCTTCGCACCCGCTGCGTGGACGCGCGATCCGCGCTTCCACCGGTTCGAGCAGGAGGTGCGCGACCTCCGCACGATCGACCCGACCGGGCTCGCCTGGACCGATCTCACCGCGGTCGTGCGTCGCTCGCTGACCGCGACGGACCTGGTCACGGACCTGCGGGTGGACTACCTGCCGCGCGCCGGGTACGACCTGCTGCGCCTGCACGTCCTACAGGTGGCGCTGGGGCTGCACGTGCTGTCCGGGCAGCTCACCCTGGGCACCCGGACCCGGACCGAGGACGCCAACCGTGCGTTGGAGGGGCTGGCCGCCCGGGTCCGGCACGACCCGGTGCTGCGCGGTGCGTTCGCCGAACTCGACGGCCCGGCACTGCTCGAGCGCGTCACCGGCGATCCCGCGTGCGCGGCGTTCGCCGCGGCACTACGGGAGTTCCTCGCCGAGTACGGGCACCGCGAGACCACCAGCCCGCTGCTGATGTCCGCTCCCACCTGGGCCGACGCGCCGACGACGGTGCTCGCGCTGGTGTCGGTGCTCGCCGCCGGCCCTCCGCGGCCGTCCGGACCCGGGCCGGCCGCCGCGGCCGAGGACCGGCTGGTCCACCACCCCCTCGTCCGCCGCACGCGGACGGCCGACGCCGCGCGCCGGGTCGTGGCGGCCGCTCGCGCCGGCATCGCCTTCCGCGAGGACTCGCACTTCCACGCCACCGCGGTGCTGCCGGTGCTGCGACGGGTGACGATGGAGGCCGGCCGGCGGCTCACGGCGGTCGGGGTGCTGGCCCGCTCCGAGGACGTCTTCCACCTACGGCTGGAGGAACTGGAGCACTGCGCCGATCCACGCCGGCTCACGCCCGACGACGCCGACCGCCTGCGCACGCTCGTGCGTGCCCGGTCGGCCCGGCGCGCCGAGCTGGCGGGTGTACCGATGATCAGCCGGGCCACGCTGTTCTCGCAGTCCGGCGCCGGCACCGACGCGCTGCTCCGTGGCGTCGCCGCCAGCGGTGGCCGGGTGACCGGGCCGGTGCGCGTGGTCGGCGGTCCGGCGGAGTTCGGCACGCTGCGCGCCGGCGAGGTCCTGGTCTGCCCCTACACCAACCCCGCGTGGACACCGCTGTTCCAGCGGGCGATCGCCGTCGTCGTCGACTCCGGCGGCTCCGGGTCGCACGCGGCGATCGTCGCCCGTGAGTACGGGATCCCGGCCGTCATGGCCACCGGGACGGCGACCACGGTCCTCGCGGACGGCCAGGTGGTCACCGTGGACGGCGACGTCGGGCTCGTGGTCGACGCGGATGCGGTCGACCGGCCCGCTCGACAGCGGAACCGCTGACGTGCGCAGCCGAGCAGGCGCCCGCGACGTCTCGGAGGGGGTCTCGGAGGGGGTCTCGGAGGGGGTGCGGCGTCGGCACGGTCAGGCTCTCGTCGCGGCCATCCTGGAGGCGACGATCGCCGAGGTCGACGAGGTCGGCTACGCCGACCTGACCATGGAGGGGGTGGCCGAGCGGGCCCGGGCCAGCAAGGCGTCGGTGTACCGCCGCTGGCCGGGCAAGGTCGCGCTGGTCGTGGACGCCGTCCGCCACGCGCTGCCCGACCCGGCAGCGCTCGTCGACACCGGCACCCTGCGCGGCGACCTGCTGGCCGTGCTGCGGGCCGTGGGGGAGCAGCTCGCCGGGCCGGCCGGGCGGGCCATGCGGGGCGTGCTCGGCGACGTGCTGCGCGACCCCGAGCGCGCCGAGCAGTTCCGCGCTCGAGCCCGGGGCAACAGCGAAGCGGTGATCGAGACGGTCCTGCGGCGGGCGCAGCAACGCGGTGAGCTCGACGCCGACGCCGTGACCCGTCGCCAGCGCGAGGTCGGACCCGCGCTCCTGCGGTTCCACTTCCTGACCCACGACGGACCGGTGCCCGACGAGGTGATCGTCGGGATCGTCGACGAGGTGGTGCTCCCCCTGCTGTGGTCGCGACCGGGCGAGCCGCGCTGAGCGGTGACGGCGGAGACCGGGGACGCATGGGTGGCGCACCGCCGGGAGGTGCCCGCCACGACCCTCCTCCCGGCGTCCGACTCCTGGTACCTCGGCTCGGACGTCGAGGGGGAGGCGCGCGACTCCATGGTGTACCTCGGCGGGGTCGGCACGTACCGCGCGACGTGCGAGGAGGTCGCCGCGAGGGGCTACGAGGGCTTCGCGCTCACCGCGTCCGCGCGGCACAGCCGCTGCCGGCGTCCGCGGTCACTTCGTGATCTCGCGTCCCTTGCCGACGACGGTGATGCCGGCCTCCGAGACGACGAGGCCGCGGGCGCGGTCGTCGTCCTTGTCGACGCCGATCTCCACGCCCTCGCCGATGCGGACGTTCTTGTCGACGATCGCGTCGCGGACCACGGCCCGGCGACCGACGTGCGTGCCGTCCAGGACCACGGACCGCTCGACGGACGCCCAGCTGTGCACGACGACGCCGGGGGAGAGCACCGACTCGCGGACA
>DASQDP010000162.1:0-14473 GCA_035634095.1 Nocardioidaceae bacterium | reverse complement strand
ACGAGTTCCCCCTCTTCGGGGCGGACATCGTGGAGGCGCTCCGGCAGCCGCTCGAGAGCGGGGAGATCACCATCGCGCGCGGCGAGGAGTCCGTGACCTTCCCGGCCCGCGCCATGGTGGTGCTGGCGTGCAACCCGTGCCGTGTACTCAGACGCGCCTATGACATACCGACTGCCGGCTGGGTCTGCGGCTGGGACTCCGGCCACCTACAGTGGCGCGATGACCGGCCTGCCACTTCCCCCCGCGTCTCTCCGGTTCATGAACGAAGGCGACAACCAGCTGGTCAAGATGGGCACTGAGCTCGCGGTGACGCTCTACGCCCATGGCCTGGGCGACGAACATCGCCTGCTGGACGCCGGAAGCGGATATGGCCGGCTGGCACTCGGTCTCATGGCGACTGGGTACGGCGGCCGCTATGTCGGATTCGACATCCTTCACAGACACGTCACGTGGTGCCAGAAGACGCTCACACCTCTCGACGGGCGGTACCGGTTCAAGCACCTCGACGTGCGCAACGACCGCTACAACCCAGACGGCTTGGGTGACCCGGCCAGCACACCCTTCCCGGTCAAGTCGGGCAGCAAGGACATGGCCGCATTGTTCAGCGTCTTCACCCACATGTACGAGCCGGAGATCAAGCATTACCTGCGGGAGCTGCGCCGCGTGCTCACGCCAGGGGGGCGGGCGGTGACGAGCTGGCTGTTGTTCGACGAGTCGCGCCTTCCCGCGGTAGTCGCCAGCCGGTCGACGTACCGGTTGATCTTCACCCTCGGCGCGCACGCCCGCTTCTCGGACCCGGAGGACCCTTTGAGGGCGATCGGGTACAGCGAGCGGCATGTGCGGCGGATGGTGACGCGCGCGGGGTTGCGTGTGGAAAGCATCCGTCGGGGGACGTGGGCCGGCGAAGTTGTCGGTGTGGGGGAGTCGTTCCAGGACCTGGTGGTGATCGGACGCCCGGGGACGTGGGAGTCGCGGCGCCGTGCGTGGGCAGGCCGCCTGCTGGACTGACCTAGGCCCGCCGGATGTCGGCCTGGTCGAATCCGCCGATGCCTTCAGCACCGTCGACGGGGACGCCGTAGTCGGGGCTCCGCCGTGCAGTGCGAGCGCTCACGACGGAGCCGTTCTACGCGGGCGAAGTAGGCCCTGCTGCGGCATGCGCCCGGGCCAGGGACGGGCTTGTCGACGACGAAGTATCGCCGTAGGCGGCTACCCATTGCCACCGCAGGGCCGCCAGGGTGTCGTCGTAGAACCACGTGTCAGGCATGCCGATCCTCCCAGGGTCGCGGCGCCCCGGTTCACGGGTGCGGGGGCCGGAGCCGCCCACCGGCCACGGCAGGTTCCCAGTGTTCTCGTCCTGCGCCGGGGCACACCAGCACGTCCGACGCGCTACGTGCGGTGCACTTGCTTGAAAGCGGAGCGCGGACCTCCAGGGACTCACGCGCAGGACCCGTCCAGCTGCCACAACGAACCTGCATGGGGCCAGCGGTGGATCGTGTCGGCCGCCCATGGCCATGGTCTGCCGCGTCCGCAGCCGAAGAAGCCGTGACTCGGCCGGCGGGTCTCCGCCTCTGCTGGTCGGCGGGGTCTTCTAGATAGCCGACACAGACATCACTTATTTCTCGAGCGCCTTGCTACTGTGTCTGCACCCCTTGACCACTTCGCCGGCCGTTCCAACCGCCGAGGGAGGCGCTGCCGCGAGTCGCTCAGCGCGGTCGTCGTGGCGGGTCGGTGCTTGACGTGGTGTTGACGCCGAACAGGAGAAACTGTCCCCGGCCCGGCATATGTGCAGGTCAGGGACAGTCTGATCTGGGGTGAACGACGGGACTTGAACCCGCGACATCCGCGACCACAACGCGGCGCTCTACCAGCTGAGCTACGCCCACCATGCCTGTCACGACAGCGGAGACCCGGCAGGGCCTCGGACAGCCGTGTCGGCCTCACCCGAAGGAGCCGGGGGAAGGCCGAAGCAGCGATCAGTGTACCTGTTCTCAGGGCTGCGCCGGACCGGGGACGTCACCCTCCGGAGGCGCCGCCACCGCGCCGGTGAGCGTCCCGCCGTGCTCCGCCGCCAGTGCCCTGGCCCGCTCGGAGTCCGGCCCGGGGGGCTCGACGAACACGGCAGCCCGGTAGTAGCGCAGCTCCTCGATGCTCTCCTGGATGTCGGCGAGGGCGCGGTGGTTGCCGGACTTGGGCGGGGCGCCGAAGTAGGCGCGCGGGTACCAGCGCCGGGCCAGCTCCTTGATCGAGGACACGTCGACGATCCGGTAGTGCAGGAACGACTCGAGCTCCGCCATGTCCCGCGCCAGGAACGAGCGGTCCGTCGCCACGGTGTTCCCCGCGAGTGGTGGCCGGCTGCCGGTCGGACAGTGCTGCCGGACGTAGCCCAGGACCGCCTGCTCCGCCTCGGCGAGAGTGATCCCGTCGGAGAGCTGCTCGAGCAGCCCCGAGGAGACGTGCATGTCGCGCACGAAGTCGTCCATCTGCTCCAGCGCCTCGGCGGGCGGCTTGACCACGACGTCGATGCCCTCGCCGATGACATTCAGTTCGAAGTCGGTGACCAGCGCGGCCACCTCGATCAGGGCGTCGGCACGGAGGTCCAGGCCGGTCATCTCGCAGTCGATCCACACCAGTCGGTCGTTCACTCCGCAGACACTACTCAGTCCGCTCTCAGCGAGAGTTCCTACAGTGGAAGCCATGCGCTGGAGAACCGACGTGCCGGTCGGACTGGTGGCGCGGCTGGTGGTCGGGGGCGTGTGGCTCGTCGCCGGAGTGCTCAAGCTGCCGGACCCGGCGGAGAGCGTCCGGGCGGTCCGGGCCTACCGGCTCCTTCCGGAGGCCGTGGTGCCCGCCGTGGGACACCTCCTCCCGGTGCTCGAGGTGGTGGTGGGGCTGTGCCTGCTGCTCGGCCTGCTGACCCGGGTGAGCGCCACCGTGTCGGTCCTGATGCTGGCCGCGTTCGTGGTCGGCATCGCCTCGGCGTGGGCCCGCGGTCTGTCCATCGACTGCGGCTGCTTCGGCGGGGGAGCCTCCTCGACGCAGGACGCGGCATCGGCGTACCCCTGGGACATCGCCCGTGACGTCGGGCTCCTGCTGCTCAGCGCCTGGCTGGTGTGGCGGCCGCGGACCCGCTGGGCGCTGGACAGACGACTGCTCCCTCAAGAGGCGTGAGACGGTGGCGCAGGCGGCGACGAGACGGCGCGGGAGGCCCTGATGGCGCGGAAGAGGTCCACCGCGACACGACGGGCCGAGTCCGAGGCGGCCACCGCGCGAGCCGCCGCGATCAGGGCGGAGCAGGAGCGCAGGGAGCGCCGCCGCCGGTCGCTGGTGGTCACCGCGGTCGGCGTCGCGGTGCTCACCCTGGTCCTCGTCATCGGCTACCTCGTGCAGGCCTCTCGGGACGACACCGGCGAGGCCGCGACCGGGCCTCGCGGCGCCGTCGGGTACGCGCTCGAGGTCGGTCCAGCGACGGCGCCGGCCACGGTCACCATCGTCGAGGACCCGATGTGCCCCTTCTGCGGGGACTTCGAGAACGCGAGCCGGGGGTGGCTCTCCGACTACGCGGCTGCGGGCAAGGTGCGGGTGCGGTTCCGCGTCATCTCCTTCCTCGACGACACGTCCAACGGCACGGAGTACTCCACGCGCGCTGCCAGCGCGCTCGCCGTGGTGCTGGACTCCTCCGGCCCGCGGGTCGCCAAGCGGTTCCACGACCTGCTGTTCGAGAACCAGCCGCCCGAGGGCAGCGACGGGCTCAGCGACAGCCGCCTGACCGGCCTGGCCGTGCAGGCCGGCGCCACACGGTCTGCGGTGGAGAAGGGGATCCGCGGCCGCTCCTTCGAGAGCTGGGTGAACAACGCCACCGACGCGGGCACCAAGCTGGAGGGCTACCAGGGGACCCCGTTCGTGCAGCTGGACGGCGAGCCCTTCACCGACTACGACAGCGTCGACGAGCTGTCGGCCAACCTGCGCTCCGCCGTGGATGCAGCGAGCGGATAGCCTCTCGGCCATGCCCGTGCCGCCGCCGCAAGAGCTCGCCGCGTTCGTCGCCGGGCTGCCGAAGGCCGAGCTGCACGTGCACCATGTCGGGTCTGCGTCGCCTCGCATCGTCGCGGAGCTCGCGGCGCGGCACCCCGGCACGGTTCCGTCGGACCTGGACGCGCTGCGGGACTTCTACACCTTCCGCGACTTCGCCCACTTCATCGAGGTCTACCTCGCGGTGGTGGACCTGCTTCGCCAGCCCGAGGACATCCGGCTGCTGACTTACGAGGTCGCCACCGACATGGCGGCGCAGAACATCCGCTACGCAGAGCTCACGCTCACCCCGTGGACGTCGGTGCAGACCGGGATCCCGATCGAGGCGTACGTCGAGGCCGTCGAGGATGCGCGGGTGGCGGCCGAGCGTGACCACGGCATCCGGCTGCGCTGGATCTACGACATCCCCGGAGAGGCCGGCCTTGCTGCGGGTGAGGACACCGTGGGGTACGCGTTGCACTCCGCTCCCGAGGCCCTCGTCGGGTTCGGACTCGGTGGCCCCGAGATCGGCGTCGGCCGCCCACAGTTCGCCGGCGTCTTCGCCCGGGCCCGGGCCGCCGGCCTGCACAGCGTCCCTCACGCCGGTGAGACCACCGGCCCGCACACCGTCTGGGACGCGCTGCGCGACCTCGGCGCCGAGCGCATCGGGCACGGCACCTCCGCCGTGCAGGACCCCGAGCTGGTCCGCCACCTCGTCGAGCACCAGGTGCCGCTCGAGGTCTGCCCCACCTCGAACATCGCCACCCGCGCGGTCGACCGGCTGGAGAACCACCCGATCCGCGAGCTGTACGACGCCGGCGCCATGGTCACCGTCAACAGCGACGACCCGCCGATGTTCGGCACCACGCTCAACCGCGAGTACGAGATCGCCGCCGGTCTGCTGGACCTGGACCGCCGAGGGATGGCCGACCTGGCCAAGAACGCCGTCCACGCATCGTTCCTGGGCGAGGAGGACAAGGCCGAGCTGGCCGACGAGATCGAGGCCTATCTGGCCGCCGACCCCGCACGGCCGGACGGTGCCGTCGGGCGGCAGTAGGACGTCGGGCGGCCGGCGCGCCACTCCCGGCCGCCCCACGCGCGGGGCGCTCGCACCCGCGACGCTCAGATGCTGACCGGCATCCCGCCGGTCACGGCGATCACCTCGCCGGTGATGTAGCTCGACTCCGGTGAGGCCAGGAAGACGAACGCCGGCGCCAGCTCCGCCGGCTGGCCCGCTCGGCCGAGGGGGGTCTGCTCCCCGAAGGACCCGACCTTCTCCTCGGGCATGGTCGCCGGGATCAGCGGCGTCCAGATGGGCCCCGGAGCCACCGAGTTCACCCGGACACCCTGGGCGGCGACCATCGTGGCGAGGCCCCGCGTGAAGTTCACGATGCCTGCCTTGGTCGCCGCGTAGTCCAGCAGCTCCGGCGACGGCGACGACGCCTGCACCGAGGAGGTGTTGATGATGCTGGACCCCTTGGGCATGTGCGGGAGCGCCTTCTTGCACAGCCAGAACATCGCGTACAGGTTCGTCTTCAGGACCCGGTCGAACTGCTCGGTGGTGATGTCCTGGATCCCACCGGGCTGCGACATCTGGTAGGCGGCGTTGTTGACCAGCAGGTCGATCCTGCCGAACTCGCTGACGGCCCGCTCCACGAGCTGGTCGCAGGCCTGCTCCGAGGTGAGGTCGCCGGGCACCAGCACGGCCTTGCGGCCGGCGTCCTCGATGAGACGGGAGGTCTCCTGAGCGTCATCGTCCTCGCCCTCGAGGTAGGCGATGACCACGTCGGCCCCTTCGCGGGCGTAGGCGACCGCCACGGCGCGGCCGATCCCGGAGTCGCCACCGGTGATGACCGCGACCCGGTCCGACAGCCGTCCCGCGCCGCGGTAGGAGTCCTCACCGTGGTCGGGCTCGTCGCCCATCTCGGAGGTCACGGACGTGGGGGAGCCAGGGCCGGGCAGCTGCTCGCCCTCGGTGTCGGGCTGATCGTGCTGCGAGGTGGGGTCCTGCAGGGAGTCTGAGTCGGGCATCGGGGAGTTCCTCTCCGAGAACGGGCGCCGCGTGGCGGCCTGGAGCGAGCGGCGTACCCGATCACCCGTCGGCCAATACCGCCCGCGAGGCGGGCTTCGGCCGGCGTCTCACGGGCGGTGCGGGGCCGCCCGAGCGGGGTTTGGCCGCACGGCACCCGGGGTACGGCCGGGCCCGCTCCGGGTGCAGCAGGGTCGCCCGCTCGCCCGCTGTCGAGAGGACCGCATGACCAGCCCTGCACTCGCACCCCCCGCCCTCGCCCTGGACGACTCGACGGTGGCCCGCCTCCCCGAGGCCGTTCGGACGCCGACGTATGACCGGAGGTCCCTGGCTCCCGCCGTCGTCCACTTCGGCGTGGGCGGGTTCCACCGGGCCCACCAGGCGGTCTACCTCGATGACCTCGCCGAGCTGGGCGACACCGGCTGGGGACTCACCGGCGTCGGTCTGCGCAGCCCCCAGATGGGGGAGGTGCTGGCCGCCCAGGACGGCCTGTTCGTCGTTGTCGAGCGGACCGTCGAGGAGGACCTGGCCCGGGTGATCGGGGTGATGGGCCGCTACCTGTTCGGTCCCGAGGACCCCGAGGCGGTGCTCGCCACGTTGGCGGACGAACGCACACGACTCGTCACGCTGACGATCACGGGCACCAGCTACCTGATCGACCCCAGCACCGGCGAGTTCGAGGCCGATGAGGAGATCACATCGGACCTGGAGGGCACCGGTCAGCCGAGCACCACGTTCGGCTACCTGGTGGAGGCGCTCGACCGGCGACGGGCCGCGGGGCTGCCGCCCTTCACGGTGCTCTCCTGCGACAACATGCCCAACAACGGCGCCGCGGCGCGGACCGCGGTCGTCTCCTTCGCCCGGCTGCGGGATCAGCAGCTCGGCGACTGGATCGACGAGCACGTGTCCTTCCCCAGCTCGATGGTGGACCGGATCACCCCGAACACCTCGCCGGAGGAGCGGGACGCCATCGTGGCGGACATCGGTGTCGCGGACCGCTGGCCGGTCGTCACCGAGCCGTTCCGGCAGTGGATCGTCGAGGACGCGTTCTGCAACGGCCGCCCGCCGCTGGAGCAGGTGGGTGCGCAGCTGGTGGCCGACGTGGCGCCGTACGAGCAGATGAAGACGCGCCTGCTCAACGGGGGGCACACGGCCCTGGGCTTCCTGGGCTACCTCGCCGGCTTCCGGACCACCGACGAGGTCATCGCCGACCCCGTCTACCGCGACTACCTGGCCACCATGATGGCCGAGGAGATCGTTCCCGGCCTTGCGGACGTGCCGGGCATCGACCTCGCGGCGTACCAGCAGACGCTCATCGATCGGCTGGCCAACCCGCGGATGGGGGACCAGCTCGCGCGGCTCTGCCGTCGCGGCTCGACCAAGATCCCCAACTACGTGCTGCCCTCCGTCCGCGCCGCCATGGAGGACCATCGGTCCTACACCCTCCTGGCCCTGGCCGTGGCCGGCTGGGTCCGGTTCCTGCGCGGCTACGACTACGCCGGTGACGAACTGCCGGTGGTGGGGCCGCGGATGCACCTGATGGAGGTGGCCCGCGACGCCGGCACCGACCCCGGCCCGCTGCTGTCCGAGCGCGAGGTCTTCGGGGAGCTCGGTGAGCACGCTGACTTCCTCGCGGCGGTCCGCACCCACCTGGAGGCCCTCGAGCGGCAGGGGCCGCGCGAGGTCATCGCGGAGTGCCTGGCCGACCTGCGGAGCGATCGACGATGATCGAGTCCTTCGCCGACCTGGACGTGGCCGCCGCCACCACGCTGCTCTGTGACGCCGACGGCACCCTGTTCCCCTCGGAGGAACCCGCCTACGCGGCCTCCGCCGATGTCACCAACCGCTTCCTCGCCGGTCTGGGTGCCGAGCGGGCGTACGCCCCGACGGAGCTGCAGGGGCTGACGAACGGCAAGAACTTCCGCGCAGCCGCCGCAGACCTCGCCGAGCGGTACGGCGCCACGCTGGTCGACACGGACCTCGAGGACTGGGTGGCCCAGGAGAAGGACGTGGTGACCGAGCACCTGCGCACCGTGCTGCGCCCCGACCGCCAGGTACTCGACCCGGTCGCCCGCCTCGGCGAGAGGTTCGTGCTGGCCGCCGTCACGTCCAGCGCCGCCACCCGACTCGACGCGTGCCTCGAGGTCACGGGTCTGTCACACCTCTTCCCGGCAGCACGTCGGTTCAGCGCCGAGGACTCCCTGCCCCGTCCCACGAGCAAGCCCGACCCGGCTGTCTACACCTATGCCGGTGCGCAGCTGGGGGTCAGCGGGGCGCAGGCGATCGCCGTCGAGGACTCGGTCAACGGTGCCCTGTCCGCGGTGGCGGCCGGGTTCCCCACCATCGGCACCGTCGAGTTCGTGCCCACCGAGCAGCGGGCGGCCCGGGTCGAGGCCCTGCGGGTGGCCGGAGCCGTCGCGGTGGTCGCGAACTGGTCCGAGGTCGAGGAGCTGCTGGGCGTCCACTGACCACCGTCGGCGCGCCGTTGCGCGGTCGGCCCGCTAGGCTCCTGCCTGGCTGTGCTCGACGGCCTGTCCGGCGGTTCCGATCGCGGTGAAGGACGACCATGCGGAGAACACGGGCGAGTCGTGGGCCGACTCGTGCAGGAAGTGGGGGGACCAGTGGGACGTGCGGCCGCGCGTGCTCGCTCCCTGCTGGAGCGCCCCCCGGCGGCGGGGGCTCCCGTGACCACGGGTGACGCCATGAGCGTCGCGACGCCGTCGCGCTCCTCGCCCGGTCGGCTGGTCGCGGCCTGGATGGTCCACGTCTACACCGCGACGGGTGTCCTCCTGGCCATGCTCATCGTGATGGCGGTGTGGGACGGCGAGGTGACCCGAGCGCTGTGGCTGGCGCTGCTGGCCCTGGTGGTCGACGGGACCGACGGGATGCTCGCCCGCCGGCTGGAGGTCCGCAAGCACATCCCCTGGTTCGACGGCACCATGCTCGACAACGTCGTCGACTACCTGACCTACGCCTTCGCGCCGATGGTGCTGCTGTGGACCCAGGGTTACCTGGGGACGGGTCTGTCCTCGACGGTGCTGGCCGTGACACCGCTGATGGCCTCGGCGTACCAGTTCTGCCGGGTGGACGCGAAGACCGCGGACCACCTGTTCCTCGGGTTCCCGAGCTACTGGAACGTCGTCGCCTTCTACGTCGTCGTCCTGGACCTGCAGGTCGGCACCGTCGCTCTGGTGCTGCTGGTGTGCTCGGTGCTGGTGTTCGTGCCGGTCGGCTACGTCTACCCCTCGCGTACGAGCACCCTGCGGAACGTGACCCTGGCACTCACGTCGCTGTGGCTGCTCAGCTACGCGGTGCTGCTGGCCCAGATGCCCGACCCGAGCCCGCTGTGGCTGGTCGTGTCGCTGGGCTACCTCGTGTACTACGCGGGCCTGAGCATCGCCCTGACCGCCCGGCGTCGTGCCCGCTCCTGAGAGTCGCCGGTGTGTCTTGTTGATCGTCGGGACGGCGGCGCCTTGCACCCGCTCCCGGGGAAGCTACGATCACGAGTCCCACGGCCCTGACGGGAGGACCGCTGCGGTGCGCTTTCGGTCAGGTCGTTGCGTGCCGAGCTAGGCCGGGCCCGACACCGGCGAGGGTCACGGAGCATGATGGCCCCATGACGACAGTGACTGGACGCGAGACGGTGGAGGTCCACCCCTCGGGTGGCGTCGTGGTAGGAGACGACGGTTCGGCGTGTGCTGCGGTCGCCATGCGGGCAGCGGCCGTCGAGGCGGGACGTCGACAGGTGGACCTCCATGTGGTCAGGGCGTGGTCCATCACCACTGCCGTGCGCCCGGTTGACGTGCCAGCCGGCATCGTTCCCAGCATGGCCGAGTTCGAGGCCGCGACCATCGCTGAGGAGAGGTCCCGGGTCGAGCGGCTACTGGGCACCAGTGGCATCACGGCGCACGTGCACGCGGTGCATGCTCCCCCGGCCGAAGCACTCCTCACCGCCTCCGCAACCGCTGACCTCCTGGTGGTCGGCACCCGAGGGCGGGGCGGGTTCGAGCGTCTCCTGTTGGGCTCGGTAGCTGAGCAATGCATCCGGTATGCCGGTTGCTCAGTGCTGGTGACGCGAGGAGAGTGAGCGAGGCTCACGCTCCGTTCGGCATGCCACCCGGGAGTCATGAAGCTCGCCACCTCGACCAGGCCGATCGGCGGCAGTAGCGCGCCACCGACGGAACGTGCATCGGACGAGGGGTCCCTGACCTGCGGCTGTGCGGCGCCCCCGGCAGGACTCGAACCTGCGACCACCGGATTAGAAGTCCGAGGCTCTATCCAGCTGAGCTACGAGGGCTGGTCGGTGCAGCGAGACGGCATCCTAGACGCCGCTCAGGCTCTCAGGCCCGCCATCCATGCCTCGACGGCCTCCGGCTCGCGGGGCAGTGCGTGCGAGAGGTTCGCGGACCCGTCCGCAGTGACCACGATGTCGTCCTCGATGCGGATGCCGATGCCGCGGAGCTCCTCGGGCACCAGCAGGTCGTCCTCCTGGAAGTACAGCCCCGGCTCCACCGTGAGCACCATGCCTTCGGCCAGCTCGCCGAACTTGTACGCTTCCGGCGCTGCCGCCGCGCAGTCGTGCACGTCGAGCCCGAGCATGTGGCTGGTGGAGTGCAGCGTCCACCGCGTGTAGACCTTGCTCTCCGGGGACAGCGCCTCCTCCGCGGACACCGGCAGCAGCCCCAGGTCCGCCAGCCCGTGCGCCAGCACGTGCATGGCTGCGTCGTGCGGGGCCTGGAAGCCGGCGCCGGGGCGTACGGCGTCGATGCCGGCCTGCTGGGCGGCGAGCACGAGGGAGTAGAGGTCGCGCTGAACGGCGGTGAAGGTGCCGTCGACCGGAAGCGTGCGCGTGACGTCGGCGGTGTAGAGGTGACGGCCCTCCACCCCCATGTCGAGCAGCAGCAGCTCACCCGGCCTGACTGCCCCGCTGTTCTCGGTCCAGTGCAGCGTGGTGGCGTGTGACCCGCTCGCCACGATCGAGTCGTAGCCGAGGTCGTTGCCCATGGCGCGGGCCCTCCGGAAGAACGTGCCCTCGAGCCAGCGCTCGCCGTGGAGCAGCACCTCGTCCCACTCGCGGACGCTGTCCGCGAACCCCAGCGTGGTGATGTCGCAGGCCTCCTGCAGCTGAGCCAGCTCCCAGTCGTCCTTGACCAGCCGCAGCTCGGAGAGCACGCGCTCCAGTTCGGTGTCCCGGACCGGGTCCGAGGGGACCGTGCCGTCGACGAGCGCATCGACGCCGCGCAGCACGCGCGTCTTGGCGCCGTCGCGCAGCCGGGCCTCCAGGTCGTCGAGGTGCCGGACCTCCAGGGAGAGCGAGTCCGAGATCTCCGCGAGGGAGGGGCGGCGCCCGGTCCACAGCTCGCCGTAGCGGCGGTCGCGGAAGAACTCGTCGGTGTCCCGGGACGAGCGGGGGCGTGCGTAGAGCACCGACTCACCGGCCTCCACGACCAGCACGGCGTCGCTGGTCTGGTTGCCGGTCAGATGCACGTGAGCGGTGTCCGCGCGGAAGCGGTAGTCGGTGTCGTTCGCCCGTACCTTGAAGGTCCCGGCCGGTACCACCAGCCGCTCGTCGGGGAACGCCTCGGCCACCGTGCGGCGGCGATCCGCCGTCCGGTCGGCGGCCGGGTGCCGGGGCAGCTCGAGGCGGCGGGAGCCCCAGCCCTGCCGCATGAACGCCGCGTAGGCCTCCGGCACCTGCTGGTCGTGAGCCCCCGTGGCCAGGTCGCCGCCTGGCCCTGCCGGCCGGTCGTCCGCTGCATGCTGCTGCTCCGCCGTCGTCACCGGCCCACCCTACGACGCGGGGTGCGCCGATACCGGCCTTCGCCCGCGGCTAGGCTGGTCGGATGAGTGGGGGGACCGGTCGGCAGCCGACGTACTCGACGGGCCCGTGGGTCTCGCCCAACGCCGTGCCGCCGAACCTGCTGCGCCGCCCACGCCGTCGTGGCAACGTGCTGTTCGCGGTGCTCGTGTCGGTCCTCATGCTGCTCGGCGCGGGCGTCATGGCCCTGGTGCTGGTGCTCTCCAACGCCCCGGACGCGCTCGCGATCGGCGTCCTCCTCGCGGCCCTGCCGGTGGGTCCGGTCATCGCGTGCTTCCTGTGGCTGGACCGCTACGAGCCCGAGCCGGTGCCGTTCCTGGTGATGGCCTTCGGCTGGGGCGCGCTGGTGGCGACCGCCGCGGCACTGCTCCTGCAGACAGCCGACCAGGTCGTCCTGCGGACGCCGGAGAGCCTGACCGGCTCTGTGATCGCGCCGATCACGGAGGAGGCTGCCAAGGGGTGCTTCATCGTGCTCCTGCTGGTTCTGCGCCGCCGGGCCGTCGACGGAGTGCTGGACGGCATCGTGTACGCCGGCCTGGTGGGCGTCGGGTTCGCCTTCACCGAGAACATCCTGTACCTCGGTGGCGCCTACATGGGCGAGGACGGACTCGGGTCGGGCGGGCTCGGCTCGGCGACCAGCCTGTTCGTCGTACGAGGCGTCTTCAGCCCGTTCGCGCACCCGCTGTTCACGGCCTTCACGGGCATCGGAGTCGGGGTCGCGGTGGTGACCCGACGGCCACTGTGGAGGTTGCTCGCGCCGGTTGTGGGGTACCTCGCGGCTGTGCTGGCTCATGGACTCTGGAACGGCTCGGCCTTCTTCGCCGGAGGTCAGCTGTTCGTGCTCACCTACCTGTTCGCCATGGTGCCGGCGTTCCTGCTGGTGACCGGCTTCGCCATCTGGGCCCGCAACCGGGAGGGCCGGATGCTGACGCGGAGCCTCAGCGACTGCGCGGGTCGTGGGCTGCTGGACGCCGCGGAGGTCCCGTGGCTGGTCCGCCTTCCGGCCCGGCGGGCAAGCCGTCGGTACGCGAGGTCCCAGGGCGGCCCGATCGCGGAGAAGGTGATGAGGGAGTACCAGCAGCAGGCCATCGAGCTCGGGTTCCTGCACGACCGTCTGCTGCGCGGCAACGCGCCGTCCGACATGGCCGAGCGAGGCTCTGCGATGGTGCAGCGGCTGCAGGCGCTCCGCCCCTACGTCGGCTTCCCCCAGCCGGTCGTCGTGGGCGGCTTTCCCGCTGGGGGAGGACACCGATGAGCACGTCGGTGCCGTCGCCGACCTCCTCCGAGGGCACGGTCCCGGCTGCTGCCCCTGCGGCCGCGGCCGCTGCCGGTGCACCTGGGGCGGTGGCGGGGAGCGCCACCGCGATGGTCGACGCCCTGGTACGGCTGCGCGACGCGCTGACCGACGTGCGGCTGCCGCTGGACGTGCCGGACGCAGAGGAGCACCGCACGACGCGCGGGGAGATGGTCGACCAGCTGCAGGACTACGTGCTGCCGCGGCTGCTGCAGATCGAGGCCCCCCTGCTCACCGTCGTCGGAGGCTCCACGGGTGCCGGCAAGTCCACGCTGGTCAACTCGCTGGTCGGGCGACGCGTGACGGAGCCCGGCGTGCTCCGGCCCACCACCCGCTCACCGGTCCTGGTGCACAACCCTGCTGACGTCGGCTGGTTCGACGAGCAGCGGATCCTGCCCGGGCTGGCGCGCACCACCCGGGCGACCGGCGACCCGGAGGCGCTGCAGCTCGTCGCGGACGCCGGGATCCCGGAGGGCCTGGCGATCCTGGACGCACCTGACATCGACTCGGTCGAGGAGCGCAACCGCACCCTCGCCACCGAGCTGCTCGCTGCCGCGGACCTGTGGCTGTTCGTGACGTCCGCCGCCCGCTACGCCGACCAGGTGCCGTGGGGCTTCCTGAAGGCGGCCGCTGAGCGCAGCACGGCCGTCGCCATCGTGCTGGACCGGACCGCACCCGAGGCCGTCGACGAGGTCAGCGGCCACCTCGCCCGGATGCTGAGCGAGCGGGGACTGAGGGACTCCCTGCTGTTCACGGTCACCGAGGGCCAGGTCACCGAGGACGGGCTGCTTCCCAGCGGGCAGGTGGCCGAGATCCGGTCCTGGCTGGACGCACTGGCGGCGGACGCCAACGCGCGTGCCGCCGTGGTCAAGCAGACGCTCGACGGAGCGGTGCGCTCGCTGTCGCACCGCAGCCATGACATCGCGGAGGCGGCCGGCGCGCAGGTGGCCATGGCCGCGCGGCTGCGTCACGAGGTCGACCGCGCCTACGACGAGGCGATCGAACAGGTCGACGACGCCTCCGCGGACGGGACGCTGCTGCGGGGCGAGGTGCTGGCGCGCTGGCAGGAGTTCGTCGGCACCGGAGAGCTGCTGCGCGGCCTGGAGACGCGGGTCGGCTGGCTGCGCGACCGCGTGGTGGGCTGGGCCAAGGGCAAGCCGCAGTCGGCCCAGCGGGTGACCGTGGCGGTCGAGTCCGGCCTGGAGACCCTCATCCTGGACCACGCCGAGAACGCCGCGGAGCGCGCAGAGGCGTCCTGGAGGTCGGTGGCGGCCGGGCAGCACCTCGTCGAGGACTCCGGTCGCGACCTCGGCCGGGCGTCCCG
>DASQDP010000161.1:0-6508 GCA_035634095.1 Nocardioidaceae bacterium | reverse complement strand
GCGGTTGGCCAGGTCGTAGACGGCCGGCAGGAGCTTCTTGCGGGCGAGGTCCCCGGTGATGCCGAAGACGACGAGGGCGCAGGGCTCGGGCACGCGGGGCAGCCGCCGGTCCCGCGGGTCGCGCAGCGGGTTGGTGATCATCGTCTGTCCTCGAGGTCGGAGGGGAACCCGCTGCCCGGCGCGGCGGTGCACCGGACGGCGGGGTGGTGCGGGTGCGTCGGGTCCGATCCTCCCCGAGGGGACTCAGCCGAGCGCGTCGAGCAGCTGGCCGATGCCCGCGGCCCGGTCGGTCAGGTGCAGGTGGAGCAGCGGCCGCTGCCGCTCGGCCACCGCCTGCCGTTCCGCCGCGGCGCGGGCGGCCTGCGACGTCCCGGTGGGGGACGGCCGTTCGTCCGCGGGCGGGTCCTCGGGGGCGTCGTCGGTGAGGTGCAGGAGCGCCGCCGCCTGCAGGTCCTCCTCGGGGGGCCCGCCGGTCGGGTGGGGCCAGCGCGGACCCCTCGCGAAGGTGACGGCGTGCCCGGTCCGCCGGGTCAGTGCGACGCGCAGCTCGGCAACGCGCGCGTCGACCTCCGGGTCGAGGTCGGCCCGCAGCGCGAGGGAGCCCTGCGGCGGGACGGCGGCCAGCAGCGCCTGCAGGGCCAGCGCCACACCGTCGTGCTGGGACAGGTCCACCCCGTCGAGCAACCCGTTCGCGGCCCGGAGCTCGACGGCGCCGATCGTGGCCAGCGGCGGCTCGCCGGGCGGACCGGCGTCCGGCAGCCGCGGGTGTCCTCCTCGGACCCGGTCACACCAGGTCGGCCGGACGGGGGGACGCCGAGCGCCCGGCCGGCCGCAGCCGAGGGCACCCGCGCACCGGCCGGCCGGGGACGACGTCCCCGGCCGGCCGGGCACGGACGGGCTCGGGGACGTCGAGCCCGGTGCGGCGGAACAGTGAGGTCACGCGGCCTCCTCGCCGGCGTCCCTCGGCCGCGTGTGCGGTGAGCTCGCGAGCCCGCTCACGCCTTGTCCTCGAGCTCGCTCCTCACCGACTCGACGAGCTCGTTCCAGGAGTCGGCGAACTTCTGCACGCCCTCGTCCTCCAGCACGCGGAAGACGTCGTCGAGGTCGACCCCGGCGTCGCGGATGGCCTGCATCGTCGCCGCGGCGTCGTCGTAGCTCTTCTGCACCGGCGTACCGATGCTGCCGTGGTCGGCGTAGGCCTTGAGCGTCTTCTCCGGCATCGTGTTGACGGTGTCGGGTGCGACCAGCTCGCTGACGTAGAGGGTGTCGGGGTAGTCGGGGTTCTTCACACCGGTCGAGGCCCACAGCGGTCGCTGCGGCGAGGCGCCCTTGGCCGCCAGCGCCTTCCACCGGTCGGAGGAGAAGACCTCCTCGTAGGCCTGGTAGGCCAGCTGGGCGTTGGCCACCGCCGCCTTGCCCTTCAACGAGGGGTCGGCGCCGGCCTTGTCCAGCCGCTTGTCGATCTCGGCGTCCACGCGGGACACGAAGAAGGAGGCCACCGACTCGATCCCCTCGAAGCTCGCCTCGGAGTCGTCGGCCAGCCGCTGCTCCAGCCCGGACAGGTAGGCGTCCATGACCGCCCGGTAGCGCTCGGGGCTGAAGATGAGGGTGACGTTGACACTGATCCCGCGGGCGATCGACGTGGTGATCGCCGCGAGCCCCTCCTCGGTGGCCGGGATCTTGATGAACAGGTTGGGACGGTTCACCAGCCACCACAGGTGCGCGGCCTCCGCGGCGGTGGCGTCGGTGTCGTGGGCGATGTCGGGGGAGACCTCGAGGGAGACCCGCCCGTCCCGCCCGGTGCGCTCGGCCACCGGCGCCAGCAGGTCGCAGGCGTCCCGGACGTCGGCAGCGGTGATGGTGCGCAACGCCTCCGCCACGCTGACCCGACGGACCGCCATCGCGTGGACCTGGTCGTCGTAGGAGTCCGAACCGCTGATCGCCGCGCCGAAGATCGTCGGGTTGGTGGTGACGCCGACGACGGAGTACTCGTCGACCAGCGACTGCAGGTTCCCGCTGCGGATGCGGTCGCGGGAGAGGTCGTCGAGCCATACGGCGACCCCGGCCGAGGACAGTTCGGCCAGCTTCTCGTTCTGTGCCATGTCAGGTGCCTTTCGGGAGGGGTGGAAAGCGGCCCCGCTGCAGGGGTCCCCGGCTCCCTGCAGGGTTCCACTGCGAGCTCGCGAGCAGTGGGGGGCAAGGGGTCCTTCTCCGAGTGGTGGGACAGCGGGGTCCTTCTTCAGCGGTCGCCGGTCGGGTTCGACAGGCCGCCGGTCGCGGCGACGGGGCCGGCCGGCACGGCGTCGCCCGACCGCGCCGCCTCGATGCTCTCGCGGGCGGCGGTCACGACGGCCTCGTCGGTGAGGCCGAACTCCTCGTAGAGGACGGCGTAGGCCGCGCTGGCCCCGTAGTGGGTGAGGCCGACGATCCGGCCGGCGTCCCCGACGAACTCCCGCCACCCCATGGGCACGCCGGCCTCGACGCTGACCCGGGCGCGGACGGTGGGCGGCAGGACCTCGTCCTTGTAGGCCTGGTCCTGGTCGGCGAACCACTCGACGCAGGGCACCGAGACGACCCGGGTCGGGACGCCGTCGGCCTCCAGCCGCTCGCGGGCGGCGACGGCGATCTGCACCTCGGACCCGGTGCCCAGCAGGATCACCTCGGGCGTGCCGCCCGAGGCCTCGGCCAGGACGTAGGCCCCGCGGGCCACGCCCTCGGCGGAGCCGGACCCCGACCGGTCGAAGACCGGCAGGTTCTGCCGGGACCGCAGCAGGCCCGCCGGGCGGTCGTTGTTCTCCAGGACCGTGCGCCAGGCGACGGCGACCTCGTTGGCGTCGGCCGGGCGGACGACGTCCAGCCCGGGGATGGCGCGCAGCGCGGCGAAGTGCTCGATCGGCTGGTGGGTCGGGCCGTCCTCGCCCAGGCCGATGGAGTCGTGGGTCCAGACGTAGGTGACCGGCAGCTGCATGATCGCGGCCAGCCGCACCGCCCCGCGCATGTAGTCGGAGAAGGTGAGGAAGGTGCCGCCGTAGATGCGAGTGCCACCGTGCAGGGCGATCCCGTTCATGATCGCGCCCATCGCGTGCTCCCGGACGCCGAAGTGCAGGGTGCGCCCGTAGGGCCCGCCCGACCACATCTTCGTCTGGCGGTCGGCCGGCAGGAACGACGGTTCGCCCTTGACCGCGGTGTTGTTGCTCTCCGCGAGGTCGGCCGACCCGCCCCACAGCTCGGGCAGCACCGGGTAGAGGGCGGCGAGCACCTCGCCGGAGGCCTTGCGGGTGGCCACGCCCTTGGGGTCGGCGTCCCAGGTCGGGAGCTCGGCGGCGAAGCCGTCGGGCAGCGTCCGGGTGCGCATCCGCTCGAGCAGGGCGGCGGCGTCGGCGTCCTCCCGCTGCCAGGCGGCGAACCGCTCGTCCCACTCGCCGCGGACCCGGCGGCCCTCGTCGACGACCGAGCGGGCGTGGGCCAGCACCTCGTCGTCCACCTGGAAGGTCTGCTCGGGGTCGAAGCCCAGGATCTCCTTGGTGGCCCGCACCTCGTCCTCGCCGAGGGCCGAGCCGTGGGAGGCGCCGGTGTTCTGCTTGTTGGGTGCGGGCCAGGCGATGACCGTGTGCAGCACGACGATCGACGGGCGGCCGGTCTCGGCCTTCGCCGCGGCGAACGCGGCGTCCACGGCAGCGAGGTCCTCGCCGTCGTCCACGTGCTGCACGTGCCAGCCGTAGGCCTCGTAGCGCTTGCCGACGTCCTCGGTGAAGGCGACGGTGGTGTCGTCCTCGATGGAGATCTTGTTGGCGTCGTAGACGAGCACCAGGTTGCCCAGCCGCTGCGTGCCGGCGAGGGAGGAGGCCTCGCCGCTCACGCCCTCCTCCAGGTCGCCGTCGGAGGCGAAGCACCAGATCGTGTGGTCGAACAGGCTCTCGCCCTCGGGGGCGTCGGGGTCGAGCAGGCCGCGCTCGCGGCGGGCGGCCATCGCCATGCCGACCGCGTTGCCGACGCCCTGGCCCAGCGGGCCGGTCGTCGTCTCCACGCCGGGGGTGTGGTTGACCTCGGGGTGGCCGGGGGTCTTCGAGCCCCAGGTGCGCAGCGCCTGCAGGTCCTCGAGCTCCAGGCCGTAGCCGGAGAGGTAGAGCTGCACGTACAGGGTCAGGCTGGAGTGGCCCATCGAGAGGACGAACCGGTCACGCCCCACCCAGTTCGGGTCGCTGGGGTCGTGCCGGAGCCACTTGTGGAACAGCAGGTAGGCGGTCGGGGCCATGCTCATCGCCGTCCCCGGGTGGCCGTTGCCCACCTTCTGGACGGCGTCCATCGCCAGCACGCGGGCGGTGTCGATGACGCGGCGGTCGAGCTCCCCGAAGCCCTCGGGCAGGGTGGGGGAGGGCTGGCGCGGGTCGCCGGTGGGCGTGTCGGAGGCGGCCTCGGCCGGGGCCTCGGACGCGGTGCTCTGGGTTCCCATGTGTGTCGTGCTCCCTCGGGTCGGCCGTGCGGGTCCCGCCCGGGCGATCTGCGGCGACCTCGGCTGACCCGGGCGGACGACGGTGCCTGGCGCCAGCGACCGGCCTCGCGTCAGTTCCGGCCGGATGCTCGTCACCAGGACGCACCGTCGTCGTCGACGTCGGCTCTACCCGCTGCGTGCGCGGCACCAACGTGATCGACCCTAGTGGTCCGGCCGGAGGGGGAGACGCTGGTCATGCCCGCGTGGGCGAAGGGGACCGAGGGCTACAGTTGGGCCGTTCTCCCGTCCCCGGTCGAAAGGGACCCCGTGCTGTCTCCGTACCTGGTGGAGCTGTGCCCGGTGGTGCCCTCCCCGCGTGCCGACCGCCCGTCGGCGGCCGCCCGGTGACGACGCTCTCCGAACGCCCGGCCGTCCAGGCCCGCCGCCTGTCGGCCACGGTCCGCGCCTACGTGGCGCTGACCAAGCCCAAGCTCGTCGAGCTGCTGCTGGTCACGACGGTGCCGGCGATGATGCTGGCGGCCGGGGGCTGGCCTTCCTGGCGCCTGCTGCTGGCCACCCTGCTCGGGGGGACCCTGGCCGCCGGGGCCTCCAACACGATCAACTGCTGGTACGACCGCGACATCGACCGGCTGATGCACCGCACCCGGAAGCGGCCGCTGCCGATGGGCACCATCAGCTCGGGCGCCGCACTCGCCTTCGGGATCGCCCTGGCCTGCGCCTCGCTCGTCGTGCTGTGGTTCGAGACCACCCCGCTGGCCACGGCACTGGCCGCGGCGGCGATCCTCGCCTACTCGGTGCTGTACACGATGGTGCTCAAGCGGCGCACCCGGCACAACACGGTCTTCGGGGGGCTGCCCGGCGCCACCCCGGTGCTGATCGGCTGGGCCGCGGTCACCGGGTCACTGGCCTGGCCGGCGATCGTGTTCTTCGGCATCGTCTTCTGCTGGCAGATGCCGCACTTCTGGGCGCTCGCGATGCGGTTCCGCGACGACTACGCCCGGGCCGGGGTGCCGATGCTCTCGGTGGTGGCCAGCCCGGTCGAGGTCGGGCGCCAGTCGCTGGCCTGGGCCTGGGCGACGCTGGCCGTCTCGCTCCTCCTGGCGCCCGTGACGCTCGGGATCGGCTGGATCTACACGGTGCCCGCGGTGGCGCTCGGCGCGTGGTTCGTGTGGGAGGCCCACCAGTGGCTGGCCCGCCTCCGCGCCGGCAGGGACGAGCGGCCGATGAAGCTGTTCCACGTCTCGATCACCTACATGACCCTGCTCTCGATCGCGATCATCGTCGACGTCCTCGTCTGAGCGACGACGTCGTCGGCCCGGCGGTCGGCGGTGACCCGCCACTCACGGACACCGGATCTCGCTGGCGTCCGTCGTCCGGTGCCGCCCACCCTGTCGGGATGGCGACGACGGGCACCGTGCAGGTCTGGCACGACGAGGAGGGCTGGGGCGTCGTCGACTCCCTCGAGACCCCCGGGGGTTGCTGGGTCCACGTCAGCCACGTCGCCCTCCCCGGCCACGTCACGCTGCGGCCGGGCCAGCGGGTCGAGCTGGAGCACGAGCCGGCGGAGCAGGACGGCCACGCGTACCGGGCCCTGCGGGTGTGGCCGGCCGGCGCCGAGCCGGTGGACCGGCCGGTCGGCCCGCCGTCCGCCGCGTACCGCAGCACCCTGACCCTCACCTTCGACGACGACGACGACGACGACGAGCCGCGCTGACCTGTTGTCGCCGATCGACGGTCGGGGACGGCACGCAGCCGCGGGTGACCGGTCGCGGGGCCCGTGGGGCCTCCCGACCGGCGTGGCGACCCCTTGCCCGCGGTGGGGGGCGCGAGTAGACCAGGCAGGACGCGTCGGCCGCTCCTGTCGGTGCCATGGCGACCCGAGAGCCGCGTCGCGGGCCCGCCGAGCGCGGCGTCCCGGTGACCGGGATGGTCGCGACACCCTCGATGCCTGCCGGTCGACGGCGCAGGGGAGTGATCGACGATGCACCAGCAACGTCGCGCACCGCTGCTGCTGACCGCCGGGACGGTGGCGTTGCTCGTCGTGCCCGCCGGGGC
>DASQDP010000160.1:0-3396 GCA_035634095.1 Nocardioidaceae bacterium | reverse complement strand
GCCTGCTACTCGGCATTCATCCGCGGCCTGCTCGACGTGACGGACAACCTGGCGGCCGGCGAGGTCGTCCCGCCCCCGCGCGTGGTGCGCCATGACGGGGACGACGCGTATCTCGTCGTGGCGGCCGACAAGGGCACCGCGACCTTCTCCGACATCGCCAACGCCATCTCCCAGGAGTACGGGTTCTGGCTGGGCGACGCCTTCGCGTCGGGTGGCTCGTCCGGCTACGACCACAAGGCCATGGGCATCACCGCGCGTGGGGCGTGGATCTCCGTCCAGCGCCACTTCCAAGACCTCGGCGTCGACGTGCAGGACGACGAGGTCACGGTCGCCGGGATCGGGGACATGTCGGGCGACGTCTTCGGCAACGGGATGCTGCTGTCCCGGCACCTCCGCCTAGTGGCGGCCTTCGATCACCGGCACGTCTTCCTCGACCCCGATCCCGACCCCGCGGCGGGCGTCGCCGAGCGCACCCGGTTGTTCACCCTCCCCGGTTCCAGCTGGGCCGACTACGACGCGTCACTGATCTCGGCCGGGGGCGGTGTCTTCCCGCGGACGGCGAAGACGGTCCCGCTCTCCCCGGAGGTCCGCTCCCGGCTCGACGTCGAGGAGGAGTTCCTCACCCCGGACGAGCTGGTCCGCGCCATCCTCCGAGCGCCGGTCGACCTGCTGTGGAACGGCGGCATCGGCACCTACGTCAAGGCCTCGACGGAGACCCATGCCGAGGTGGGGGACAAGCGCAACGACCAGGTGCGCGTCGACGCCGGCCGGCTGCGCTGCCGGGTCGTCGGCGAGGGCGGCAACCTCGGCTTCACGCAGCGCGGGCGGATCGAGTTCGCGCTCGGGGGCGGGCGGATCAACACCGACGCGATCGACAACTCCGCCGGCGTGGACTGCTCCGACCACGAGGTCAACATCAAGATCCTCCTCGACCGCGTGGTTGCCGACGGAGATCTCACGGGCAAGCAGCGGGACGCCCTCCTGGTCGAGATGACCGACGAGGTGGCGGAGCTCGTGCTCCGGGACAACCGCGCCCAGACCCGCGCGCTCTACACCGCGCGAGCGCAGGCGCGGGCGATGCTCGACGTGCACGTGCGCTACTTGCGCGAGCTCGAGCGGCTCGGGCGGCTCAACCGGGAGCTGGAGTTCCTGCCGACGGACGACGAGCTGGCCGAGCGCGCCGCCGCCGGGCGCGGCCTGGTCATGCCCGAGTTCGCCGTCCTGCTGGCCTACACGAAGATCTGGATCTACGACGAGCTGCTCGCCTCCGACGTCCCGGACGACGCCTTCCTGTCCGCCGAGCTGGCCGGCTACTTCCCGACCGCCGTCCGGCACCGGTTCGCCGACCGGCTCCCGGCCCACCCGCTCCGCCGAGAGATCATCGCCACCTGCGTGACGAACGCGATGGTCAACCGCGCCGGCAGCACGTTCGCGTTCCGCATGGCCGAGGAGACCGGCCTCCCCGTCCCGCACGTCGCCCGCGCGCACGTCGCCAGCTGGGAGATCTTCGGGCTGGCGGGGCTGCAGGCCGAGATCGAGTCGCTGGCCGGCGTGCCGAGGGAGGTCCAGATCCGGCTCCTGCTGGAGGTGCGGACGCTGGCCGAGCGTGCGAGCCGCTGGCTGCTCCGGAACCGTCCGCAGCCGCTGGACATCCGCGGCACCGTCGAGCACTTCGCGCGGGCCGTCCCGCTGCTGGCCGACGAGATACCGCGCCTGCTCGACGTCGCGGAGTAGGCGGACGAGGTCTTCGGCGCCGCGATCGAACGTTTCACTGCTGATGGAGTCCCGGATCCACTGGCCCGGCGGGTGGCCGCGCTGCCGGCGTTCTTCTCCGCGTTGGACGTCATCGACGTGGCCCGCGCGACCGGTCGCGAACGGGAGCAGGTGGCCGCCGTCTACTTCGCTCTCGGTCAGCCCCTGCAGCTGAACTGGCTCCGCGAGCGCATTCTGCGGCTGCCCCGGGACGACCGGTGGCAGGCCTTGGCGCGCGCCGCTCTCCGCGACGACCTCTACGCCGTCCGCGCCTCGCTGACCGCCGAGGTGCTGCGGGCCGGTGACGCAGCACAGGACAACACCGAGCTGGTCCAACGGTGGTTCGAGCACAACCAGGCTGCGGTACGCCGGTGTCTGGGCGTCCTCCGTGACGTCGCGGCCGGGGACCGAGTGGACCTGGCGACGCTCTCCGTGGCACTGCGCGAGGTGCGCGGGCTGGTGTCGAGTCGGTCTGGGGCGGCTGAGCGCTGAGCCGGTCGCGCCGACGAAGTGATGCGGCGTCGTCCGGGCCGAGCGGCATCCGCTTGGGCAAACGACGTCAAGGAGCCGGTCGACGCCGTCCGCAGCAGTGAACGATGCCTCGTGATCCCCGTGAACGGTGTCTCGAGACATCGCAGCTGTGTCCGAGGGGCGACACGGTACATGCGCACACGCCTGCGGTCGGCCCGCGCGCCCGGATCCTCGCCGTCGCGCTGACCGTCACCCTGGTCGCCGGCGGCCAGTCAGCAGTGCAGCTGCTCCCTAGGGCCGGCCGCTCACTGCCCCGTCCGCCCCACGGACGGGGCGGTCGTTCGTCCGGGACGGCGTCACCTGCATCCCAGGTGATTGCAGTGGTCCTCCCGCTCGACCAGGCTCCGCAGGGCCTGGCAAGCTCGCCCGGCCGCCCCTCGGGCGCACCTCGGAATCAGTGCGCCTGGGGACGGCCCAGCCGGACTTTGGTCGTCTCAACGTCCATCCCGTGCAAGCGGAGCAGGTTCTCGCCGAGGATCTTCCGCTTGGCGACGTCGGTGAGCTGCGGATAACCGTAGCCCTCGCACAGGTCCTGCGGCATCGCGAAGTCCATGAAGGCCCGCAGCGCCCACTGCGGCTGCCAGATCGGCGCCTCCGACCTGTAGACGATCTTGTCCTCGCCGCACCAGAACAGCAGCTTGCCGGCCCCGGTCGGCGCTCGGGAGTCCGGTCCGGTCGTCGAGGATCCCGGTGACGCCCAGGCCTCCCGGAGACGGGCGCCATCGAGGCCGGTGCCCGCCGGAGGGGACGCCGGGGCCGGCCACAGCCGTCAGATGACCGGCTTGGCCAGGTAGGACGGCCGCGTCCGGCGCCGCAGGATCGCCTTCCGTGCCGTCGGGATGCAGTTGCAGGCGGGCCGGCTCCCCACCCGTCGGTGTCCGCCTGCAGGCTCAGCATGGTCGCCGCTGCGGACCGGGGCGTACCCGGCGGGTCCGCAGTCGGGCCGGCGCCGGCGAGGGCCGCATCCGAATCGGAGGCGGCCCACGGGGTGCGGTGGGCAACTGCCCCCAGCGTGGTGTCCGAGGGGCGACACGCGACACACGCACACGACTGCGTCCGCCTCGCTCGTAGCCGGTGGCGGGCTGACCATCGCTCTACCGCCTCGATGGGGGC
>DASQDP010000159.1:0-21289 GCA_035634095.1 Nocardioidaceae bacterium | reverse complement strand
CAGCGGCTCCTCGACTCCGACGTCCGGGCACGTGCCGACCCGCGGCCCGCCGGTCCCGTCGACGCGAGCACGTGCACCGCCCCGGTCCTGCGGCAGGGGGAGCGACTCGTCCCGGTCCGTCTGGACGGACGGCGCGCCTCGCTGGTCCTGGGCCCTGCGGACGCCGGGCGCCGGCCCGCCCGCGTGGTCGAGTGCCGGGACCCCGAGAACACGCTCGCCACGGTCGTCGTACGCTCCCGCGCACGGTGACGTGCTGGGGAATGCCCACCGCCTAGGATCCGTTGAGGACGTGTCGGCGCCGGATCCTCCTCTCCCGGGTCGGGCGAGCTCCGACGCGGCGGTCCCGACCGGCCCGCCACCCTGCGAACGGAAGCGAGCAACTCCTCGATGAGCAGTGCCACCACCCGCGACGTCATCATCATCGGCTCCGGCCCGGCCGGCTACACCGCCGCGGTGTACGCCGCCCGCGCGAACCTGGCACCGCTGGGCTTCGCAGGCTCGGTGACCGCCGGCGGCGCCCTGATGAACACCACCGAGGTGGAGAACTTCCCCGGGTTCCGCGACGGCGTGATCGGGCCCCAGCTGATGGACGACATGCGGGCGCAGGCCGAGCGGTTCGGCGCGGAGCTGGTGCCCGACGACGTCACCGCGGTCGACCTCACCGGCGAGGTCAAGCTGGTCACCGACAGCGCCGGGGTGCAGCACCGGGCCCGCGCGGTCATCCTGGCGACCGGCTCCGGCTACCGCAAGCTCGGTGTCGACGGCGAGGACCGGCTGTCCGGCCACGGCGTGTCGTGGTGCGCCACCTGCGACGGGTTCTTCTTCCGTGACCAGCACATCGCGGTCGTGGGCGGCGGCGACTCCGCCCTGGAGGAGGCCACCTTCCTGGCCCGGTTCGCCGCCAAGGTCACCGTCGTGCACCGCCGCGGCGAGCTGCGGGCGTCGAAGATCATGCAGGACCGCGCCTTCGCGGAGCCGAAGATCGAGTTCGCCTGGAGCTCCGCGGTCGACGCCATCCACGGCGAGGACCGGCTCACCGGGGTGACCCTGGTCGACACCGGCACCGGCGAGAAGCGTCCCCTGGACGTGACCGGCCTCTTCGTCGCTGTCGGACACGACCCGCGCTCGGAGCTGCTGCACGGACAGGTCGACCTCGACGCCGGCGGCTACGTGCTCGTCGAGCACCCGTCCGCCCGGACGAACCTGCCCGGCGTCTTCGCCTGCGGCGACCTCGTCGACCACCACTACCGACAGGCCGTCACCGCTGCCGGGACCGGCTGCACCGCCGCGCTGGACGCGGAGCGCTACCTCGCCGCCCTCGACCACGAGGCCGCCACCGCCGGAGACGCGGTCACGAGCGTCCGGGAGATCGAGGAGGCCGAGGACGTGGAGGCGGCGTTGGAGCACGCCGAGGTGGAGTCCCTCGGCGCTCAGGTGCAGACCGCCGGCGCCTGACCCCGGCGCCTGACCCCGACCCACGTCCCGACCTGGCCCGGACGGAAGAATTGTCGGCGCCCCGGTGTTGACTGGTCGTCAGCCGGACCGCATCGCCCCACCTCCCGGCGTCCCACCCCGCGTCCCGTTTCCCGCACCCACCGCCCACCCCAAGGAGCACCTCGTGACCCAGATGCAAGCAATCACCGACGCCGACTTCGACGCCTCCGTGCTGAAGGCTGACAAGCCCGTTCTCGTGGACTTCTGGGCGGAGTGGTGCGGGCCCTGCCGCCAGGTGGACCCGATCCTCAAGGAGATCGCCGCCGAGCACGGCGAGAAGATCACCTTCGTGAAGATGAACGTCGACGAGAACCCGGTCACGCCCGCGGCCTACCGGGTCACCGGCATCCCGACACTCAACGTCTTCCACAAGGGCGAGCTGGTCAAGCAGATCGTCGGCGCCAAGCCGAAGGCGGCGCTGCTCGGGGAGCTCCAGGACTTCATCGCCTGACATCCGGCCCGGACAGCCCCTGTCCACCCCGCACATGGCGCCCGTCACCGCTCCGGTGGCGGGCGCCGCGCACGTCACACGCCGGCACCGCCGGTGCCCTCGCTGCGCCGGTGCACGGCCCGCGTCCTGCGGACCGCGCGAGGAGCCGGCCGCGGGACCGGTCGGCGAGCAGGGCGCACGGCACCGAGCAGCCTCTCCAGGGCTCCCTCCACCTCGTCGCGCCAGCTGAGCGCCGTGCGCAGCTCCAGCCGCATCCGCGGGTGCCGGGGATGCGCCCGATGCGTCTTGAACCCGACCCCGAGCAGGTAGTCCGCCGGCAGCACGCAGTTCCCGTACGACCCGTCGGCGGTGCTGCGGGTCCAGGCGCGCTTGTCCGGCGCCCGGGTGTCCCCGAACGCCTCCAGCGCCCGGATGCCGCCCCGCTTGACCAGGTCCTTGACCACCGCCTGCATCAGCACCCGGCCGATCCCCTGGCCGGCGTACTCGGGACGGACCATCGCCGTGACCAGCAGGACCGCGTCCTCGCTGACCGGGGCGGTGGCGAACGCGTCCGCCCCCGGCACGTGCACCGCGGGGGCGTAGAGCACGTAGCCGGCCGGGTCGTCGTCGACGTACGCGACCCGCCCGCAGGAGCCCCACTCCAGGAGCACCCGGGAGACCCAGGCCTCCTTCTCGCACGCCAGCTCGCCGGCATCGGCGGCCCGTTGGCGGCGCACCGGGTCCAGCTCCCAGAAGGCGCAGGACCGGCACTCGACCGGCAGGTCGCCCAGGTTGTCCAGCGTCAGCCGGTCCAGCCGCCTAGCCATGACTCGCGGCCATCCGTGGGCCCCTTCCTCCGACGAGCCGCCCGATGCCTCATCCTAGGAGGAGACACGAGGAGCGGCACTGATGACGAACCATCCCCGACCGGCCGAGCTGGCCCGAGGCCACGGGAACACACCGGGGCCGACCGGCAGCACCCGGCTGGACAGCTACGTCGACCGCTACGCCGCGCGGACCCAGGGGATGACCGCCTCGGAGATCCGCGCGCTGTTCGCGGTGGCCAGCCGCCCCGAGGTGGTGTCCCTGGCGGGGGGCATGCCGAACATCTCGGGCCTCCCGCTCGACGTGGTCGGGGACGCGATCGAGGACCTGGTGCGGCACCGCGGGACGGTGGCGATGCAGTACGGCTCCGGCCAGGGTGACCCGCACCTGCGCGACCAGATCTGCGACGTGATGCGGCTCGAGGGCATCGAGGCCCATCCCGACGACGTGGTGGTCACGGTGGGATCCCAGCAGGCGGTCGACCTGGTCACCAGGATCTTCTGCGACCCCGGCGACGTGGTGATCTGCGAGGCACCCTCGTACGTCGGTGCGCTCGGGGTGTTCAAGGCCTACCAGTGCGACGTGGTGCACGTGGAGATGGACGCCCACGGGCTGGTGCCGTCGGCGCTCCGCGAGGCGATCGCCACGGTCCAGGCGGCCGGCCGGCGGATCAAGTTCGTCTACACGATCCCGAACTACCACAACCCGGCGGGTGTGACGCTGGCGCCGCACCGCCGGCCGGAGATCCTGGAGATCTGCCGCGAGGCCGACGTGCTGGTGCTCGAGGACAACCCCTACGGCCTCCTCGGCTTCGACGAGGACCCGCACCGCGCCCTGCGCGCCGACGAGGCGGACGGGGTCATCTACCTCGGGTCGTTCTCGAAGACCTTCGCGCCGGGATTCCGGGTCGGCTGGGCGCTGGCCCCCCACGCCGTACGCGAGAAGCTGGTGCTCGCGCAGGAGTCCGCGACGCTCTGCCCCCCGTCGTTCTCGCAACTGGCCGTCTCGGCGTACCTCGACAAGCACGACTGGCTCGGCCAGATCAAGCAGTTCAGGGAGATGTACCGCGAGCGCCGCGACGCCATGGTCGACGCGCTGGAGGACATGATGCCGGCCGCGGCGCGGTGGAACGTCCCCACCGGCGGCTTCTACGTGTGGCTGACGCTCCCGCCCGGCCTCGACGCCAAGCTGATGCTGCCCCGCGCGGTGACCTCACGCGTCGCGTTCGTGCCCGGCACCGCGTTCTTCGCCGACGGCTTCGGCAGCCAGAGCATGCGGCTGTCCTACTGCTACCCCACCCCGGAGCGGATCCGGGAGGGCGTCCGCCGACTGGTCGGCGTGATCGAGGAGGAGCTGGAGCTGCGGGCCACCTTCGGGACCGGTCTGCCGGCACCCGCCGCACGACCCTCGGGTGCCGGACCCGGCGGGTACGACGGCCCGACGAGCGACCTCACGTGAGCGGCGAGCTCCAGCGCGCGCACCCGCGCGTCGTCGTGCTCGCAGGAGGGCTCTCCCACGAGCGCGACGTCTCGCTGCGGTCCGGGCGGCGGGTGGCCGAGGCGCTGCGGGAGGCCGGCGCGGAGGTCGACGTGCGCGACGTGGACGCCGACCTGCTGCGGTCGCTGAACGAGGACCCCCCGGACTGCGTGGTCCCGCTGCTGCACGGCGAGACCGGCGAGGACGGCGCGGTGCGAGAGGTCCTCGAGCTGGTCGGGCTGCCCTACGTGGGCTCGCGGCCCTCAGCCTGCCGGGGGGCGTTCGACAAGCCGGTCGCCAAGGCAGCGGTGGCCCGCGCCGGCATCCGCACCCCGACCGGGGTCACGCTGCCGCACGAGACCTTCCGGGAGCTGGGCGCGGCAGCCGTGATGCAGGCCATCGTCGCCTCCCTCGGTCTCCCCCTGTTCGTGAAGCCGGCGCGGGGCGGCTCCGCCCTCGGCTGCAGCGTGGTGCACGAGGCGGGCGCCCTGCCCGCGGCGATGGTCGGCGCCTACGCCTACGGCGACACCGCGCTCGTCGAGCGGTTCGTTGCCGGGCGCGAGGTCGCGGTCGCGGTCGTGGACACGGGGGACGGTGCCCGGGCGCTGCCGGTGGTGTCCATCCGGCCCGACGGCGGCGTCTACGACTACTCCGCCCGCTACACCGCGGGGAGCACGTCCTTCGAGGTCCCGGCCAAGCTGCCCGACGACCTCGCCGCTGAGTGCGCGCGGGTGGCCGTGCTGGCCCACGACACGCTCGGTCTGCGGGACCTGTCCCGCTCGGACCTCATCCTGGACGTCGACGACGCCGTCTGGTTCCTGGAGGTCAACGTGGCTCCGGGCCTCACGGAGACGTCCACGGTGCCGCTGGCCGTCAGCGCCGCGGGGCTGGACCTCGGGGAGCTGGTCGCCGACCTGGTGCACACCGCCGTCACCCGCTCGACCCCCTCTCCCGACTAGTCTGCGACGCTGTCCCTGCACCACCTGCTGGACCGCAGACGAATCGCACGAGAGGGGCCCGACCACGTGCGCGACCTGACCTACCCGCCGATCGTCCTCGCCGCCAAGGTCGCCTTCCGGGCCCTCGACCTGCGGTTCCAGCTGACCGGCACCGAGCACGTCCCCCGCTCCGGCGGTGCGCTGCTGGTGTTCAACCACGTCTCCTACGTCGACTTCATCCTCGGCGGCCTGGCGGCACGGCCCTCCGGACGGCTGGTGCGGTTCATGGCGAAGCGGGAGATCTTCGACCACCCGGTGGCCGGGCCGGTGATGCGGTCACTGCACCACATCTCCGTGGACCGCGCCGACGGGCTGGCGTCCTACGACGACGCGATCGGCTACCTCCAGCGCGGCGAGGTGGTCGGGATCTTCCCCGAGGCCACCATCTCGAGGTCGTTCACCCTCAAGGAGCTGAAGACCGGGGCGGTGCGGCTGGCGGCCGCGGCCGACGTCCCGCTGGTGCCCGTGGTGCTGTGGGGCACCCAGCGCCTGAAGACCAAGGACCACCCTCAGGACTTCTCCCGCGGCAAGACCATCGCGATCTCGGTCGGCGAGCCGCTGCACCCGACCGGCGCCCATCCCGCAGCCGAGACCGCCGAGCTGAAGGAGGCGATGACGGCGCTGCTGGACCGGACCATCCGGGCCTACCCCGCCGACGAGCAGCCGCCCGGGTCCTGGTGGCTCCCCGCTGCGTACGGCGGGAGCGCGCCCACGCCCGAGGAGGCCGCGCGGCTGGACGCCGAGGAGAAGCGGGAGCGCGCCCGGGCCCGCGCCGCCAGGCGGGCCGGTCGGACGCGCAGCGGCTGAGAGACGACCGCCTGTTCGCCTCTGGTGAAACGGCTCTGGCAGCCGTCGCGGCCCGCCCCCATCCTGTCGAGATGACGTCGAACGCCTCCTTGCAGGTCCTGGTCCTGGGCGGCACCTCCTGGCTGGGCGGGGCGGTCGCCCGTCAGGCGCTCGCGCGCGGGCACCAGGTCACCTGCCTGGCGCGCGGGGAGGCCGGGACACCGCCGGAAGGCGCGAGGTGGGTCCGTGCTGACCGCGCCGACCCCTCGGCGTACGACGAGGTCGCCGGCCGGCCCTGGCACGCGGTGGTCGACGTGAGCTGGCAGCCCGCCTTCGTCCGCACCGCCCTGAGCCGGCTCGCCGGGAGCGCCCCGCACTGGGTGTACGTGTCGTCGGGCTCCGTCTACGCCGACGAGACCACCCCGGGGCAGGGCGAGGACGCGCTGCTGCACGAGCCCTACGACGGCGACGGTCCGGTCGACTGGGACGTGTACGGGCCGACGACGGTCGCCTGCGAGCAGGCGTGCCTGGCTGCCCGAGGTGCCGAGGGCGTGCTGGTCGCGCGGGCCGGCCTCATCGGCGGGTACGGCGACCGCAGCGACCGGCTCGGGTACTGGCCGGCGCGGGTGCAGCTCGCCGGGAGGGACGAGCCGGTCCTGGTGCCCCCTCGGAAGGCGCCGGTGCAGGTCATCGACGTCGAGGACCTTGCCGCCTGGCTCGTCCGGGGTGCCGAGCAGCGGGTCGCCGGTGTCTTCGACGCAGTCGGCGACCCGTGCACGGTCGGCGACGTCCTGCAGGCCTGCGTGACCGCGACGGGGGCCGAGCCCCGGCTCGTCGAGGCCGCGGACGAGTGGCTGACCGACCAGGGCGTGGCACCCTGGATGGGCTCCGAGTCGCTGCCGCTGTGGCTGCCGCAGCCGGCGCATGCCGGCCTGCTGTCCCGCCGCAACGGTGCCGCGCGGGCAGGCGGGCTGACGCTGCGTCCGCTCTCGGAGACGGTGGTCGCGACGTTGGCGTGGGAGACCGAGCTCGGCCTGTCCCGCGCCCGCCGGGCAGGGCTCTCGCCCGCACGCGAGTCGGAGCTGCTCGCACGTCTGGCCGACGCATCGGGCTGAACCGGCCTCGCGCCGGTCGGGCCACCCGAGCCGCCACCGGTCGCGGACGCTTTGTCGACATATCGACACGTCGACACATGGTCGGACCCGCAGGCCGCCCTGATGCCTGTCCTACAGGTCGTCGCGGCGGGTGCGCGTCGGGTGCCCCGGGTCGATCAGAGAGACGATGCGCTCCAGGTCCGGCAGCGAGGCGAACTCCACGGTGATGCGGCCCTTCCTCCGTCCGAGGTCGACACGCACGCGCGTGTCCAGCACGTCGGACAACCGCGCGGCGAGGTCGTCCACGCCGGGGGCCGTGGGCCGGCTCCGCCGAGGGCTGCCGGCTCCGGTGCCGAGGTCCCCCACCGCCACCAGCTCCTCGAGGCTGCGCACGGAGATGCCCTCGGCGACCACCCGTCCCGCCAGACGGTCCTGCGCCTCGGGGCTCTCCACCCCCAGCAGCGCCCGGGCGTGCCCGGCCGAGAGGACGCCTGCCGCGACTCGGCGCTGCACCGCGGGTGAGAGCTTGAGCAGCCGGATGGTGTTGCTGATCTGCGGGCGGCTGCGTCCGATCCGAGCGGCGAGCTCATCGTGCGTGCAGCCGAAGTCCTCGAGGAGCTGAGCGTAGGCCGCCGCCTCCTCCAGCGCGTTCAGCTCGGCCCGGTGCAGGTTCTCCAGCAACGCGTCCCGCAGCAGCGCCTCCTCCCCGGTCTCCCGCACGATGGCCGGGATCATGCGGAGCCCTGCCGCCTGGGCGGCCCGCCAACGGCGCTCGCCCATGACCAGCTCGTAGCGCTCGCCGCCGACCGGACGCACCACGATCGGCTGGAGCAGCCCCACCTCGCGGATGGAGTGGACCAGCTCGGCCATCGCCTCCTCGTCGAAGACCTCACGCGGCTGCCGGGGGTTGGGAGAGATGTCCCCGACCGGGAGCTCGGCGAACCATGCTCCGCTCGTCTCGGTCGTCGTCGCGCCGTCGCTGCCCGCCCCCACGCCTTCATCGCGCGCTGCCGCATCGTCCTCGGCAGTGACGGCCGGCTCGTCGTCCCGCGGCAGTGCAGGCTCGTCTGCCGGCGGAGTGGCCTGCGCCGCGCCGTCGTCGACGGCCCCCTCCGGCGTCCCCGTCGCAGCGGGCGGCGCATCACCCGGCAACGGCACGCCGATCCAGTCGGCCGACCCGGGCGCGGGCTCGGCCAGGGTGGCGACCCCGGCGCCGCCGTCGGGCCCGCTGTCCGGGCGCGACCCGGCATGCGGCGTGTGCTGCGGGCGAGGTCCGGTCGGGATCAGCGATCCCAGACCCCGCCCGAGCCCCCGGCGTTGCGTCGACTTCTCACTCATGCTCGTGCTCCTCGCGGGACGGCCGCCGAGGCGGGCGCTGGACGATGGCCCAGGGGATGACCCAGGGCGAGCGCGATCTCGCGCGCCGCCTCCAGGTAGCTGAGGGCGCCCGGTGAGCCTGGGTCGTAGGTCATCACGGTCTGTCCGTAGCTGGGCGCCTCGGAGATCCGCACGGAGCGTGGGATCGCGGTCTGGAGCACCTGCCCCGCGAAGTGCGTGCGCACCTCCTCGGCCACGCCGGCCGACAAGCGGGTGCGGGCGTCGTACATGGTGAGCAGGATGGTCGACACGTCGAGATCCGGGTTGAGGTGGGCCTTGACCATCTCGACGGTCTCCAGGAGCTGGCCCAGGCCCTCGAGGGCGTAGTACTCCGACTGGATCGGGATCAGCATCTCGTCGCCCGCGACCAGGGCGTTGAGGGTCAGCAGCCCCAGGGACGGCGGGCAGTCCACCAGCACGTAGTCGAAGCGGTCGTCTCCGGCGCCGAAGACCTGCGGGTGGGCGTGCAGAGCGCGCCGCAGCCGGCCCTCGCGCGCCACCATGCTCACCAGCTCGATCTCGGCGCCGGCGAGGTCGATGGTGGCCGGCACCACGAACAGTCCCTCCACCTGCGGGCTCGCGGTGACGACGTCAGCGAGGGGTACGCCGTCCACGATCGCGTCGTACACCGAGGGCGTACCGCGACGGTGCTCGATCCCCAGTGCGGTGGAGGCGTTGCCCTGCGGGTCGAGGTCCAGCACCAGGACACGCAAGCCGCCCTGGGCCAGCGCCGCGGCGAGGTTCACCGTGGACGTGGTCTTGCCCACGCCGCCCTTCTGGTTCGCCACCACCATCACCCGCGTACCCGCCGGCCGAGGGAGTGCCACGGCCTGCTGGCCGCTGCGGACCAGGAGAGAGTGCGCAACGGACCGGGCCATCGGTGTGGACGCATCCCCATGGGCGGCCAGGTCGGCCAGGTCCCCGGCTGTGCGCATCAGGTCGGGGCGCCGGGCGGCGACGCTCGTCTCCGCGCCGGGCGCCTGTCCCTGCGCGCCGGTCGGGGCGGCGGCAGCGGGGTCCGATGCCGGTGGGAGTGGTTCCGGTGAGAGTGGTTCCGGTGCTCGCGATGACGGCTCCGTCTCACGCCGCGGCGCCGCTGTTTCACGTGGAACGGGGCTACCACCCGCAGGCTGCGGCCAGCCCAGCGCGACAGGTCCCCGCCCCGGCCGCTGCCCGGGCCACCCCAGTCCAGCGACGACGTCGACGTCGAGGACCCGGCCGGCTCGGGCCGCCGCCCGCGTCGTCTCCACGACTGGGAACGGGGACCGGGTCGTGGCTGTGGCGGGAAGCCCCGGAGCCGGAGGTGCCGGCGCAGCCGCGGTCGGCGACGTCCTGGGCGTGACTGTGGAGGGACAGTCTTGTGCGAGCGTCACCGGCTTGTCCTCATCGTCCTCGTCGGGCCGCAACCAGGCCGAACCACTGCGCCCCTGGTTGTCTCCGCCTCAACCTAGACGCGACGGACGCGTCGCCTGGACGCGAACCACCGTGCTAGGGACAGAAATCAGATTTCCGCCCACGCTGAGCACCTCCGCCGTTGCGTCGGTCCACTGTGAGAGCACGGGCGTCGCGGCGGCGACCTCCTCCGCGGCCGACGAGCCCTTCATCGCCAGCATCTCGCCCCCTCGACGAACCAAGGGCATGCACCAGCTCAGCAACCGCGGCAGGGGCGCCACCGCCCGAGAGGTCACGACCGAGAAGTCGCGCCGCCCGTGCAGCTCCTCGGCGCGGGTTCGGCTGACCTCGACGTTGGCCAGACCCAGCTGGGCGACCACCTCGACCAGGAAGGTGGTGCGCCGAAGCAGCGGCTCCACGAGCGTCACGTGCAGGTCAGGACGCCGGATCGCCAGGGCGATGCCGGGGAGGCCCGCCCCTGAGCCGACGTCGCACACCTCGGATCCGACCGCGAGCAGCTCGGTGAGGACCGCGCAGTTGATCACGTGCCTCTCCCACACGCGGGCGGCCTCGCGGGGACCGATCAGGCCGCGTGTCACTCCCTCGGTGGCCAGCAGGTCGGCAAAGGCCGTCGCCTGCGGCAGGCGGGAGCCGAACACCACCCGAGCCCCCTCGGGCACGGGGGGCGTTTCACGTGGAACGAGAGGTCCCGACGTCATGGGAGCCGCTTCAGGCAGGCAGCACGACGACGTACCGGCGCGGCTCCACACCCTCTGACGCTGACGACAGTCCTGCCGCCGCGACAGCGTCGTGAACCACCTTGCGCTCGAACGGGCTCATCGGGTCCAGCGCTTTCTGCTCGCCGCGGTCCCGGACCTCGGCGATCGCCTCCGCGGCCAGCTTCTCCAGTCGCGAGCGCTTGTCGGCCCGGAAGCCGCCTACATCGAGCATCAGCCGGGAACGCTCGCCCGTCTCCCGGTACACCGCCAGCCGGGTGAGCTCCTGCAGAGCCTCCAGCACCTCGCCGTCGCGCCCGACGAGCTGGCGCACGTCTCCACCCACGATGCTGACGGCGGCACGGTCGCCCTCCACGTCCATGTCCAGGTCGCCGTCGAGGTCGGCGATGTCCAGCAGCTCCTCGAGGTAGTCCGCGGCGATGTCCCCCTCGTTCTCGAGGCGCCCCAGGTCGTCGGGCTCGCCGTCGGCCTCCGACGTCGGGCTTTCGGGGCCGGACGGGTCCGAGTCCGAGCCCGCCAAGGCCAGGTCGTCGGCCGGGTCGTCGGCCGCAGCCGTGTCGTCGGGCGCAGCCGTGTCGTCGGGCGCAGCCGTGTCGTCGGGCGCAGCCGTGTCGCCGCCGGCCGTGGTGTCCGCGTCGGCCGTGGCGCCGGCCGCGGCCGGGTCGTCGCCGGCGGGGTCAGCGAGCAGCGGGTCGGAGACGGCCGGCGCCGGCAGGTCCCCCTCGAGACGGTCGGTGTTCGAGGAGGTGGAGGTGGGGGAGTCGGTCATGAGTGTCACTTCCTGGTTCGTCGGGCTCGGATGCTCGCGGGGAGGGACGCCGGCAGGAGCGTGGAGAGCGAGCCGGTCGCTCCGGGCCGACACAGGCCGGCGGACCGCCGATGTCGGCAGGCAGGCGTCAGGCGCTGCTGCGGCCGGGCTCGCCCAGCTCGTCCGGCCCGTCGCTCGGGCTGGGCGTGGCGCGCCCGGACCGGGGCTGGCCGCCGGTCCCCCCAGCGCCCGACGGGGGCCGCTTCGTGCCGCCCGGACCCTGCTTCTTGCGCTGGCTGCGGGTCTGGTTCCTCGGCTGCTGGCGCTTGGGTGGCTCCGGCGGCCGCGCAGCGTCAGGCTCCGTGCGGGGCTCGATCGGCGTAGCGGGGTCCGGCAGCCCCTTGCGCGCCCGCTTCGCGGCGTCCCGGTCCTGCTTGGCCTTGGCGGCCGGGGTTCCGGGGGCCGGGTTGTTGCGGATCACGTAGAACTGCTGGCACATCGTCCACAGGTTCGAGGTGGTCCAGTAGAACAGCACGCCGACCGGGAACGCGATGCCGCCGACCGCGAACACCACCGGCAGGATGTAGAGCAGCATCTTCTGCTGCTGGGCGTACTGACCGGTCATCGCGTCGGCAGGCATGTTCTTGCTCATCAGCTGCTTCTGCGTCAGGAACGTCGTCGCCGTCATCGCCAGCACCAGGAAGCCCGCCAGCAGCCGGACGCTTCCGAGGTCGGTGTTGGTGAAGCTGTCGGAGATCTTGGCCCCGAACAGGCTCGCGTTGGCGAACTTGTTCGCCAGATCCGCGGTGAGCAGGGCCCGCGGCTCCTCGGGGTGCTTCGCCGCCTGGTCGATCAGCCGGAACAGGGCCAGGAAGATCGGCATCTGCAGCAGGATCGGCAGGCAGGACGCGAACGGGTTGGTGCCGGTCTCCTTGTAGAGCGCCATCGTCTCCGCGGCGAGCTTCTCGCGGTCGTGCCCGTACTTCTGCTGCAGCTCCTTCACCTTGGGCTGCAGCAGCTGCATGTTCCGGCTCGACTTGATCTGCTTCACGAACAGCGGGATCAGCGCGGCTCTGATGACGACGGTCAGCCCGATGATCGAGAGCACCCAGGCCGCCCCGGACGACTCGCCGAACACGTTGCCGAACAACCGGTGGAAGCCCACCAGGATGAACGACGTCAGGTAGTACAGCGGCGTCATGATCGCGCTGCCGAGGTCGATGAAGAAGTCGAACACTCAGGCTCCTGAAGTCGGGTGGTGTGGAGACGGAACCGGGTCGTGTCCCCCTGCGGCCCACGGGTGGCAACGACCGACCCGGCACACGGCGAGCCAGCTGCCGCGCAGCGACCCGTGCACCGTGACGGCCTCCAGCGCGTAGGCCGAGCAGGACGGGTAGTAGCGACACACCTGGCCGTACAGCGGGCTGATCGCGAAGCGGTAGCCACGCAGCAGGGCGATGAGGAGGTGCTTCACCGCCCGTGCACCGTCCCTGTGTCGATGTCTGCGCCGAGGTCCGCAGGAATGTCCAGGCGCCGGAGCGCCTTGTCGAAGTCCTGAGCGAGCCCAGCGTACGTCGTACCGGCCGATGCCGGCAGCGCGCGGACCACCAGGACCGCCTCGGTGGGGAGCAGCGCCAGCCTCTCCCGGGCCAGCGACCGCAGTCGCCGCTTCACCCGGTTGCGGCGCACCGCCGCGCCGACGCCCCTGCCCACGACGAACCCCACCTGAGGCGCCGACCGCTGCTCGGAGGACCCGGAGGGCGGACCCGCAGGAGCGTGCAGATGCAGCACCAGGCTCCGGGTGCCTGCCCGCCGCCCGCGCCGGGTCGCCGTGCTGAACCCCGTCGACCTGGTCAGCCGGTTGCGACGCTCAAGCACCGCACGCCGCCCCTGGCACGTGGCGGCTCAGACCGCGAGCTTGTCGCGACCCTTGCGACGACGCGCGGACAGGATGGCCCGCCCCGCGCGGGTCCGCATCCGCAGGCGAAAGCCGTGCACCTTGTGGCGACGACGGTTGTTCGGCTGGTAGGTGCGCTTGCTCACGGCAGTTCTCCGGTGGTGAGGCGAGGTGGTGCGAGGTCAGAGGGCGAACGGTGTCCGGTCCCGCGGCTGGTCTGGACAGCGCGCCCGAGACCCGCACAGGCGGCAGCGGTCGACACCGGTTCGACCGGGCAACGGTACGCGGTGTCCGCGGAGGGGGTCAAACCGCGCGGACCTGTGGACAACCGCTTGCTTCCCCGGACGTCCGGCTTGTAGCGTGCGCGGGTCCCCGAGGTTCCCCACGGCACCTTCCTGGTCTCGGTCCGTCCCCGCGTCCGCTTTTCGTTCGGCGCGGCAGCACGTCCAGGAGGCGCTCCGCCGTCCTTGAGGTGCTCGGCTGACCGGCTGCATGCACAACCTGTGGACAAACGTGTGGACCGTGTGCCAGCCGCATACGCTGCACGCTCGACACCACCCCACGACGACGTGGCACCTGTGGGACCGCTGCACTTGGACCGGGCGACGCCGACCCGGCCCGCCGACACGGATGGGAGTGGGGAGACCCGCGTGGACGAGCTGAGCGATGCCTCCGACCAGGGACCTGGGGGCTCGGCGTCCGAGCAGGCCGGGCGACCTTCCAGCGAGCCGGAGCTGGACGTGGTCTGGCGAGAGCTGGTCGACGACCTGCCACCCAGCCAGCGTGCGTGGCTGGCCTCGAGCAGGCCGGTCACCCTGCACCAGAGCACGGCGATCATCGCAGTGGCCGACGACTTCACCCGCAACCAGATCGAGGGCCGGCTCCGCACCCGGCTCGAGGACTCGCTCGGTGCCTCGTTCGCGCGCCAGATCCGGATCGCGGTGACGGTCGACCCGGAGGTCGGTGGCCGGGGTCCCGGCGGCCGCGACTCCGGCGACCTCGGGGCGCACGCCGACGAGACCGCGGGGACCTACGGTGCGGAGCGCTCCGCGGGCTACACCGAGTACGGCGGCGCCGTCGACGCCCAGGCACCGGGAACAGGGATGGGTGGTCCCGGGCGTCCCCCCGGTAATCACGACCGCAAGCCTGTCGACTTGTCGACAAATCCCCTGGACTACCCCACCCCGCCCCAGTCGGCGGCCAGCGCGGCTGACCTCGATGAGCGGGCACACCGCACCACCGGCACCCTGTCGGGCAGCGCGCTGGAGACCCGGCTCAACCCGAAGTACATCTTCGAGACCTTCGTCATCGGCTCCTCGAACCGGTTCGCCCACGCCGCCGCGGTGGCTGTCGCCGAGGCACCCGGCAAGGCCTACAACCCGCTCCTCATCTACGGCGACTCCGGACTCGGCAAGACGCACCTGCTGCACGCCATCGGCCACTACGTGCGGAGCCTGTTCTCCGGTGCCCGGGTGCGCTACGTGAGCTCCGAGGAGTTCACCAACGAGTTCATCAACGCCATCCGCGACGACCGCCAGGACCGGTTCAAGCGGCGCTACCGCGACGTGGACGTGCTCCTGATCGACGACATCCAGTTCCTGGAGGGGAAGATCCAGACCCAGGAGGAGTTCTTCCACACCTTCAACACCCTGCACAACGCGAACAAGCAGATCGTGATCACCTCCGACCGTGCCCCCAAGCGTCTCGAGGCGCTCGAGGACCGGCTGCGCAACCGGTTCGAGTGGGGACTGATCACCGACGTGCAGCCTCCGGACCTCGAGACCCGGATCGCGATCCTGCGCAAGAAGGCCGCCACCGAGCGGATGACCGCCCCGCCGGACGTCCTGGAGTTCATCGCCAGCAAGATCCAGACCAACATCCGAGAGCTCGAGGGCGCGCTGATCAGGGTCACTGCCTTCGCCAGCCTGAACCGGCAGCCGGTGGACCTCACCCTCGCCGAGATCGTGCTCAAGGACCTGATCCCCGAGGGCGGGGAGCCGGAGATCAACGCCGCCCTGATCATCGCGCAGACCGCGGCCTACTTCGGCCTGTCCATCGACGACCTGTGCGGGCCCAGCCGCAGCCGGGTGCTGGTCACCGGACGGCAGATCTCGATGTACCTGTGCCGCGAGCTCACCGAGCTCTCCCTGCCCAAGATCGGGCAGCAGTTCGGCGGCCGGGACCACACCACCGTCATGCACGCCGACAAGAAGATCCGCCAGCTGCTCGCCGAACGCCGGAGCGTCTACAACCAGGTCACCGAGCTGACCAACCGGATCAAGCAGCAGGCCCGCCAGTCGTGAGCCGCAGGACGCGACCGGCCCGGGGCCTCCGGGCCGACCCGACCTGGGGACTCACCTGTGCGACCCGCCGCCGCGTCACCCACAGCCCTGTGGACGACCGGGGCCGGAGACGGGCACGGCCGGTGGGCGCCCACACCCGGGTCAGCTTCTGCACCTCGTCGTACACAGGCGCCGTTGACGGCCACACACCCCGTGGCCTGCGGGAACGATCGTTGTCCACAGTGTCCACCGCACCTGTTAACACCACTGAACTACACATGTCCGGATCCTCGGAGAACATCGCTCCCCGCTCCGACCTGGGGACGACGACCCGGCGCCGCCGACACCCACCGGCGCGCGCCCGGTCCACCGCTGCCGGCAGGTGCGGCTGCATGGCAGGATGCTCACCCCGGAGCGCAGGAGGCCGATCCCAGTGAAGTTCACCGTCGAACGCGACGTGCTCGCCGATGCCGTCGCGTGGGCCGCCCGCGGGCTACCGGTCCGGCCGAGCGTGCCGGTGCTCGCCGGACTGCTGATCGAGACCGTCGAGGGCGGCGACGGGCTGCAGCTGTCCACCTTCGACTACGAGACGTCGGCACGGGCGACGCTCCCCGCCTCGGTGCAGGACGAGGGGACGGCCCTGGTGTCGGGGCGGCTGCTCGCCGACATCTGCCGCAGCCTGCCCAACAAGCCGGTCGAGATGACCGTGGACGGCGCCAAGGTGTCGCTGACCTGCGGCTCCGCGCGGTTCAGCCTGCAGACCATGCCCGTCGACGAGTACCCCTCCCTCCCGGACATGCCGCAGGCCACCGGCACCGTTCGCAGTGACCTGTTCGCCAACGCCGTGGCCCAGGCCGTGACCGCCGCCGGCCGCGACGACATGCTGCCGGTGCTCACCGGCGTCCGCATCGAGATCGAGGGCTCCGGGATCTCGCTGCTGGCCACCGACCGCTTCCGGCTCTCGCTGCGCGAGCTGGAGTGGGACCCGGGTGCGACGGACGTGTCTGCGGCCGCGCTGGTGCCCGCGAAGGTGCTCGCGGACACCGCCAAGTCGCTGACCTCCGGCGCCGAGGTCACCATCGCGCTGTCCTCGTCCGGAGCCGGCGAGGGCATCATCGGCTTCGAGGGCGCGTCCGGCGGCGGCGTACGGCGGACCACGACCCGGCTGCTCGACGGCGAGTTCCCCAAGGTCCGCACGCTCTTCCCCGCGGCCCACTCGACGGTCGCCCGCGTGGACCGGGCCACGCTGGTGGAGTCGGTCAAGCGGGTCTCCCTGGTCGCCGAGCGCAACACCGCCGTCCAGCTCGCGTTCAGCGCCGGCGTGCTCACCCTGGACGCCGGCAGCGGCGATGAGGCGCTGGCGACCGAGCAGATCGAGGCCTCCGTCGACGGCGAGGACATCACCACCGGGTTCAACCCGCAGTTCCTCCTCGACGGCCTGACCGCGCTCGAGCAGCCGGTCGTCGAGCTCGCCTTCACCCAGGCCTCCAAGCCGGCGGTCCTCTCGGGGGCCGACGCGCTCGACGGGACCGTCGACTCCGACTTCCGCTACCTGCTGATGCCGCGCCGACTGCTGTCGTGAGCCCCTCGCCACGGAAGGGCCCCGGCACATAGCCTCGTCTCGCCCGGAACGCCCCAGCCGGGCACCACGTCAGCGCACGTCCTCCGCAGCGAAGGGAATTCCATGGACCTCGGTCTGATCGGGCTCGGCAAGATGGGTGGCAACATGCGCGAGCGGCTGCGCGCCGCGGGCCACACGGTCGTCGGGTACGACCGCAACCCGGACGTTTCCGACGCCGAGAGCCTCGAGGCCATGGTCGAGCAGCTGCCGTCCCCCACGGTGGTCTGGGTGATGGTCCCCGCCGGCGAGATCACCCGCTCCACCGTGCGTGAGGTCTCGGAGCTGCTCGGGAAGGGCGACGTCATCATCGACGGCGGCAACTCGCGGTGGACCGACGACATCGCCAACGCCGAGATGCTGGCCGCCAAGGGCATCGGCTTCATCGACTGCGGCGTGTCCGGCGGCATCTGGGGCCGGGAGAACGGCTACGCCCTGATGGCCGGCGGCGAGCGGGCGAACATCGAGACGGTGCAGCCGATCTTCGACGCGCTCAAGCCCGAGGGCGAGTTCGGCTGGGTGCACGCCGGTGACGTCGGCGCCGGACACTTCTCCAAGATGGTGCACAACGGCATCGAGTACGCCGTCATGCAGGCGTACGCCGAGGGCTGGGAGCTGCTCCAGGCCGCCGACGTGGTGGACAACGTCACCGAGGTGTTCCGGTCCTGGCGCGAGGGCACGGTGATCAGGTCCTGGCTGCTGGACCTGCTGGTCGCCGCGCTCGACGACGACGACAAGCTCGAGCAGATCAGCGGCTACGCCGAGGACTCCGGTGAGGGGCGCTGGACCGTGGAGGCCGGCATCGACAACGCGGTGGCCACACCGGCGATCACCGCGGCGCTCTACGCCCGGTTCGTGTCCCGTCAGGACGACAGCCCCGCGATGAAGGCGGTGGCCGCGATGCGCAACCAGTTCGGCGGGCACGCGACCCGCACCGCCCCGCCGCTGGGCGGGGACAAGAGTCCGGAGTGACCGGCCCCGACGAGCACTGAGGCAGGAGCGGGAACCGTCACGTGCACGTCGCGCACCTGTCCCTCCACGACTTCCGCTCCTACCCGGAGGCCGACGTCGCCCTCGGGCCGGGGGTGACGTCTTTCGTGGGCCGCAACGGGCAGGGCAAGACCAACCTGGTCGAGGCCGTCGACTACATCGCGCGGCTGGCGTCGCACCGTGTCGCGGGCGACGCCCCGCTGGTGCGCTTCGGCGCCGAGCACGCCGTCGTACGCGCGGTGGTGGTGCGCGACGGCCGCCAGGCGCTGCTCGAGGTGCAGATCAACCCGGGTCGCTCCAACCGGGCGCGGCTGAACCGCTCGCCGCTGCCCCGCGCGCGCGAGCTGCTCGGCCTGGTCCGCACCGTGCTGTTCTCCCCCGAGGACCTGGCGCTGGTCAAGGGCGACCCGTCCGAGCGGCGGCACTTCCTCGACGAGCTGCTGGTGCAGCGGGCGCCCCGCTTCGCCGGGGTGCGGGCGGACTACGACCGGGTGCTCAAGCAGCGCAACTCCCTGCTGAAGACGGCCCGCCCGGGTGCTCGCGGGCCCGGCGGGTCCGCCCGTCGCGAGGCGCTGCTGGCCACGCTCGAGGTGTGGAACTCCCACCTGGCGCGCACCGGCGCCGAGCTGCTCAGCGCTCGCCTGAGCCTGGTCGACGCCCTGCGCCCGCACGTCGCCACCGCCTACGAGGCGGTCGCCCAGGGGGCGACCCGGACCGACGCGACGATGAGCTACAAGCCCTCGCTCGAGCTGCCGCTCACCTCGGAGGGCAGCCCCGACCCCGACCGGGAGCAGCTTGCCGCGGCCCTGCTGGCGGAGGTGGAGCGCCGGCGAGACGAGGAGATCGACCGCGGGGTCAGCCTGGTGGGACCGCACCGCGACGACCTGACGCTCATGCTGGGCCCGCTGCCGGTCAAGGGGTACGCCTCGCACGGCGAGTCCTGGTCCACCGCGCTGGCGCTGCGTCTGGCGTCCTACGAGCTCCTCCGCGCCACCGGCGACGACCCGGTGCTCATCCTCGACGACGTGTTCGCCGAGCTGGACTCCGACCGGCGGGACCGGCTCGCCGCGCTGGTGGCGGAGGCGGAGCAGGTGCTGGTGACGGCCGCGGTCCCCGACGACATCCCGGCCGCCCTCGCCGGCGTGCGCCTCGACGTGGTGGACGGCAAGGTGCTTCCCGGTGCCGCCTGAGGACCCCCAGCGGCCGGTCGACCCGGTCCAGCCGGTCGAGCCGGCCGAGACCCACGACGACACCGGCCTGGACCTCGCGCGCAGCATCGCCCGGTCCCTGGCGCGACCGGGCTCCCGCCGCCGTACCACCTCGCGGGGCCAGCGACCCTCCCGGCGGGTGGACACCCGCGCCTCCGGGGCGCACCCCGACGAGCGCGACCCGCAGCTGCTCGACTCCACCATCGGCCGGCTGATCGCGGAGCAGGGCTGGGACACCGACGTCCGGGTGCACGGGGTCTTCTCGCGGTGGGACACCGTGGTCGGCCGCGAGGTCTCGCAGCACTGCCTTCCCGAGGCCTTCGCGGAGACGACGCTGGTGGTCCGCACCGACTCCACGGCGTGGGCGACGCAGATGCGGCTGCTCGCGCCGACTGTCGTACGCCGGCTCAACGAGGAGCTCGGAGACGGCACCGTCACCCTGATCGAGGTGCGGGGTCCGCAGACCCCGTCCTGGAAGCACGGGCTGCGGTCGGTGCGCGACGGCCGGGGCCCCCGCGACACCTACGGGTGAGGCCCTCCCAGGGGCGGTCGAGGAGCGATCAGGAGGCCCCGGGCCGGTACGGGGACTAGAAACGACCCCTGTGCAGCCGTCCTGACCGCCGTAGGAGGCCGAGAACGGGCCTTCCAGGGCTCGCAGAGACCCCGTTGCTGTGGACGACACCCCGGATCCGGGGCTCTGGCGCGGTACACTGGACAACGGTCGTCTCCCCCTGGGACGACCGTTGTCTCGTGTGCGCAGACCTGAAGAGGATGGCTTGTGGCTGAACACCTGCCCGCCAGCACCCCGTCGACCAGCACCGACCTCACGGCCGAGACCGTGGCAGAGACCGCAGCCCACCTCGCGCCGCGCGGCGAGGGCCACGCCGTCGAGGCCGGGAAGTACGACGCCTCCGCGATCCAGGTGCTCGAGGGCCTCGAGGCCGTGCGCAAGCGTCCCGTCATGTACATCGGGTCCTCCGGTGAGCGGGGCCTGCACCACCTGGTGTGGGAGGTCATCGACAACTCCGTCGACGAGGCCCTGGCCGGGCACGCCACCAGCATCGAGGTCACCCTGCTCGAGGACGGCGGGGTGCGCGTCGTCGACGACGGCCGCGGCATCCCCACCGACGTGCACCCGGTCGAGGGCATCCCCGCGGTCACGATGGCGCTGACGATGCTGCACGCCGGAGGCAAGTTCGGGGGCGGCGGCTACAAGGTGTCCGGCGGGCTGCACGGCGTCGGCGTCTCGGTCGTCAACGCGCTGAGCAGCCGGCTGCAGGTCGACGTGCGCAACCGCGGTCACCACTGGCGCCAGAGCTTCAGCCTCGGCGAGCCCGACGGCCCGCTCGAGCAGCTGGAGCCGACCGACGAGACCGGCACCACGATCACCTTCTGGGCCAGCCCGGACATCTTCGAGACCACCACCTACTCGTTGGACACCGTGACCAACCGAGTCCGGGAGATGGCGTTCCTCAACAAGGGGCTCCAGATCACCGTCCGGGACGAGCGGCCGCACGAGACCGAGGTCGTGGACGCCATCCAGGACGACGCGCTGCAGCTCGACGCGCAGCTCGCCGACGCCGAGCAGCCCCGGGACCCCCGTGAGGCGCGGGGCAGCGACACCCGCACGGACGAGGAGCGGCTCTCCGACGGAGCGGTGGAGCGGGTGTTCCGGTTCGACCGCGGGCTCGTGGACTACGTCGACCACCTCAACAAGCGCAAGGACAAGGCACACCCGAGCGTCATCGAGTTCGAGGCCGAGCAGCCGGACAGCGGGATGAGCCTCGAGATCTCGATGGAGTGTACCTCAACCTACACCGAGTCGGTGCACCCCTTCGCCAACACCATCAACACCCACGAGGGCGGCACGCACGAGGAGGGACTGAAGAAGTCCCTCACCAACGTCGTCAACCGGTACGCGCGCACCAAGGGCCTGC
>DASQDP010000158.1:0-12540 GCA_035634095.1 Nocardioidaceae bacterium | reverse complement strand
CTTGAACTTGCCGTAGTCCATGAGCTTGCAGACCGGCGGTCGCGCCATCGGGGCCACCTCGACCAGGTCGAGGTCGGACTCCTGCGCGAGTCGCAGGGCGTCGTCGATGCGGACGATGCCGACGGTCTCGCCGTTCGGGCCAACGAGCCGGACCTCGGGCACCCGAATCCGGTCGTTGATGCGCAGCTCCGTGCTGATGGGTCCTCCAAGTGTGGCAGGTGACTGTGCGGGAAGGTGCCGTGCCGACCCGGTGGAGGACACAGACAAAAGGCCTCCGCCTTGGCAAGCGGAGGCCAGTCACCGGCGCCGCGCGCCCGGGGGCACGGTCGGCACCTACGCCGCGGTGCTCCGGGGAGCCCCACGCCGGACCGGACCCGACGACCTCAGGTGCGGCGGTCGATGCGGGTGGGAGACTCGTCTCCGCTTGTCAGATCGCACCAGGTCAACCCGCCCGAGGGACGAGGAATTCCACCTCGACCTCACAGCGGGCCGACCCGACGGATCGGTCGCCGCCCAGGGTACCCCGCCAGGCCCCCTGGGCGCACATCCCGATCCGGGTGCCACCCTGGTGCCATGACGTCCGACCCCGAGAAGCCTCGACAGGAAGAGCCGCCGTCGCGAGACATCGCGGACGTCCCGGCGCTCGAGGTCGTCTCCACAACCGCGCTGCACCTGATGAGCGCCGCGGCCGTGCACCTCGGCCTGGCCGAGGACCTGCCCGAGCACCAGGACCTCGACGAGGCGCGGACCCTGATCGACGCACTGGCGGGCCTGGTCACGACCGCCGCACCACGGATGGGGCACCACCATGCAGCGCCGCTGCGGGACGGGCTCCGGAGCCTGCAGCTGGCCTTCCGGGAAGCCTCGCCGGTGCCGGACCCGCCCGGTCAGGGACCCGGCGAGCAGCTCACGGGTCCGGTGTCACCCACCCGAAGCGGTCGCTGACCGCTGCTCCGAGCCGCACCAGCAGCCGTCCCTCCGCCAGCTGCCGCACCGCCTCGCCGTCGACCACGAACATCACCGGGCCTGCCACGTCCACCACGATCGCGGCGGCGCCGTCCTGCAGCGCCGCCCGAGCCGCCCGCTGCACCGGCACCGGCACCGGGCGGGCCTCGGAGTTCCACCGCCGCAGGCTCTCCGTGCTCGTGAACGCCAGCAGCGCGCTGCGTCCGTCCTGGCCCTGCAGCAGCACGGTCGCCATGTCCGACGTCTTGTCGTGGGCCAGCGACCGGCCGTCGGCCGTCTCCTCGACGACGACCTCCCCCAGCGCCGCCACCACCGGCACCAGCAGCCGGGTGCCCTGCAGCACCGCCAGCGTGGCGTCGTGGAGCGCGTGCGGGTCCACGTCGTAGTCCCGTAGTGCCTGCACCAGCCCCGGCTCGGCCGAGCCGTCGTCGCCCGCGAAGCCGGGATCGGGTACGTCGCGCACGCAGCGTGGTCTACCAGGAGCGGCGGCGTGCTCGGCCACCGGGACCGCCGTACGCTGGGCAGCGTGAGCTCCGTCGACGCGACCACCTGGCAGGGACTCGGGCTGCTCCTCACCGTGCTCGGGCTGCTGGTCAGCCTCGTGCTGTGGCGCCGGCGCGGCGCGGCGTCCGGGATCCGGGGGATCGCCTGGTCGCTGCTGCCGCTGGCGGCGGGCCTCACCGGCACGCTGCGGCTGCTGTGGGAGATCGGCGACGCGATCGTGGGCTGGGCGCTGCGCCTGGTCTTCAGCCCGGTGGTGTGGCTGGGCGTCGCGGTGGCCGGGGTGTCACTGATGCTCTTCGCCGTGGCGGCGCTGATGCGCGCCCGCGGGGTGGGCACCCGACCGCGTGGCAGCGCCCCCCGAGCTGTCGCGCAGCAGCCGTCCCGCAGGCCCGCCGAGCCGGCCGTCCAGGACAAGGACATGGACGACATCGAAGCGATCCTGCGCAAGCACGGCATCTCGTGACGGGTGCCGGCCGTCGAGGCGTCCGGCCTGCGCGCGGATGACCGATCGGTTCCCGCACCTGGTCGAGGTAGCCCGGCGCATCGTTCGTCGCACGCTGCAGCACCCGCCCACGCTCGGCGCGGGGCGACTGGTCTGCGTCGACGGCCCCGCCGGCTCCGGCAAGACCACGCTGGCGTCGGAGCTCCGGCGGGGCTTCCGCGACGCGCTGCGCGAGGCCGGCGCGAGCGCCGACCCGGCCCGCGTCCGGCTGGTGCACATGGACAACGTGTACGCCGGCTGGACGGGGCTGCAGGCCGGCATGAGGACCGTCGCAGACGACGTCATCGCTCCCTTGGCGCGCGGCGAGCCGGGCCGCTACCGCCGCTTCGACTGGCATGCGATGGCCTTCGCGGAGGAGCGGGTCGTCGAGCCCTGCGACGTGCTCGTGGTCGAGGGGGTCGGGGCCGGCGGCTTCGCCCGGGACGGGTACGCAGCGTCGGTCACCTGCCTGATCTGGGTGGACACCCCGCCCGTCGTACGCCTGGCCCGTGGGCTGGCCCGCGACGGCGAGCAGATGCGCGAGCACTGGCTCGCCTTCTCGGCAGAGGAGGACGCGATGTTCGCCCGCGAGCGGATCCGCGACCGCGCGCACGTGGTCGTGGACGGTCGCACCGGAACGGTCTCGGCGTAGCTGTCGCAAGCCTCGGCAGCGACCTCGTCTGGCAAGGTGGACGCCATGGTGGCGCCCAGCGGTGAGCAGCACGAGATCAGCGGAGACGGCTACCGGGCCGTGGTCACCGAGTGCGGCGCCAGCCTGCGGCTCCTGGAGCACGACGGGCGCCCGCTCGTCCTCGGCTGGGACGAGGGCGAGCAGACCTCGGCGGGACGCGGGCAGCTGCTCGCGCCCTGGCCCAACAGGATCCGGGACGGGAAGTACTCCTTCGCCGGACGCGACCTGCAGCTGCCGATCAGCGAGCCGAAGCTCGGCAACGCCAGCCACGGCCTGGTGCGGTGGGCCGCGTGGACCGTCGAGGAGCACACCGAGCACTCGGTGTCCCTGGTGCTGAGACTGATGAGCCAGCCCGGCTACCCGTGGACGGTGGACCTGCACGTGCTCTACGACCTGTCCGCCGACGGGCTCACCGTGACGTGCACGGCGACGAACCTCAGCAGCACCCCGGCGCCGTACGCCCTCGGCGCCCATCCCTACCTCGTCGCGGGCACTGGACCGCTCGACGGCTGGGAGCTCACCCTTCCCGGGAGCACCCGGTTGCTGGTCGACGACCAGCTCATCCCTTCCGGGAGGGCGGAGGTGGAGGGCACCGACCTGGACTTCCGGGTCGCGCGCCCGCTGCGGTCCACCAGCCTCGACACCACCTTCACGGACCTGGAGCGGGACGCCGAGGGACGTTCCACCGTCACCGTGAGCGACGGCAGCGCGGGCACCGGCGTGCTGCTCTGGATGGACGCTGCTCACCGTTGGGTGCAGGTGTTCACCGGTGAAGGCCTGCCCGCGCATGCCCGGGAGTCGCTGGCGGTGGAGCCGTTGACCGCGCCGCCGAACGCCTTCGGCACCGGCGAGGACGTGGTGACGCTGGGCGCAGCGGGGACCGGCGCCGGCGACGAGCACTCCGCCTCCTGGGGCATCAGGGCCCTCTGACGGCTCAGCGTCCGCCGGCCACCCGCAGGGTCGCCCCGGTCACGTACGGGCAGGCGTCGCCCAGCAGCCAGGCGATCGCCTCGGCGACCTCCTCCGGCTCCCCGGCCCGCCCCAGCGGCACCGAGGACGCCATCCGCTCGGCGCGGCCCGGGTCCCCCGCGGCGGCATGGATGTCGGTGCGCACGACGCCGGGTGCCACGCCGTTGACCCGGATGCCGCGGTCGGCCACCTCGGTGGCGAGACCGAGCGTGAGCGCGTCCACGCCGGCCTTGGCCGCGGCGTAGTGCACGTAGTCGTGGGCCGCGCCGAGCGTCGCGGCGCCCGAGGACACGTTGACGATGGCACCTCCGTCGACCATGTCACGCACCGCACGCCGGGCGACCAGGAGCGCTCCGGTCAGGTTGACGTCGACGACCCGGCACACCACGTCGACCGGTGTGTCCGCAAGGTCACCGAGGTGCAGGGTCGCGCCGGCGTTGTTGACCAGCCCGGTGATCGTGCCCTCCTCGGCGGCGGCGTCGAACAACCCGTCCACCTGGTCGGGGTCCGAGACGTCGACCCGCACCGCTCGGCAGCGGACGCCCAGGCGGCGGGCCCGTTCAGCCGTGGCCTCGGCGGCCGCGGCGTCACGCGCATAGCCGAGCAGCAGGTCGTGCCCCTCCCGGGCCAGCCGCAGCGCGGTCGCCGCTCCGATGCCGCGACTGCCTCCGGTCACCACCGTCAGGCCCATCAGGACCCCGCTTCGGGGGGCAGCACGGGACGGCGCTCGCCGACCCGCGTCGCCTGCTCGACGGCATGCGCGATCTCCAGCAGCCGGCGCTCGCCGCGGGCGGGTCCCACCAGCTGCACGCCGACAGGCCAGCCCTCCTCGGTGAAGCCCGCCGGCAGGGAGATCGCGGGACAGCCGGTGACGGTGAGGAGGTAGGCAGAGCGCATCCAGTCCAGGTAGTCCCTCTGCGGAACGCCGGCGACCACCGCCGGGAACTCCTCCTCGACGGGGAACGGCGGCACCTGGCTGACGGGAAGGGCGAGCACGTCGTGGGCCTCGAAGAAGACACGCATCCGCTCGGAGATCGAGGTGAGCTGCTGGTGCGCTCGCGCGACGTCGGCGCCGGTGAGGTCGGCACCGGCCAGGATGTTGTCGCGAAGCTGCTGCTTGAACGCCTCGGGTCGCTTCTCGACCAAGGTGCGGAACCGGTTGAAGAAGACCCAGGCGCGCAACGCGCGGAACGCCGCGTCGGCGCTGGGCAGCACCGGGTGGGCGTCCACGACGTCCGCACCCAGGGCTGCGAGAACGCCGGACTGTGCCCGCACCACTGCGGCCACCCTGGCGTCGACGGGGAAGGCGCCGCCGAGGTCGACCGACAGCGCGACGCGTACGCCGGTGAGGTCGGCGTCGCCGAGCGGAGGCGCGAACACAGTCCCCGGTGACTCCAGCGAGAGCGGCGCACGCGTCGACGGACCGGCGATGACCGAGAGAAGAAGCGCCAGGTCCTCGGTGCTGCGTGCCATCGGCCCAGCGACCGAGGTCAGCTCCCAGGCGTTGGTCGACGGCCAGCTCGGCACCCGTCCGACGCTGGGCCTCAGGCCCACGACGTTGCAGAAGGAGGCGGGGTTGCGCAGCGACCCGCCCATGTCGCTTCCCTCGGCGAGCGGCACCATGCCGCTTGCCAGAGCGGCCGCCGCTCCCCCGCTGGACCCGCCGGCGGACCGGCTCAGGCCGTAGGGGTTGCGGGTGGTCCCGAAGACGGGGTTGTAGGTGTGGGAGCCGGCGGCCCACTCGGGCACGTTCGTGCGACCGATCGTGACCACGCCCGCCGCCCGGATCCGCTCGACGACGAGCTCGTCGCGCCGGGGCACATGGTCAGCGCGCAGCGGCGACCCGTACGTCGTACGCCACCCCGCCACCTCGTGGGTGTCCTTGAAGGCGTGCGGGAGGCCGTGCAGCGCGCCCACCGGCACCCCGCGGGTGATCCGCTGGTCGGCCTCGTGGGCCCCGGCCCGGGCTCGTTCCTCGTCGAGGGACACGACGGCGTTCACAGCGGGGTTCGTCCGTGCGATCCGGTCCAGGTGCAGCTCCAGCAGCTCGCGCGCCGAGATCTCGCGCGCCGCGACCGCGGCCGCCATCACCCGAGCCGAGCTGTAGCAGTCGAGATCCGACACGCTCACCGCTCCCTCAGCCGCACGGCGCCTGTCCGCCGTCCACGACCCTCCCACCAACACACCGACGACGTCGCCCCTTGGCCCACGGCCCGGCAGATGCTTCGACGCCCCGGTCGAGGGCTCGGGCCACGACGGCGCCCAGCATCTCGCGACGGACCCTCGCCGCGCCATCGTGAGCCGGCCCATCGAGACACCCCTCCCAGTAGAGCCGTGACCGGCGGCCTCCGGGCGGTTGCCACGCCGACCGACGCCGAGTGGCGAGGCAAATGGTCCCCCAGGAGGCGCTGGTCGACCTTTTACCTGGGCACGGGTGGCGATCGACCGTATTGTGTCGTCCACTCCGGCCGAAAGGTGACAGTGGACGCCCTCAAGACGTGGCTCACTTTCGTCAACAACAACCGCTCGTTCGTCATCGAAGCGATCCTGCAGCACACACAGATCGTGCTCATCGTCGTCCTGGCGGCGACGCTCACTGCAATCGCGCTCGGTGTCCTCGTGCAGAATCGACCGGTCCCCAAAGCCGCCGTCCTCGCGGTCACGGGCATCTTCTTGACGATCCCGTCCCTGGCACTCTTCGCGCTGTTCATACCGCTCGTCGGCATCGGCAATCCGCCGGCGATGCTGGCGCTCTACCTGTATGCACTGCTGCCCGTCCTGCGCAACACCGTTGCCGGCCTCGAGTCCGTCAGCCCTGCGGTCGTGGAGTCCGCCAAGGGCATGGGCATGACGAGCTTCGGTCAGCTGGTGACGGTGCGCCTCCCGCTGGCGTGGCCGATCGTGATGGCAGGCGTCCGGATCTCGACCTTGCTGACCGTCGGCGTCGCGGCCATCGCCCCGCTCGTCGGTGGCAACGGCCTCGGCGTCTACATCCAACAGGGCCTCACCCGGCTGGGCCTGCCGAACGCCATCGAGTCGGTGTGGGTCGGGATCATCTTCACGGTCGCCCTCGGCCTCGTGCTCGATGCGCTCCTCGGACTCTTCCAGCGCCTGACCACCCCTGCCGGGCTCCGCTCCTGATGAGCCCCTCCGTCAGCCCCACCGAGAGGAACCGATGAACTCCCAGCCCAAGATCCGCCTGGAAGGGGTCGGCAAGACGTACCCCGGCGCCAAGGTCGCGGCCGTCGAGGAACTGACCCTGGACATCCAGGAGGGCGAGATCCTCGTGCTGGTCGGGCCCTCCGGCTGCGGCAAGAGCACGACGCTCCGGCTGATCAACCGGATGATCGAGCCCAGCAGCGGTCGCATCCTGCTCGACGGCGAGGACGTGACGACGGGCAACCCGGACAAGCTGCGCCGCCGGATCGGTTACGTGATCCAGCAGATCGGGCTGTTCCCGCACCAGACCATCGCGCAGAACATCGCGACGGTGCCCAAGATGCTGGGCTGGGACAAGGAGAAGATCAAGGAATCCACCGAGCGTCTCCTGTCCACGGTCGGCTTGGACCCGGATCAATACCGCGACCGCTACCCCAAGGAGCTGTCTGGCGGTCAGGCCCAGCGCGTCGGTGTCGCGCGCGCCCTCGGCGCCGACCCCGACATCATGCTGATGGACGAGCCCTTCGGTGCCATCGACCCGATCACCCGTGACCGCCTTCAGAACGAGTTCCTGCGTCTGCAGAGCGAGCTGCGCAAGACGATCGTCTTCGTCACCCACGACATCGACGAGGCGATCAAGATGGGCGACCGGATCGCGATCCTGGGTGAGCGCAGCGTGATCCGCCAGTGCGACACGCCGGAGCGCATCCTGGCCTACCCCGTCGACGACTTCGTCAATGACTTCATCGGCAACGGCTCGACGATCAAGGGGCTCAACTTCCTCAAGGTCAGCTCGCTGGCGCTCACCGACTACCCGACCGCCACCCCGGGTCAAGCGGGCGTCGACGCTGCGGCCAGGTTGCGCGCCAGCGGACACGAATGGGCCGTGCAGCTCGACGAGGCAGGCAGGCCCACGCGATGGCTCAGCGCAGCGCAGCTCGGCAACGGATCGGGCCCGGGTGAGGGTGAGGACGTGATCAACCCGCTGCACACCAGCGACACCCTGTTCCACGCGCTCGAGCAGATGGTGCAGAGCGAGTCGGGGATGACGTGCGTCGTCGACGACGACGAGCGTTTTCAAGGTGTCATCCAGATGACCGACCTCGCGACGGCCATCCGGCGGGCGCAGTACGAAGCGCGCCGGCACTACGAGGACATGGAGCGAAACGCGTGAGTGAGCTCGGCGGCGCCATCGCCCGCGAACGCACGGGGGCGATCGCGCCCGAGAATGAACCTGAGGTCGGGCCGGTCATCGGGCCGTCTGCACTGGAGCGCAGGAGGGCTGCTCTTCTCAGGAGGGCCGGTCTCTTCGTCGCGCCCGTGCTGATCGCGGCCCTTGCGGGAATCCTGTGGCTGTACTACCAGTCGCTCGACCTGGCCAACGCGAACAGGCAGCAGCGATCCGCGCTGGACTGGTCGACGAAGCTCTGGCCGCAGACCCTGGAGATCATCAACATCGCCTTCCTCTCGACCGCGGCGGTGATCCTCATCGCGGTCCCGCTCGGGATCGTTCTCACCCGCCCGTGGGCTCGCCGGATCGCACCGCCGATCCTCGCGATCGCCAACGCCGGTCAGGCGCTGCCCGCCTACGGGCTGCTCGTGGCTTTCCTCGGTCTCACCGGCGATGGGACGCGCACCGTGATCTACGCGTTGACCCTGTACGCGATACTGCCCGTGCTGCGCAACACGATGGTCGGGCTCGACGGTGTGAACCGCAGCGTGATCGAGGCCGGCCGAGGCATGGGCATGACCAAGGCCGGCGTGCTCTCGAAGATCGAGATGCCGCTTGCCGTGCCGATCATCGTGGCGGGCGTCCGCACGGCCATGATCATCAACATCGGCATGGCCACGCTGGCTTTCCTGATCGGTGGCGGTGGGCTGGGCATCACCATCAGCTCAGGCCTCAAGCTCAACCAGAACTCGGTCCTGATCGTGGGCGCCACCCTGGTCGCCATCGTCGCCCTCACCTTCGACTGGCTGGGTGCCGTCGCCGAGCGCTACCTGCGTCCGCGCGGCATCTGAGCGAGCTCCGGCCGCTCGCGGGTGGAGCACCTGCTCAGAAGGCGTCACCCCGCCCACGGCGGCTCTGGGGTTCCCACCGTGGTAGGGAGGTTGAGCGCCGCTGCTCGATGGGGTTCCCCAGGGACCTCGACGAGCCTCGGTGGACGCCGGCACCGCCCACCCTCCGACTCACGGTCGCGGCAGGCATCACCGAGGCGTCAGATCTCGATCGCATGCTGCGCGCGGCCCAGACACTCACCACCAACAACGGCGCCGACGGGTCGAGGACCCGTCGGCGCCGTCTGCTGTGCGAGACCGGCCCGATCGCCGATCAGTGGCAGATCAGATGATGCCCTGCTCCTTGAGGTAGTCCTCGGCCACCTTGTCGGCCGGAGTGCCCTCGACGTCGACCTGCGCGTTGAGCGCAGCCATCTTCTCGTTGTCGAGGGGCTCGAGGATCTGGTCGGCGAGCTTGTCGTAGACCTCGGCGTGCTTCTCGTACTCCTCGTTGAGCATGGTGAACGACACGTTGTAGAGGATGAACACACCCGGGTCCTTGACCAGGGACAGCTTCAGCGCCTGGATGCGACCGTCGGTGGTGAAGACCTCACCGAAGTCGCACTGGTTCTTGCCGGTCTGGGTGTAGATCAGGCCGGTCTCCAGGATCTGGATCTGGGAGGCCGGGATCTTGTAGCCGGTCGCCTTCTCGAACAAGGTCAGGCCGTCGGGGCGGTCGGGGAACTCGGTCTCCATGCAGACCTTCGCCGACGGGTTGGCCTTCAGGTAGTCGGCCATGCCCTGCAGGTCGAACTCGCCGCCGTTCTTCTCTGCCATGTCCGGGCTCGCCGCGAAGCCGTAGGTGTCGTTGAACGGCGAGGTGCCGAACCACTTGACGCCGTTCTTCTTGAGGTCCTCGGCGGCGACCTTGTCGAAGAGCACCTTCGGGTCCTTCGCTGGATTGTCGTGCTTCAGGTACACCGTCCAGCCGGTGCCGTTGTACTCAGGAGTCATGTCGATCTCCTTGTTGAGCAAGGCGGACCGGTTCACCGCACTGCCACCGAGGTTGGTCTTGTCGCTGACCTCGGCACCGTTGGCCTCCACCGCCTTGGCGAACATCTTGCCCAGCAGGATGTTCTCGGTGAAGTCCTTGGACCCCACTGTGAGGGAGACACCCTCCAGGTCCTGGCTGGCACTGCCGCTGCCCCCACTGTCACTGCCGCAGCCCGCCACCCCCAGGGAAACCGCAAGAGCCGCGCTCGCAGCGAGAAACGTCTTACCTATGCGCATCTGTTCTTCCTTCGCTCGGTCTCAGGGGCGTCCGCGCACCAACCTCCGCCGGACGTGGGTTGCCACTGAGCGCAACCCCGCACAACAGAGGCGCGCTCGCCTGTGGGATAGGTCACCTTAGCCGTCGTGAGGCCTCCCTTCCGGACCTACCGGCAGATTCCAATAACGTTTGGATTGCGATTGAGACGTCCGCCGTGTCTGACGTGGAGCGATCCTGTGACGTCGGCGTCTGCCGGTCCGAGAGAGCTTTCGCACGTACCCGAGCGGCGCCTGATGCGGCGGCCCCAAGCAGTGGAACCGCGGCGACGCACGCGCCCCCCATGGCCTCTGCTGCTGCCAGCACCTCAAGAGGCGGCGCGCCGCCGGAGGCGCCCGCGCGACGTGCTGCCCTCGGCCATCGTCACCAGGGAGGCCGCCCTGCCCAGGCCGAACGGCGGCATGTTGGCGTAGATCGCCTCGTAGTCCCCCGCGCGGACGAGATACGTCTCGTGCCAGATGCCGGTGTCCGACCGCTGGCCGAGCCGCATCCAATAGCCGCGCCACGCCGCGAGATGCGGGTCGTCCACATCGTTGGCGAAGCGCTCGAGATGCTCGTACGAGCGCCAGTACTGGACGATGAGCCCGCCGAAAGTCGACATCTCGTAGCCCAGGAGCCCCTTGTCCGGGTGCTTGCTGAGGACGTCGAGCATGTGGAACATCCCGCGTCGGCCACCGAGGTCGCGGAAGGACCGCAGCAGGTGTCGCCGGTCGAACCGGGCACCGATGAGGAACACCACGAAGTCGCCCTCGATGTCGGCCATCCACCGACCGCTCTTCACCTGCGCCACGCTGTCTCCGATCCAACGGACGGTGCTCCCCGGCACCCGGATCGTGCCAGTCTCGCCACGCCACCCCGACCGCGCAACAACTGCGCGATCAGCCAGTCGGGTGCACCTGGTCCCGAACGATCAGCAGTGGCGGTCCGTGGGGAGCTCTGGATGCCTGTGGCTGCGATCGTGGGGCCGTCGGAGAGGTCGAGCAGCACCCACGGACTTCCAGCGCGCAGGGTGACGGCGAGGACCTCGTTCCACTCGAGGCGCGTCCGCGCACCGACGGGCGGGGAGTGGCCGGATGCGGCGACCGTTGACGACGAGCAGCTGATCCTGGGTCAGCTGAGGATCAGGAGGCTCCGCGCCGCCGGAGCGACGAAGGAGGACAACATCCCCTGCACGCAGAACCGCACGAGGCTGCGGGACGGCGTCCCCGACGTAAGCGGAGTGCACCCGGCACCCACCGGATCAGCCAGCTCGGGCACGACGCGTTCGTGTCGAACCAGACCGGGGCTCGCTGAAGAACCTCGGGCTCGGCGTCAGCGAACGGCGTGGCCGTGACGCGCGTACTTCGACACGGAGGACCTGGAGATGCTCGAGGCGCTCGAGCCGCTGTTCGCCGCGCTGACCACCGACGTGACGACCGAGCCGATCAGGCAAGGGAGGGCGGACGGTGGGGAGACGGCGACGGTCGCCGCGGACTTCCCACGGAGAAGGCTTTCCTCACGTAGAGCCTGCGATGTCGACCCCGCGTTCAGGGTCCCGACTATTCTCGGCTCGTGCCCGGCTGCCAGCGCATCCTCGTCGTCAGCACCGCGGCCGGCGAGGCGGAGGTGATGCGCGTCCGGCACGACTTGGGCCGTGACCCTCTGGTCCTCACCGCCCCGACGGCCGAAGCCAAGCGAGTGGTCCGCACCCTCGAGGTCGAGCCGCAGGTGGAGGTGCTGCTGACCCCGTCGAGCTCTCCCCCCGCAGATCGCGGGCACCGACTGGACTCCCTCGTCCGGGGCCACGCCTTGCATGACCGGTTCCGGGACGTCGTCGTGGTGACGGACTCGGCGACGTCAACGCTGCTGCTGCGCTCCCTCGCGCCCGAGCAGAAGCCCGGCAAGGGCGCAGTGACGGTGGTGGGGCTCCCTCGGGGGGATCGACCGATGTCAGGGCGACGTGCGATCGTGTCCGGTCTCGTGCTGGCTGTCGCCGCGGGTGTGGCGGAGCCGCTGGCGTCACTGCTGACGCTTCCGGCTGCGGTGGCGTTGCTCGGGCTCGCCCTGCTCCTCGTCCCCCCGTGGCGGCACCTCGGCCGCGAGCTGCTGCTCGCGGCAGCGATCGCAGTGCTGGTCGTCGTTGCGGTTGTCGCTGGTTCGGCACGCTTTCCCGGCGCCTGGTGACATTCGGCCGGCACGGATCGAGCCGGCGCCCGATGGCCAAGGGCAGCAGGCGTTTCGGCGATATGGGCGGTACCGCGCTACCGCTCTTCCCTGAAGGGTCACCGGCTGGATACCCGCTCCTGCGACGTGCGTTGGTGACGAGTCAGGGGGTGCGGTGGAAGCTGATCTGGCCGTTGGGGTGGTGGTGGGTCTGGTAGTGGGGGTTGTGGGCGGTGCGGTGGTGGGAGGGGCACAGGAGGCGGCCGTTGTGGAGGTCGGTGGTGCCGCCGTGTGACCAGGGGG
>DASQDP010000157.1:0-4568 GCA_035634095.1 Nocardioidaceae bacterium | reverse complement strand
CACCGCTCTCGACCCGGTAGGCGCTGAACTGCTCGGGGAGCACGCGGGGGCGCACCCCCTCGTAGTCGGCGAGAGCGGACCGCACCCGGTCCACCGGTGCCGTGACGACCCGTTCCGCGGTGGCGACGACCTGACCCATGTCCCCCATCCTGCCGTCGTCACCAGCGGGGCCGCCGCCAGGGCACCCACGAGGCGCACGGCTGCGACGAGCGCGGCCCGACTCCGGCGCACGGCGGGCGCTCGGTGGGCCGGCCGAGGTCGCCGGCCTCGTCGCGGACCTGCAGGTCGTTCCGCAGCGTCCAGCCGTCGAGGAACACAGCGTTGAGTCGCAACCCCCGGCGCCGAGCATGCGCTGGACGTAGCAGAGCACGCACTCGGCCGGCTCGGGTGCGGTGAGCGTCGTCGACAGGTCGCTGAGGTGCTGCTCGAGCTCGTCGGGTGTCCTGGCGTCCACGGGGCCTCCTCGTTCGGTGGGAGGCCAGGTTCGGGACGGGGGACGACGGTCCGCGCGCGGCCGTCCACAGACCCGCGGTCCACTCGGTGCGCCTCCCGTCGAGGTGGGATCGGGCGCCGGACACCCTGCCGAAACGGCCCACCTGCACAATCGCACCGCCGCCGTCCCGCGAGGAGGACCCGTGACCAGACCGGCCCTGCCCACCGTCCCGTCCGACCTGACCCCGGAGGAGCGCGACCGGTTCCTCCTCGGCCTCGCCGTCGAACAGGCGCGCATCGGCTGGGAGGATGGTGGCGTCCCGATCGGGGCGGCGCTGGTGGACGGCGACCGGGTGCTGGCCGTCGGCCGCAACCGCCGCGTCCAGATGAGCAGCGCCATCCGGCACGGGGAGACCGACTGCATCGAGCAGGCGGGCCGGCTGGCCGCGTCGGTCTACCGCCGCAGCACCCTCTACACGACCCTCTCGCCCTGCTTCATGTGCGCGGGGACGACGCTGCTCTACGACATCCCGCGCGTCGTCGTCGGGGAGAACCGCAGCTTCCAGGTGTCGGAGGAGCTGCTGCGGTCGCACGGCGTACAGGTCGACGTCCTCGATGACCCGGACTGCCTCGCGCTGATGGAGCGGATGCTCGCCGAGCGCCCCGAGCTGTGGGCCGAGGACATCGGGGAGGAGTCGTGAGCGCGGCCGGGGCCGCGGCAGCCCGGACCGACGTCGTCGACCCCGACTACCCGGTCACGCCGGTCCCGGCGCACGCGCGGAAGTCGTTCTTCTCGATCGCGGTGGTGCTCCTCGGCTTCACCGTGTTCACCCCGACCATGCTGGCCGGTGCGACGCTGGGACCGGCGTTCGCCTTCGACGACCTCGTGCTCGTCATCCTCGCCGGCTCGCTGATCCTCGGCGCCTACGTGGCCGTGATGGGCTGGGTCGGCGCGCGGACGGGCCTGACCACCGTGGTCATGGCCCGCTACACGCTGGGCACCCGCGGCGCGAAGCTGGCCTCGATCCTGCTGGGCGGCACGCAGATCGGCTGGTACGGCGTCGTCGTCGGCACCATCGGTGACCTGACCGCCGAGGCGCTGGACTGGCGCTCCTACGGTGCCCGCGCCGCGGTCATGGTCGTCACCAGCGCGCTGATGTGCGTCACCGCCTACTGGGGCTACCGCGGTATGTACTGGGTGTCGCTGATCTCCACCCCGCTCATCCTCGTCCTGGCGTTCTGGGTGGTCGGCCGGTCGCTGCAGGAGGTCGGCGGGCTCGAGGGGCTGACGAGCGTCCGGCCGACGGCGTCGATGGCCGTCGCCGTGGCGATCACCACCGTCGTCGGCACGTTCGTGTCCGCCGGCACCCAGGCGCCCAACTGGACCCGGTTCGCCCGACGCGGCTCGCACGCGGTGTGGGCCTGCGTCATCGGCTTCCTCATCGGCAACGGACTCATGGTGTTCTTCGGCGCGATCGGGGCGCTGACCTTCGGCGAGGGCGACTTCGTCCTCGTCCTGTACCAGCTCGGTCTGGTCGGCTGGGGTCTGGTGCTGCTGTTCGGGAACCTCTGGAAGAGCAACGCCGACACCGCCTACGCCTTCGGCGTGGCCGGCGCGGAGCTGTTCGACCGCCCCAGCAAGGGGCCGTTCGTGGTCGGCGGAGCGGTGATCGGCACCCTGCTCGCGCTCACCGGTGTGCAGAACCACCTCGTCGAGTACCTCGGGCTGCTCGGCACGTTCATCCCCCCGCTGGGCGGCGTGATCATCGGGGACTTCCTCGCCCGCTGGCGACGGCGCGGCACGCCTGCCGGGACCAGCCCGCCCGCGGTGCGGTGGCCCAACCTCCTCGCCTACGCGGTGGCCGCGTTCCTCGCGTGGCTCAGCGGTGAGCTCGGCATCGGCATCCCTCCGGTCATCGGCATCGTGGTGGCCATCGCACTGTCGATGGGACTGTCCCGGGTCGGTTCCCCGGCCACCACCCCGGTCGGCGCGGGTCGCGGACCGCGACCCCCGGCGTGACCAGACTCATGCCACACCCCGTCCGGACCCCAGGTACCACGGAGGGGTGACCGCCCCGCTCTCCCTCACCCGCACCGGCTCCGGGGAGCCGCTCCTGTTGCTCCACGGCATGGGCAGCTCCCGCCGCGACTTCGCCACCGTGCTGGAGCCGCTGTCCCGGGAGTTCGACGTCCTGGACGTCGACCTGCCCGGGGTCGGTCGCTCACCGGCTCTCGAGGAGCGGCCCATGGTCGCCGCGATCACCGACGCGGTCGAGCTGACCCTCGACCGGGAGGGTGTCGGCTCGGTGCACGTGCTCGGCAACTCGCTGGGCGCCCGTGTCGCGCTCGAGCTGGCCGTCCGCGGGCGCGCGCGGTCGGTGGTGGCGATCGCGCCGTCCGGGCTCAACGTGCCGCCGGAGCGGGTCGTCCAGGGCGGCGGCATGGCACTGGCGCGGGTGGCCCTGCGCACCGGAGCCCCGCTGGTCGACCGGCTGTCCCGCTCCGCGCCCGGCCGCGCGGCACTGCTGGCACCGCTCAAGGCACGCCCATGGAGCACGGGCCCCGACGAGGCGATCGGGGCGCGCGAGGGCTTCGCCGACTCCCGCGACTTCTGGCGCACCCTGCTGTGGGGGCTCGTGCTCGACGTGCCGCGGGGCCTGGACCGCATCGACTGCCCGGTCACCCTCGTCCAGGGCGCGGCCGACTGGGTCGCGTCGGGACAGACGGTGCGTTACCTGGCGCTGGTCCCGGGGTCCCGGTTCAGGCCGCTGCTGTGGGCCGGGCACGCGCCCCAGTCGGACCGGCCACGGACGATCGTCCGGCTCGTCGAGGCGACGGCCCGCAGGGCGGGTCAGCCGGCGGACTCCTCCGCGTTCAGGTACGAGCAGCGGAACCGGGCGCCGGCCATCGCCTCGGTGAACCGCGCCTCCCAGGCCGGGTCGGCCGCCGAGAAGGCCGTGTAGACGCGGTCCTCGAGCACGACCGGCAGTCCGTCGGGCCCCGGGTAGGAGCGCCGCAGCAGCACCCGGGTCCGCCCGTCGACCTCGTCGTGCGCCGCTGCCCAGCGCGCCCGTGCGACGACAGCGGCCAGCTCGGCCGGGGAGCGCCCGGACAGCCGCTGCTGACCGGCCCCTGACGGGACGGCCGGACGGGCCGACCAGACGCCCAGGGCGTAGAGCAGCAGGCCGAGGAGCGCCAGGAGGACCACCAGCTCGACCAGCAGGACGACCACGGGTACGACGGTAGCCATCCGAGGGGCGCCGGGGGCGGGTCGCGACGGCCGCCCGCTAACCTCGACCGGTACGCCCCGGTCGGCCCCGCGCCGACGAGCCCCCGTAGCTCAGGGGATAGAGCATCGGTTTCCTAAACCGTGTGTCGCAGGTTCGAATCCTGCCGGGGGCACTGGCGTACCTGCAGGTCAGCGGCCTGTTCGGCACCTCATCCGAGGTGCCGGACGGGCGCGGATCGGCCCTCAGTCCGCATGCCAGTCCGCACGAGCTGCGTCCATCCGGTCCGCGACGTCGTCCAGCTCGTCGCCGAACAGGTGGCCGTGCCGGTCCAGCGTCATGGCGGCAGAGGCGTGCCCGAGCATCGACTGCACGCCGTTGATCGAGGCGCCGGAGGCGATGGCGAGCGATGCGGCCGTGTGCCGCGGCTCGTGGGCACACGGCCCTCGATGCCGCGACAGCCGCTGCCCCCGATCGAGGTGGCCGCGGCGGAGGTCCGGCACCCGCAGTGGCGTGCCGGACTGCGACGGGAGACCAGGTCGTCCGGGCCGGAGACGTCAGGAGCGGCAGCGGTGGCTTGTGGATCCGGCCCCCGCGCCGGGGCGGCCGACAGCGATCGCGTCACGCTGATCCGGGTCTCGGTGTATGGAGCGGCATGACCGGCATCAAGGAGCGGTGCCGCCGAGAAACCGGCGGATGGCGGCGTTGAACCGCTCGGGCGCCTCCACCGCACTGACGTGGCCGACGCCGTCCAAGACGACCAGCTGAGAGCCGGGGATGGCCGCGTGCAGGGCCTCGGCGACGGGGAGCGGTGCGCGCGTGTCCCGATCGCCGCACAGCACCAACGTCGGCACGGACACCAGGCCGAGCACCGGGCGCAGATCCGCCTCGGCGGAGGCCAGGGCCATC
>DASQDP010000156.1:0-4963 GCA_035634095.1 Nocardioidaceae bacterium | reverse complement strand
CGCCGCCGACCCGCTCGCGTTCTGGGCCGAGCAGGCCGGGCGACTGTCCTGGTCGAAGCCGTGGGATCAGGTGCTGGACTGGTCGAACCCGCCGTTCGCCAAGTGGTTCGTCGGCGGCAAGCTCAACGTCGCCTACAACTGCGTCGACCGGCACGTCGAGGCCGGCCACGGCGAGCAGGTCGCCTACCACTGGGAGGGCGAGCCGGGCGACACCCGCACGATCACCTACGCCCAGCTCAAGGACGACGTCTGCAAGGCCGCGAACGCGCTGGTGGAGCTGGGCGTGCAGACCGGCGACCGGGTCGCCATCTACATGCCGATGATCCCGGAGGCGGTCGTCGCGATGCTGGCCTGCGCCCGCATCGGCGCCGTCCACATGGTGGTGTTCGGCGGCTTCTCCAGCGACGCGCTGGCCAGCCGGATCACCGACTCCGGTGCCGTCCTGGTGATCACCTCCGACGGCGGCTACCGGCGGGGTTCCCCCAGCGCGCTCAAGCCGGCGGTGGACGAGGCGGTCGGCCGCACCGAGAGCGTCCGCAACGTGCTCGTCGTCCGGCGGACCGAGCAGGACGTGGCGTGGTCCGAGGGACGCGACCTGTGGTGGCACGACGTCGTCGACCGGCAGTCGACCGAGCACACGGCCGAGGCGTTCGACGCCGAGCACCCGCTCTACATCATGTACACGTCGGGGACGACGGCGTCGCCGAAGGGCATCCTGCACACCTCCGGCGGCTACCTCACCCAGGTCGCCTACTCGCACTGGGCGTCCTTCGACCTCAAGGCCGACAGCGACGTCTTCTGGACCTCGGCCGACATCGGCTGGGTCACCGGGCACAGCTACATCGTCTACGGGCCGCTGGCCAACCGGGCGACCTCGATCATGTACGAGGGGACGCCGGAGACGCCGCACCGCGGCCGCTGGTTCGAGCTGATCGAGAAGTACAAGGTCACCATCCTGTACACGGCGCCCACGGTCATCCGCACGTTCATGAAGTGGGGCGAGGACATCCCCGCGGGCTTCGACCTCACGTCGCTGCGGCTGCTGGGCTCGGTGGGCGAGCCGATCAACCCCGAGGCCTGGCTGTGGTACCACCGCGGCGTCGGCGACGAGCGCTGCCCGGTGGGCGACACCGGGTGGCAGACCGAGACCGGTGCCCACATGATCAACCCGCTGCCCGGCGTTACGGACCTCAAGCCCGGCTCGGCGCAGACGCCCTTCCCCGGCATCTCGGCCAAGGTCGTCGACGACGAGGGCAACGAGCTCGGTGACGACTCCACCGGCCTGCTGGTGCTCACCGAGCCGTGGCCGTCGATGCTGCGCACCATCTGGGGCGACGACGACCGCTACGTCGACACCTACTGGTCGCGGTTCGGCAAGAAGGTGTACTTCGCCGGGGACGGCGCCAAGAAGGACGCCGACGGCGACATCTGGCTGCTCGGCCGGGTGGACGACGTCATGAACGTGTCCGGGCACCGCATCTCCACCACCGAGGTGGAGTCCTCGCTGGTCGCGCACCCGACGGTGGCCGAGGCGGCGGTCGTCGGCGCCAGCGACCCGACCACCGGGCAGGGCATCGTCGCCTTCGTCATCCTGCGCGGGAGCGCCGAGGACTCCGGCGACGAGCTGGTCCAGCAGCTGCGGACCCACGTGGCCAAGGACATCGGCCCGATCGCCAAGCCGCGCCAGATCATGGTCGTGCAGGAGCTGCCCAAGACCCGCTCGGGCAAGATCATGCGCCGGCTGCTGCGGGACATCGCCGAGAACCGCGAGCTCGGTGACGTCACCACGCTCACCGACTCCTCGGTGATGAACCTGATCAAGGACAAGCTGCCGGCCAGCTCGTCGGAGGACTGAGAGAGGACCACCCTTCCCCCCACGCCTCGCACACTCGGCGCGGGACCCTGAAGGGTGGCCGTTCCAGTACGTCACCAGGCTCGGGGAGGCCCTGGAGGGGCCTCCCCGAGCCTGGTCGAGGGACACCGAGGCGCGCGCTCGGTGATCATGCGGCACGATTCCCCCAGGTGGGTCCGCTCGTCCGGGCGGCCCGGTAGCCGCACGTCGACCCCAGGAGGTGCCCTCGTGGCCCACAGCGCACCGTCGAGCCCGTCCGGGGCACGCAGCACCACCACCCGCGCGGACGAGCCCTCCGTCGGCAGCCTCGTGCAGAGCGCCATGGCCGACGTCTCGACGCTGATCCGCAGTGAGATCGAGCTGGCCAAGGCCGAGGTCGGCAAGTCGGCGAAGAAGGCCGGCGTCGGGGCCGGGGCCTTCGCTGCCGCGGCTGCCCTGCTCTTCTTCTCCGGCATCTTCCTGTTCGTCACCATCGCCGAGTTCCTCACCTGGCTGGGGCTGATCCGCTGGATCTCCTACCTGCTCGTGTGGCTGCTGCTGCTGGTGCTGGCCGGCATCGCCGCCCTGGTCGGCCGCAGCTCGCTCAAGAAGATCGAGAAGCCCGAGCGCACCATCGAGACGCTGCGCGACCTGCCCGAGGTCATGCACCGCGAGGCCCCCGGCCAGCGTCGCCGCGAGGTCCCGACGGTCAGCAACGGCCGGGTCCAGCTGTCGGGACGCGAGGACTACACCGTCTGAGCGGGCGCCCCGCGCGCCCGCTCCGGTGAGCACCCCCGAGGAGCCGCGGCCGGACGCCACCAGCGTCCTGCTGCCCGGCCCCTGGACCCACCGCGACCTGTCGGCCAACGGCGTCCGGCTGCACGTGGCCGAGGCCGGTGAGGGCCCGCTGGTGCTGCTGCTGCACGGGTTCCCCGAGTTCTGGTGGGCCTGGCGGGCCCAGCTGCCGGCGCTGGCCGCGGCCGGCTTCCGCGCCGTGGCCCCCGACCTGCGCGGCTACGGCGGCAGCGACAAGCCGCCGCGCGGCTACGACCTGCACACCGCGGCCGCGGACGTCGCGGCGCTGGTGCGCGCGCTGGGCGAGCAGGACGCCGTCGTGGTCGGGCACGACTGGGGCGGGCTGGTGGCCTGGACGATGGCCGCGCTGCACCCGCGCAGCGTCCGCCGGCTCGCCGTGCTGTCGATGGCGCACCCCCGGCAGCTGCGCGCCGCACTGACCGACCGCGCCCAGCGGAAGGCGCTGCGGCACATCCTGGGCTTCCAGCTGCCCCGGCTGCCCGAGCGGCGGTTGACCCGAGCCGACGACGACCCGGTGGCCGAGCTGGTGCGCCGGTGGGCCGGCCCGGGGTGGACCTCGACCGCGGACTTCGCGCAGGCCGTCTCCCGGTACCGCTCGGCCGCCCGCATCCCGCAGGCCGCCTACGGCTCGATGGAGTACTTCCGCTGGGCCGGCCGCTCCCAGCTGCGCCCCGACGGGTTGCGCTACGCCCGCCGGATGGCCGCCCCGGTCACGGCTCCGACGCTGCAGCTGCACGGGGACCTGGACACCTGCGTGCTGCCGTCGTCCGCCCGCGGGTCGGGCCGCTACGTGGCCGGCGCCTACGAGTGGCGGGAGCTGCCCGGCGTCGGGCACTTCCCGCACGAGGAGGTGCCGGAGCAGGTCAACGCGGCGCTGGTCAGCTGGGCCGCCGCATGAGCAAGGCCCCCTGCAGGGCTCCACCACGAGCCTGGTGACGTACTGGAACGGCCACCCTTCAGGGTCCCGCGCCGAGCCCGCGAGGCGTGGGGAGAAGGGTGGTCCTCTTACTCGCAGGCGCCCGTCGCCACCGGGGACGACGAGGCCGCGCCGGTCACGGCGGCGTCCTCGACCTCCTCGTAGGTGAGCGCGTAGCCGGTGAGCGGGTCGTCGATCGCCGAGGCGAACACGACGCCGAGCACCTGGCCCTCGGGGTCGAACAGCGGGCCACCGGAGTTGCCGGCACGCACCTCGCCGCGGAGCGCGTAGACGTCGCGGACCACGGTCTGCTCGTTGCGGAAGTCCGGGCCGCTGATGTCGGTGCGCTGGCGCACCCGCGCCGGCCCGACGAAGAGACCACCGCCGCCGGGGTAGCCCATGATGATCGCGTCGTCGCCCGAGTCGGCCGGCCCCTGCGAGAAGGTCAGCGGCACCTGGGGCAGCCCGGGGACGGCGAGCACCGCGACGTCGGCCTCCTCGTCCACGTACACCGGGACGGCGTCGTACTCCTCGCCCTCCGCGCTCACCACCGGGTCGCTGACGCCGGCGAGCACGTGCGCGTTGGTCATCACCCGCTCCCGCGCGTAGACGAAGCCGGAGCCGTCGATCTGCCGGGAGCACGACGCCGCCACGCCGCTGATCTGCACCACCGAACCGGACACCGACCGGACGACCGGGCTGTCCATCAGCGCCTGGTCCGGCGCCGGGACGTCGGGGACCTGCGTGGGGGTCAGCGGGTCGAGGACGTCGGGCAGCCCGTTGCGGTCGATCGCCTCCCGCAGCGAGTCGTAGACCACCCGGACGCCGTCCGGGACGCTGCGGTCCACCGCCTGCACCAGCGCCGACTGCTTGACCTGGCTGGAGACCTGGGGGAACGGTGCGTTGGCCAGCGGGGTGGCGACCATCCAGGCGACGAGCAGCACCGCGACCGCGGACAGCACCGCCCCGGCCACCGAGTCCACGACCTCGGCCGGCTGCCAGGTCACCCGGCGGCGCACCGCCCGGCCGATCGCGCCGGCCACCACCTGGCCCAGCAGCGCGACGGCGAGGACGACGACCAGCGCGACGAACACCCGGGTGGTCGCCGTCCCGTCGAACCGGTCGGCGACCGGCTCGGACAGCTGGGCGCCCAGCACCGCGCCGCCGAAGAAGCCGAAGAAGGAGGTGGCCGAGACGATGACGCCCTGCCGGAACCCGGACAAGGCGAAGACGAGAGCCAGCCCGATGATAACGAGGTCGACGACCGACATGCCCGGCTCAGCCGCTGACCGTCATGGTGCCGTACTGCTGCAGCTGGGTGTGGAAGCTGCACTCGAAGCCGTACTCGCCCGGGGTGGTCACGGTGAACTCGACGGTGCGGCTCTCCCCCGGTGTCAGCA
>DASQDP010000155.1:0-2442 GCA_035634095.1 Nocardioidaceae bacterium | reverse complement strand
GGTGATGGACGCCGACACCACCCTCGACGACGGGTTCCTCGAGGCCGCGGTGGCCCGGTTCACCGCCGACCGCGCCTTGATGGCGGTGGGTGGCCTGTTCTACGGCGAGGAGGGACCCGGCCTGCTCCGGCAGCTGCAGCGCAACGAGTACATCCGCTATGCCCGGGACATGCGCCGACGCCGGGGCCGGGTCTTCGTGCTGACCGGCACCGCGTCGCTCTTCCGTCCGGTCGCGCTGCGCACCGTCGCGGCGAGCCGGTCGCGCACGCTGCCGGGGGTGCACGGCGACGTCTACGACACCGCGGCCCTGACCGAGGACAACGAGCTGACCATCGCCTTGAAGTCCCTCGGCGGGCTGATGGTCTCCCCTGCCCAGTGCACCGTGGTGACGGAGCTGATGCCGACCCTGAGGATGCTCGGTGCCCAGCGCCTGCGGTGGCAGCGCGGTGCCCTGGAGAACCTGGGTGCCTACGGACTCACGCCGCAGACCTTCCGCTACTGGGCTCAGCAGGTCGGCATCGGGTACGGCGTCATCGCGCTGGGCTCCTACCTGCTGCTGATGACGATCGCGCTGCTCGCACTCGACCACTGGGTCTGGTTCCCGTTCTGGATCGGTGTCGGCGTCCTGTTCATGGCGGAACGGGTCGCCACCGTGTGGAAGGGCGGCTGGCGCGCCCGCCTGCTGGCCATCACCCTCCTACCGGAGCTCCTCTACGCCGCCTACCTCAACCTCGTGTTCGTTCGGGGCGTCCTCGACATCCTCCTCGGCCGGCAGGCCGGCTGGAGGCACCTGACCGCATCACCACGACCCGACCACGTGAAGGCGGTCTGAGCCATGCTGCTCCCCGAGTCGGTCCTGCTCTCGGGCCCCGTCGTCGTGCTCGCCGCATTCGTCGCGGTGAACACGGTGATGTACGGCGCCCTGGCCATCGGGAAGCTCCTGCCCAAGGTGTACCTCTCGGACTGGATCGCTCCGAGAAACAAGCGCTCCGAGTCCCGCAGCATCTACCCCGCCCCCGACGCGGCGCCCCTTCGCGGGCCCGGCGGTCCAGTGCGCCGTGACGACCAGCAGCACGCCCCTGTCGACGACGGCGACCCCGACCTCCTCGACTCCGTGCCCTGAGTGGGCTCGAAACCCACCGGTCCTTCGACGTGTGAATCGCGGGCTCCCACCGAGCCGTGGACCCGGTGGAGTCTTGTGCGCGTGCACGCACCTATGCTATTTTATGTGCGTCCGCACGTACACACCAGGCAAAGGAAGTCGATCATGTCCACCCTTCTGCACATCTCCGCCTCCCCCCGCGGCCAGCGCTCCGAGTCCTTGGCCATCGCGGCGACGTTCCTCGACGAGCTTCGCGCGGCCCATCCCGAGGTCATCGTCGAGCACTGGGACCTCTGGGACGGCACCCTGCCGGAGTTCGGCCCGGCTGCTGCCGCCGCCAAGATGGCGATCTTCGGCGGCGCGGACCCCGAGGGCGACGAGGCCATCGCCTGGCGCGCCGCGCGCGACGCGTTCGACCGTTTCGACTCCGCAGACAACTACCTCTTCTCCGTGCCGATGTGGAACGCGTCAGTGCCGTACATCCTCAAGCAGTTCATCGACGTCGTCAGCCAACCCGGCATGGTCTTCGGATTCGACCCCGCCACCGGCTACACGGGCCTGCTGGAGAACAAGCGGGCCGCCGTCATCTACACCGGCGCGGTCTACGGTCCCGGCCGTGGCCCGGGCTTTGGCAGTGACTTCCAGCAGCCCTACGTCGAGGACTGGCTGCGCTGGGCCGGCGTCGACGACATCCGGAGCATCGAGTTCCGACCGAACCTTGCCACCGCCGACCCGGAGCCCGGCCGCCGCGCAGCGCACGCTCGCGCCACCGAGGTCGCCCGACGGTTCCTGTCTGCCGCCGAGCCGGTGCTGCAGGCCGTGTGACGCCTGGACACCGCGCCCCGACACCCTCGACCGAGGGCTGGTTCTCGGGAGAGTATCTGCCATGCGCCGCGTTGTGCGGCCTCGCCGTACGACGCGGGCGGATGCCGCGGTCCTGACGCCGCGAAGAGCCGAAGGGAAGAACGGATGCAGGTTCTCATCGCCGGTGGCACCGGCACCTCGGGACACGTCCTCGCCCGGCGCGCCGCGGCAGCCGGCCACCAGGTTCGAGTGCTCAGCCGACGATCCGGCGGCTCCGGTCCTGACGGGCAGCACCTTGTGCGGGGAGACCTGACCACCGGGGCCGGTCTCGACGAGGCGGTCGAGGGCGTCGACGCCGTCGTGGACCTCAGCAACGTCGCCGCGTCCCGCTACCGGCCGGCCTCGTCGTTCTTCACCATGGCGACCGAGCACCTGTTCGCCGCGGAGGAGCGCGCCGGCGTCGGGCACCACCTCACCTTGTCCATTGTCGGGGTGGACCGGTTCCCCTCCGCCTACTACCGCGCCAAAGTCGACCA
>DASQDP010000154.1:0-5546 GCA_035634095.1 Nocardioidaceae bacterium | reverse complement strand
CGTCACCCTGGGCGGTCTGGGGACGGCCTACGGCGCCCTGGTCGGCAGCCTCGTCGTCGGCGTCTTCGTCCAGATGTCCACGCTGGTGATCCCCAACGACGTCAAGTACGTCGGCGGGCTGCTCCTGCTGATCGTGATCCTCATCGTGCGGCCGCAGGGCATCCTGGGCAGCCGGGTACGGGTGGGCTGAGCCATGGGTCAACTGATCGACGCCTTCGCCGTCGCCCTCAAGGCCGGCCTCGGCTTCCAGGCCGTCTTCCTGGCGCTGCTCGCCATCGGCATCAACGTGCAGTTCGGCTACACCGGGCTGCTCAACTTCGGCCAGATCGCCTTCGCCATGCTCGGCGGGTACGGCATCGCGATCTCGGTCAGCCAGTGGGGCCTGCCCTTCTGGGTGGGCGTGCTCGTCGGCATCCTGGCCGCCGTCGTCCTCGCCCTGCTGCTCGGCCTGCCGACGCTGCGGCTGCGCGCGGACTACCTCGCCATCGCGACCATCGCGGCGGCCGAGGGCCTGCGGCTGCTCTTCCGCTCGGTGTCGGCCACGCCGGTCACCAACGGCACCCGCGGCCTGTCCGGGTTCAACGCCGACTTCGTGGCCCTCGCCCCGTGGGACACCGCCCGGCAGTACCCGATCCTCGGCACCCGGTGGAGCGGCGCCGAGCTGTGGGTCACGGTCGTCGGCTGGACGCTGGTGGCACTGGCCTGCCTGCTGATCTGGCTGCTGGTCCGCAGCCCGTGGGGCCGGGTGGTCAAGTCCATCCGCGAGGACGAGGACGCCGTCCGCGCGCTGGGGAAGAACGTCTACGTCTACAAGATGCAGGCGCTGGTCCTCGGCGGTGTCCTGGGCGCCCTCGGCGGGATGATCTACGCGCTGGGCACCGCGTCGGCCAACCCCGACCAGTACCAGAACGCCAACACGTTCCTCGCCTACGCCGCCCTGATCCTGGGCGGTGCGGCCCGTGTCCTCGGACCGGTGGTCGGCTCGATGCTGATGTACTTCATCATCCAGTTCGCCGACACCGGACTGCGTACGCTGATCGGGAACGGGATCATCCCCGAGGGCCTGCTCTCGGCGACCGACGTGGCGCAGATCCGGTTCGTGCTGATCGGGCTCGGACTCATGCTGCTGCTGGTCTTCCGCCCGCAGGGCATCTTCGGTGACCGACGAGAGGTGATGCTCGATGCCCGCTGACCAGACGTCCGGCGAGCCGGCCGCCGTCGGCGCGCACGCCGCGTCGCTGGACCCGGCCGCGACCGGGCGCGCGCCCCGGCTGCTCGCCCGTGCCGCGCTGCGCGACCTCCCCTGGGAGGTGGGGGTCGCCAAGCCCGACCCGGCGGTCGTCGTCGACGGGGTCACCCGCACCTTCGGTGGCCTCACCGCCGTGTCCGTGGACCACCTGGAGATCCAGCGCGGCGGGATCACCGGCCTCATCGGCCCGAACGGCGCCGGCAAGACGACGCTGTTCAACCTGCTGACCGGCTTCGACCAGCCCAACACCGGCACCTGGTCCTTCGACGGCCGCTCGCTGGGCAAGCTCGCGCCGCACCAGGTGGCCCGGCTGGGCGTCGTGCGCACCTTCCAGCTCACCAAGGCGCTGTCCCGGTTGACCGTGCTGCAGAACATGCTGCTCGGCGCGCAGGGGCAGAAGGGCGAGAGCTTCTTCCGGGCCCTGGTGCCCGGGACGTGGCGTTCGCAGGAGCGGCAGAACACCGAGAAGGCGATGGACCTGCTCGGTCGCTTCAAGCTGGACCGGAAGAAGGACGACTTCGCCGGCACCCTGTCCGGCGGCCAGCGCAAGCTGCTGGAGATGGCCCGCGCGCTGATGAGCGACCCCAAGGTCGTCATGCTCGACGAGCCGATGGCCGGGGTGAACCCGGCCCTCACGCAGAGCCTGCTCGGGCACGTCAAGGACCTGCGCGAGGAGGGCATGACGGTCGTCTTCGTCGAGCACGACATGGACGTCGTCCGGGACATCAGCGACTGGGTCGTCGTCATGGCCGCCGGCAAGGTCATCGCCGAGGGACCGCCGGAGTCCATCAGCCAGAACCAGGCGGTCGTCGACGCCTATCTCGGCGCACACCACGACGCTCCGCTCACCGTCGAGGAGGAGGACCGCGTCCTCGCCGAGGCCGAGGCGGCCATCGCCCGCGAGGAGCACGCCGAGGGCGACGTCATCGGCCCCGACACCCGACGCGAGGAGGACCGATGAGCACCATGGACGACCCGGCCATGGAGGACCCGATGTTCCAGGTCGGGCACAACGACGGCGGCACCCCCGACCAGCGGGCGCTCGCCGAGGGGATGTCCCCCGCCGAGCTCGCCGCCACCCGCGGGGAGCACGAGCGCCTCGCCGAGGGTGCCCTCGTCCGGGCTGACGAGCTGGTGGCCGGCTACCTGCCCGGCGTCAACATCCTCAACGGCTGCGACTTCTACCTGCAGGACGGCGAGCTGGTCGGCATCATCGGCCCGAACGGGGCCGGCAAGTCGACGCTGCTCAAGACGCTGTTCGGGCTCATCCCGGTCCGCGCCGGTGCGGTGACGCTGCGCGGGGAGGACATCACGTCCGCGCCGGCCCACCGGCTGGTGTCGCTCGGGGTGGGCTACGTGCCCCAGAACAACAACGTGTTCCCCTCGCTGTCCATCGAGGAGAACATGCAGATGGGCGCGTACCTGCGGCCGAAGATGTTCCGACAGCGCTTCGACTACGTGGCCGAGCTGTTCCCCATGCTCGGGGAGCGCCGCAAGACCAAGGCCGGGTCGCTGTCCGGCGGTGAGCGGCAGATGGTGGCCATGGGCCGGGCGCTGATGATGGAGCCGTCGGTGCTGCTGCTCGACGAGCCGTCGGCCGGCCTGTCCCCCGCCTACCAGGACGAGGTGTTCATCCGCTGCCGGCGGATCAACGCCACCGGTGTCTCGATCATCATGGTCGAGCAGAACGCCCGCCGGTGCCTGCAGATCTGCGACCGCGGGTACGTGCTCGACCAGGGCCGCAACGCCTACACCGACACCGGTGAGTCGCTGATGAACGACCCGAAGGTCATCGAGCTCTACCTGGGCACGCTCGCCAAGGCCCACTGAGGAAGGACCCCGTCCTCCCCACCCGTCGCAAGCTCAGGGCGGGGCCCGGGACGGGGCCTGGCCGCCGGGGGCTGGCGCCGTCGTCGTCCGCGCGCCGGTGCGGTGGGCAGCGTGCATGAACCGGACCTGGCGGCTGCGGTACCACGACCGCGGGAGGAACGGTCCGGAGCTCGCCCGCTGCACCACGCTCAGGCGTGCCAGTGCACGCCTCCCCGGCGCGGCCGGGCCCAGTGGTCGTGGCGGACGACGACACGGTGGTGCTGCGGCCCGATGCCGACCGGGACGGCGACCACTCCCCCGTCACCCTGCTCGAGCTCGACGGCGGGCGTTGCGGCGCACCGGGGTCCGGCCGGGGCCCGAGCTGGTACGGGCTGCCGGTGCCGCTGCTCGACGACGAGGTCGGCGTGGCTCCTCACCGCCTGAGAGCACGCCCGCGGACCACGGCTGGTGGCGCTGGCCGGTCGCGTCCTCCGACCACACCGGCCGGCCCGCCGAACGGCGGCCTCGGGGGACAGCACCTGCAGTGCTGGGCAGCCCCCGGACATGCCAGTGGCCCGGCACCGCGAGCGGGTGCCGAGCCCCTGGCCTGCGTCGATCGGGCGCCGGGGACGGCGCCCGCGGGGATCCACGCGCCGGGCCGATGCCCAGCGAGTTGAGGCCCTCGATGATCCGTGCCGACTCCTCGAAACCGATGACCACGATGGCGTTGGGGTTGAAGTCCACCATCTGCTGGATCTCGGCGTCGTAGTTCGCCGCCTGCGGGTCGTAGGTCAGCGTCTGGATGCTGTCCTCGGCCAGGCCCGCGGCGATCAGGTTCTCCCGGGTGTTCTCCATGAGACCGGTGCCGTACGGGTCGTTGAGCGCCATGATCCCGACGGTGTTGTTGCCGTCGTTGATGATCAGGTCCGACAGCGCCCGGGCCTGCAGCGTGTCCGGGGGCGCGCTGCGGAAGTACAGCCCGTTGTCGTTGTAGTCGGTGAACTGGTCGGAGGTGTTCGCCGGCGAGAACTGCAGCACGCCGGCGCCGGTGATCCGGTCGATGACCGTGAGGCTGACCCCCGAGGACGCGGCACCCAGGATGGCGTTCACGCCCTCCTGGAGCAGCCGGTCGACGGTCTGGGTGGCGGTGTCGGTCGAGGCGTCACCGGAGTCACCCTCGACCAGCCGCACCTCCTGGCCGAGCACACCACCGGCGGCGTTGATCTCCTGGATGGCCAGGCGGGCACCGGCGACCTCGGGCGGGCCGAGGAAGGCCAGGTTGCCGGTCAGCGGCAGCAGCGTGCCGATCACCAGCTGCTCCCCGGTGGTGCCGGGAGCGGCCGGGGCCGGACCCTCGTCGGAGGCGGCGTTGGCTTCGTCACCGGCGAGCACGAACTCGGTCTGGGATTCGTCGATGGCGTTGTCCTCGCCGAAGGTGAGGATGCCGAAGCTGGCCACCGAGGGCTCACCGGCCTCGGTGAACGCCAGCGGGCCGGAGATGCCGTCGTAGTCCGGGTTGCCCCCCTCGTTGACGATGGCGAGGCAGCTGGCGATGTCGGTGCACTTCTCGCCGCCGAAGGTGACGCCGTTGACGTACTCCTTGAAGACGTTCGCGTCGTTCGTGCCGGCCAGCTGTGCGGCCACGGCCGTGATGACGGCGGCGTCGTAGGTCTCGCCGGCGTAGTTGTAGTCCTGCAGCCCCGGGTAGGTGGCGTCGAGCCGCTCCCGGAAGTCCGACGACAGCTCGGTCAGCGGCGTCGTGCCCGACATGCCGGCCAGCGCGCCCTGCTGGGTGAACGACTCGCCCAGCGCGTTGCCCATGTTGCCGTCGGTGCCGTAGACGTTGACCGTCTGCTCACCGCCGCCGCCGCCCTCACCTTCGGCTGCGGTACCTCCCTCGTCGCCCCCGCCGCCGCAGGCGGTCAGGACGAGGAGGGCCGCGGACGCGATGGCGGCGTTGCGCGCGAGGATGCCTGTTCGCATCAAACAACTCCCACTGTGGTGTCAGTCGTGCACCCGGCCCGCCCAGGCGGGCGACCGGTCAGTGGGGGGAAGGTAGCTGCCCGATCCGGGGGTGGAGCAGGGGTTGCCCGGACCGTGATCAGGTCGTGACCTGCTCGATCCCGCCCCGACACACAGCGGGATCGGCGTCCGGCCGCGGGCTCAGCTGCCCGTCGTGGGGTCCGCGGCGGCCTCCGGCTGCAGGATGCGTTGGGCCAGCGCCTTCATCGACGTGCGCTCGTTCATCGCCGTCCGCTGGATCCACCGGAAGGCCTCGGCCTCGCTGAGCCCCTGCTCGCTCATCAGCTTGCCCTTGGCCTGCTCGACCACCTTGCGGGTCTCCAGCCGCTCCTCGAGCGTGCGCACCTCGCCGTCGAGGGCGGTCATCTCGGCGAAGCGACCGCGGGCCACCTCGATCGCCGGTACCAGGTCGTTCTTGGAGAACGGCTTGACCAGGTAGGCCATCGCGCCGGCGTCGCGGGCGCGC
>DASQDP010000153.1:0-2897 GCA_035634095.1 Nocardioidaceae bacterium | reverse complement strand
TGGTGCCCGCCAGCGAGCGCGGCTCGGCCTTCGGCATGCTCAACCTGGTCTCCGAGATCGGCGCCGTGCTCAGCCCGGTGGTCAGCGGCATCCTCCGCGACGCGACCGGCAGCTGGGCTCCCGGGGTCTACCTCGCCGCCGGGATCATGATCGTCTCCTTCTTCCTCTACGCGATGGTCAGGGAGTCACCGGCCCACCACGAGGACCCGATCCCCGCCTGAGCGTCCCCTGCACCGTCCGCCCCGTCCGAGACCTCCGAAGGGACCTCGACATGACCCGACCCGGCCTGACCTCTCCCGCCTCCATCGGCCGCCCGACCGGGCACGCCACCTTCCGCTCGTTCCCGCTCAACGCCTGGTACGCGGCGGCGTGGGACCACGAGGTGGGGCGCAACCTGCTGGCCAAGACGATCGCCAACCGGCCGATCGTCTTCTACCGGACCACGAGCGGCCGTCCGGTGGCGCTCGCCGACGCCTGCTGGCACCGGCTGGCGCCCTTGTCGATGGGCAGGCTGCGCGGCGACGAGGAGATCATGTGCGGCTACCACGGCATCTGCTACGACCCCGACGGCCGGGCCACGTTCATGCCGGCGCAGGAGACGATCAACCCCAGCGCCACGGTGCACTCCTTCCCGGTGGTGGAGCGGCACCGCTACGTGTGGGTCTGGCCGGGCGACCCGGCGCTGGCCGACCCGGCCCTGGTGCCCGACCTGTACTGGAACGAGCACCCCGAGTGGGCCGGTGACGGCAAGACGATCCGCGTCAACTGCAGCTACCAGCTGATCGTCGACAACCTCATGGACCTCACGCACGAGCAGTTCGTGCACGGGTCGAGCATCGGCCACGACGCGCTGTCCGAGTCGGAGTTCACCGTGACCCACACCGACCGGACGGTGACGGTGACCAAGTGGATGCTGGGCATCGACCCGCCGCCGTTCTGGAAGCGCAACCTGCAGGACCGCTTCCCCGGCTACGAGGGACCGGTCGACCGCTGGCAGATCATCAACTACACCGCGCCGTCGACGATCGCGATCGACGTCGGCGTGGCCAAGGCGGGTACCGGCGCACCCGAGGGCGACCGCAGCCAGGGAGTCACCGGCACGGTGATCAACACGATGACGCCGGAGACCGACAACACCTGCCACTACCTGTGGGCGTTCGCCCGCGACTGGTGCCTGGACAAGCAGGTGATCACCACCCGGCTGCGCGAGGGCGTGTCCAACGTCTTCTTCGAGGACGAGCAGATGCTCGAGGCCCAGCAGCGGGGGATCGAGGCCAACCCCGACTACGACTTCTACAACCTCAACATCGACGCCGGCAGCATGTGGACCCGCCGGATCGTCCAGCGCATGATCGACGCCGAGCTCGGCTCGGACACCGGAGCGGTGAGCGACGAGGCCGGGCACGCCGCCGCCGCGATGGCCGAGGTCACCGGCGCGGCCAACGCCGAGCCGCTGGTCGACGGCGGAACCGGTCAGGCAGCGGAGGTGGCCGGCGGGGTGGCCCGGCACCGGGAGCAGCCCACGGTCGGCCTCATGGGCCGCGGGCTGTAGCCGGGGCGGCCGACATGGCAGCCACGAGCGCCAAGCGGTGGGGGAGGGCGCGGGTGATCGACGTCTGCGAGGTCGCCCAGCACGTCAGGCGGATCGTGCTCGAACCCGAGCGGCTCGACGCGCCCGCGGCTCCCGGGAGCCACGTCGACATCGGGGTCTACGTCAACGGCCGCGCCGACGTCCGCTCGTACTCCGTCGTGGGCACGAGCGGCTACGGCACCGAGCTGGTCCTCGGGGTGCAGCTGGCCCGGCAGAGCCGGGGCGGCTCGGCCTACATGCACAGCCTGCGGCGAGGACAGGAGGTGTCGATCACCCAGCCGCTGCAGAACTTCGCGCTCAACTACGGCAAGCCCGGTTACGTCCTGGTCGCCGGGGGGATCGGCATCACCGCCCTGGTGGCCATGGGGACGGCGCTCAAGGCCCGCGGCGCGGACTACCGCTTCGTCTACGGCGCCCGGTCGCGGGACCTCATGGCGTTCCTCGACGAGCTCGTCCCCGAGCACGGCGACCGCCTCGACCTGCGGATCGACGACGAGGGCGCCTCCCTCGACGTCGCCGAGCTCGTCGCCGGCGTCCCGCACGGCGGAGAGCTCTACGTGTGCGGGCCCACGCCGATGCTCGACGCTATCAGGTCGGCCTGGGCCCAGGCCGGACGGCGCCCGGCCGACCTGCGGTTCGAGACGTTCGGCAGCAGCGGCCGGTTCGCCCCTGAGGCGTTCACCGTGCACATCCCGCGGCTGGGCCTGGAGACCCTCGTGCCGCACGACGTGTCGATGCTCGAGGCGCTGGAGGTGAGCGGTGCGGACATGATGTTCGACTGCCGCCGCGGCGAGTGCGGTCTCTGTGAGGTCAAGGTCCTCGACGTCGACGGTGTCATCGACCACCGCGACGTCTTCCTCAGCGACGGCCAGCACCGGGCGGGCGACCGGCTGCAGTGCTGCGTCTCCCGCGTGGTCAGCGCCCGCACCGGCGGGCTGTCCGGCGCCGACGGGCGGCCGGGGGTCGTCACCATCGACGTCCCGTGACCAGCGGCCTCCGTGCCGGACCGCTGCCGCCCCGGCGGACGGCGGGCGGCAAGCTGCTCGCCGTTCTCGACGCCTTCACCCGGGAACGGCCGGCGCTCACGCTGTCGGAGATCGCCCGGGCCGTCGGCGTGCCGCTGTCGACCGCGCATCGTCTGGTGGCGGAGCTGTGCGCGTGGGGTGGAGTCGAACGCGACGAGGACGGCCGCTACCGGGTGGGCCTGCGGGTGTGGGAGCTCGGCGCGCTGGCCCCCCGCGGTCTCGGGCTGCGCGAGGCGGCGCTGCCCTTCATGGAGGACCTCTACGAGGTCACCCACGAGAAC
>DASQDP010000152.1:0-3643 GCA_035634095.1 Nocardioidaceae bacterium | reverse complement strand
CGGGCACGACCCCGAACCGTACGGGCACGTAGCGGGCACGCGAGCGATCCGGGGCGCCGGGCGCCCGTCACCGGAGCCTTTCGGGTAGCACAAAAACGCTGGTCAGGAGCGGAGGGCGTGGGATTCGAACCCACGATGGGTGTTACCCCATAGCGGTTTTCAAGACCGCCGCCATCGGCCACTAGGCGAGCCCTCCTGGCACGTCGAGGTTATCCCGCGGCGCCGGTTCCGTCGTCGGGCTCCACCGGCTCGTCCCGCTCCGCCTCCTGCTCGCGGCGGAAGCGCAGCGACTCGACCAGCACGTAGCCGAACAGGACGCTCCACGCGAAGCTGAGGACCGCCGGCCCCCACTCGGCGTCCACGAGCTGCACCACCAGTTGCACGAGGCTGTAGGCGAGCGCGCCGGCGGCGAGGATCTGCACCCCCCGGTTGCCGAACCAGGGCGGGCGGAACGGAGCGGCGGCCACGGCGCCACGCTAGCCCGGCGCGTCGGTGCTGCTCGGGCGAGCACGCCCGTCGTCCCCCGTGTCGATCATGGGGTCGGTGTCGCGCGCCTGGCCGCGTCGCGCGTGTCCGCCTGCGACAAGCCCATGATCAACTGCGAGGGAGGGGAGGAGGACAGGACGTGGTCGTCCGCCGCAGCAGCGACCGAGCGACGAAAGGCAGGATCCCGCCGTGCCGGAAGTGCCTGGCCTCGGTCGCGGTGTCCAGCCGCACCCGCGCGCGGAAGGTGCGCACCCGGCCGTCGGCCTCCGCGCGGACCGTGACCTCCCGCGGCCGGTCCTCCTCGTCCAGGCCGGCCAGCCCCTCGGTGCTGAGGGTCTCGTGCCCCGTGAGGCCGAGGGAGTCGACGCTGTCGCCCTCGAGGAACTGCAGGGGCAGCACGCCCATGCCGACGAGGTTGGCGCGGTGGATCCGCTCGAAGCTCTCGGCGATCACCGCTCGCACGCCCAGGAGCGCCGTCCCCTTGGCCGCCCAGTCGCGGGAGGAGCCGGTGCCGTACTCCCGGCCGGCCAGGACGACCAGTGGCGTCCCCGCGGCGCGGTAGTGCTCGGTCGCGTCGAAGATCGTCTTCTCGCCGCCGTCGAGGTGGTCGAGGGTCCAGCCGCCCCGTCGGTGCGGCACCAGCCGGTTGCGCAGCCGCTGGTTGCCGAAGGCGCCGCGGAGCATGACCTCGTGGTTGCCGCGCCGGGAGGCGTAGGTGTTGAGGTCGGCCTCGCCGCGGGCTCGCAGGAACTCCCCCGCCGGGCTGTCGGCCGGGATGCGCCCCGCCGGGCAGATGTGGTCGGTCGTCACGGAGTCCCCGAGCACCGCCAGGACGCGCGCACCGACGACGTCGGTCACCGGCCCGGGCTCGGGCGTCAGGCCGTCCAGGAACGGCGGGCGGCGGACGTAGGTGGAGTCCGGGTCCCAGTCGAAGGTCGCGCCACCGCCGACCGACAGGCCCGCCCAGCGCTCCTCGCCGGTGAAGACGTCGGCGTAGCGGGCGGTGAACATCGCCGGGTCCAGGTGCGCGCGGACGACGTCCTCGACCTCGGCGTCGGACGGCCACAGGTCGGCCAGGTGGACCGGCTCGCCCGAGGCGCCGACACCCAGCGGCTCGTGCAGCAGGTCGACGTCCATCGAGCCGGCGAGGGCGTAGGCGACCACGAGCGGCGGGGAGGCCAGGTAGTTCATGGCGACGTCGTTGTTGATGCGCCCGTCGAAGTTGCGGTTGCCCGAGAGCACCGCGGCGACGAGCAGGCCGCGGTCGGCGACCTCCCGGCCGACCTCCGCGGCCAGCGGCCCGGAGTTGCCGATGCAGGTCATGCACCCGTAGCCGACCGTGTGGAAACCGAGCTGCTCGAGCGGGCCGTCCAGCCCCGACCCGTGCAGGTAGTCGGTCACCACCTTCGACCCCGGGGCCAGGCTGGTCTTGACCCACGGCTTGGTCGCCAGCCCCGCCCGCACCGCGTTCCGCGCCAGCAGTCCGGCGGCGACCATGACCTGCGGGTTGGAGGTGTTCGTGCACGACGTGATCGCCGCGATCGCGACCGCCCCGTGCCGCAGCCCGGACTCCTCCCGTGGCGCGACCGGGTCGAGAGCCGGGGCGTCACTGGCCGGGAAGGACTCCCGGCCGGCCTCGTCGACGACGTCCACGGCCGGGGACGGCGACCGGTCGGCGAGCATCTCGGCCAGCGCGCTCTGGAAGCGGCTGCGTGCGCTGGCCAGCGGGACGCGGTCCTGCGGACGCCGCGGGCCGGCCAGGGACGGCTCCACCGTCGAGAGGTCCAGCCGGAGGACGTCGTCGAAGCGGGGGCGGGCGGCCGGGTCGTGCCAGAGCCCCTGCTCCTTGGCGTAGCGCTCGACCACGGCGACGTGCTCGGCGTCGCGGCCGGTGAAGCGCAGGTAGTCCAGGGTCACCCGGTCGATCGGGAAGACCGCGCAGGTGCTCCCGAACTCCGGGCTCATGTTCGCGAGGGTGGCGCGGTCGGCGAGCGGGACGGCGCCCACCGACGGCCCGGTGAACTCCACGAAGCAGCCGACCACCCCGCGGGCGCGCAGCACCTCGGCGATGGTCAGCACCAGGTCGGTGGCGGTCACCCCGGGCCGTCGTTCGCCGGTGAGCTCCAGCCCGACGACCGGCGGGACGAGGGGGCTGACCGGCAGGCCGAGCATCGCCGCCTCGGCCTCGATGCCGCCCACGCCCCAGGCCAGCACGCCCAGCCCGTTGATCATCGTGGTGTGCGAGTCGGTGCCGACCAGGGTGTCGGGGAAGGCGCGCCCGTCCCGCCGCACGACGACGTCGGCGAGGTACTCGAGGTTGATCTGGTGCATGATCCCGGTCCCCGGCGGGACGACGGCGAGCCGGCGGAACTGCTGCTGGCCCCACTTGAGGAACCGGTAGCGCTCCTCGTTGCGCGCGTACTCCTGGGCCACGTTGAGCGCCAGGGCGTCCGGGCGGCCGGAGACGTCGGTGACCACCGAGTGGTCGACGGTCAGCTCCGCCGGGATCACCGGGTCCACCGCCTGCGGGTCCCCGCCCAGATCGCGCACCACCTCGCGCATCGCGGCCAGGTCGGCCAGGACGGGGATGCCGTTGGTGTCGTGCAGGAACACCCGGGCCGGCGAGAAGGACACCTCCTCCCCCGTAGCGACCCCGCCCGCCAGCCGCGCGATCCCCTCGGCGGTCACCGTGACGCCGTCCTCGTGGCGCAGCATGTTCTCCAGCACCAGCTTCAGAGAGAACGGCAGGTCCTCCGCACCCGGGACAGCGCGCAGCGACCACGTCTCGAAGGTGCTCGACCCCAGGTCGAGGGCCTGCCGGGCACCGAAGCTGTCCATCTGGGCCATGCCCACCTCCATCGCGTGGTCTATAGGCTACAGGCAACAACACGGCGGTACAGTCTCCCCACCGTTCCGGACAGAGGGGGTTGGGTGGCCGTACCGGTGCGTCCCGCGCTGACCAAGGCCGACTACGCCTACGCCGAGGTCCGCGAGCGGATCATGTCCGGCGCGCTCCCGCAGGGCGCGACCGTGAGCCAGGAGGCCCTCGCGGCCGAGCTCGAGGTCAGCACCACCCCGCTGCGCGAGGCCATGCGCCGGCTGTCCGCCGAGGGCCTCGTCGTCCTCGACGCGCACCGGGACGCCCGGGTGGCCCCGC
>DASQDP010000151.1:0-3781 GCA_035634095.1 Nocardioidaceae bacterium | reverse complement strand
TGGGACGGCCTGGGGACGGCGTTCGACGCGGCCAGCGCGCGGCTGACCACCGACGTGCTCGTGCAGCTGAACGGGTTCGTGGAGCTGGACGGGCTGACCCCCGCCGAGGCCGCCGCACGGTGGTGGGACGGCGGCTGAGCGGTCCGGTCGCGTCCGGAGGGCTCCCCGGGTCCCGGACGATCGGGGTCGCCGGCGCGGGTCCCCGGTCCGGCGGCGGTGTCCGCCCGCCGGTCACCGCCAGGGCAGGTCGCTGCGCTCGGCCCAGTAGTCCACGGCCGGCTGCGGCGCGACGAGGTCGGCGACGTCGGTGCCGATCAGGTCGGCGGCCACCACCGTCGCCGTGGCGCCGGACCGCAGCTGCCCGACGGTCACCGCCCCGCTGAGGACGACGTCGGCCCAGGGCTGCGCCAGCGCCGCGGCGAGCGCGACCACCTCCACGCCGACCCCGCGTGCCCGGGCCAGCCCGGTCAGAGCGGCGGTGTCCGGGGAGTCCCCGACGGCGAGGCGCCCGTTGGCCAGGGCCTCCTTGACCACCACCCGTGCCCCCGTGGCACGGGCCTCGGCCAGGGCGCCGGCGGCGGAGGGCTCGAGGAGGTTCCAGGTCGACTGCACGCTGGTGAACAGCGGCCGGCCGTCCACCGTGAGGGCCAGCCCCCGGCGGACGGCGTCGCCCTGTGCGGGGCCGGAGGTCGAGAACCCCAGCTCCACCCCCTGCGCCCGCACCTCGGCGAGGGCCCGGAGCAGCGCGCGGTCCGCCCACAGCGGGCTGTCGACCGTGAGCGAGTGGACCTGGTAGAGCCGCAGCCAGGGGCCCAGCAGCGCACTGCTCTCCGCCCACTGGCGCTCGAACGCCGGGAGGGTGTGCTCCTTGACCTCGTGCCGCTCGGCGTCCGGACGCCAGTCGGCCGTGTAGCGGTAGCCCCACTTGCTGGCCACGAACGGACGGGCGCCGGAGCGGCGCAGCCAGCCGGCGAGGAACTCCTCGGCCCTGCCGTAGGAGCGGGCCGCGTCGACGTAGGTGACGCCCGCGGCCGCGGCGGCGTCGAGCAGCTCGTGCGCCCGGGCCTCGAGGGCGGCGGGGGAGCGGTCGGCGGGGAGGTCGGCCCCCCGGCCGGGGGTGATGTAGGCAGGCCGCCCGATCGCGGCCAGCCCGAACCCGAGCTGCGCGGTCACCGGCGTCGGCCCGGGGACCGCCGTCGCGCGGAGCCCGCCCGTCGCCGGCGCGGAGGGGGCGGGCACGTCATCGCCGCCATCCGCATCCGGGTGAAGTGATCGCCAGGACAGGCCTCACGACTGCAACAGCACCTGTGCGCGTCGCTGACGTGTCAGGAGACGATGGGTTCGACGTCGCGGGTGCAGAACATGCACACCGAAGCGTCCACCGGGATGAAGCTCTTGCAGTGGTCGCACTCGCGGCTGCCTTGGGCGCCAGCGGTCTCGCGGCCGGTCGCGTGGCGGATCGCCTGCACGATCATCATGATCGTGAACGCCAGCAGGAGGAACGAGACGAGCGCGGTCAAGAACGCACCGTAGCGGATCTGGCCGCCGTTGACGGTGAGGACGAGGGCATCGAAGTTCGGCGCTCCGAAGATGGCCGCGACCAGAGGGAGGATCACGTCTCCGACCAGCGACTCCACGACGGCGGCGAACGCCGCGCCGATCGCCAGCCCCACGGCGAGGTCGATCAGACTGCCGGAGAACGCGAAGTTGCGGAAGCTGACCAACAAGCTGCGCATGTACCTCTCCTCGGTGACCTGTGAGGGAGCCAGAGCGTATCGAGGATGACGGACGCAGCCGCGCGGCCTCTCGTGACCCACGAGACGTTGCATCAGGCCTGTGGTGCCGACGGGCTGCGACGACGATGCCAGGCCCAGGCCCGCACCGCCCACTACCGAGCCCGCGGACAGGCACCACCATGGGTGCCGTTGCAGTGCTGAGGCACTTCGGCCGACGCAGCGGTCCGCTCCGGGACATCACCCACGGTCGTGGGTGGATATTCAGAGTGGGGTCGGCCTCAGCGCGGTGACTGCGGCGGGGAACACATCTCGTACCAGTTCATAGGCGGCATCACCGGGGCAAGCGGTGAGGGACATGTCCCGATGTCCAGCGATCGTCGTGGTCGTCACCGTGGTACCGACCGGCCAGCGGTTGGACCCACGGGACACGAAGGTGGTCGTGGCACCCGGCGCGGTCTCGATGGCATAGACATCCGCAAGTGCTGCTAGCAGGGCCGTCATGGAAGTCTGGGCTTCCGGGGTCGGAGCCTCGGCCTGGTGGTGGCCGATGAAGCAGCACAACTGGGCAAACCCCTGGCTGCCACCGGTTGCATCGGCCATCACCGGACCGGTCAAGCTGCCGGTGCGGCCCTCCCACACCGTGCCATACCGATCGACGAAGAAGTTGTAGGCAACGTCCGGCCACTTCCTGTCCGGGCCGGTGTGGAACCAGTAGAAGCCGCGGAGCAGAGCAGGCACATCGCCGGGGTCATAGTCGTTCGCGGACGCAGTGTGGTGGACGAGCAGGAAGCGGGTGTCGCCTGGTCGCTCCTGCTGCAACGGACCCGTGGGAGTCAGGCCCCGAGCCCAATCGGCTCGCGGACGCACGTCGATCCCCCTGAACGGGATTCGGGCCTGAGCCTTCTCAGGCATCACTGCGATGAGTGGGATCGCCAGAGCTGTCACGGACAAGCCGACGAGGAAGGTGCGTCGACCCAGAGCCTGTGGCGGCGCAGCGCTGGCGTCTCCAGCCGCGAGTACGCCCTGACGTTGATTCGACATCATCACAGCTGCTCGGTGGGCGTTGCGTTGGCGTGCACCATGACGTAGCCACCACCGCCCACACCGCCACGCACGGTGCAGGCGACGGCCTGGGGAGGGCAGGGTCCGAGGAAGACGGTGTAGGACGTGCTGCCATTCGGGAGGGACCGGCGCAGCGCCTCGATCGTGCTCCTGAGCGTCTCGTACACCTCCGCCCGAGTCGCCGGCATTGCACACACATCCGTCCCGTCCCTTCCTCTTCCAAGAGGTGGGCCGACAAATGCAGCATGTATCTATACCCACTCCTCCTCAGGCCCAAACCTGTGGAGAGCGAAGCGAGACAGACCGCGGAAGTTGAGCGCTTCCCAGGAATCGCCAGTCCTCGCGTCATCGATACAGGCCACGAGGGCCGTCCCGGACCAGAGTGGCTGAATCCGGCACGGCGCAGCTGCTCGACCACGAACCGCCGACCGAGCCAAGAAGACGTCGCGGAACTCGTGCTCGGCTCACCCCGCTGACAGGTGGCGCAAGTGCGTGGCCGTGGCGCCGCGCCGACCCCGCTGGCGTACTTCCGCAATGACTTCTCGACGATGGCGCCGCTCACCGTCCCTTCCAGCCAGCACCTGCAGCACGCTGCTGGAGCCCGCGGTGGGGATTCCAGCGGGACGCCGCACCTCCCGAGGCGCCCTCGCCCGGAAGCCGGCCGCTGACCTCCCTCTGTCGTGCCGTTGGTCCTGGATCGGATCCGGGAGGTCGCAGCCGCTTGCCTGCGGCCCGTTCCCACGATGTCCTGAACGCCCGGGCACCAGGGAGCAGACGATGACGACGCGAGTGGACGAGGATTCCCGGACATCCGGCCGGTCGATGGCAGCTGTGGCAAAGAGGCACCCACCGCTGTCAGTGGCCTGCGGCGATGGTTCGGGGGACAGCACAGGGCGTGGATCGGAGAGCGCTCCGCCGGCTGCGTCGGCGTCGCTGTCCACCGGCACGACCCCGACCCCGGAGCCGACGACCGCTGACCCGCC
>DASQDP010000150.1:0-4754 GCA_035634095.1 Nocardioidaceae bacterium | reverse complement strand
CCGGAGCCGCGAAGAAGCGGAAGTGGCCCGTCGCCGACGTGGGCACCTCGGCGGTGAACTCCCCGGTCCGGTCCAGCAGCCGGACGTAGGCGCCGCCCACCGGCTCCTCGCCGCGCGTCACCACACCCTGGATCACCGACTCCTTCTTCACGTCGACCCCGTCCAGGGACAGGCCTCCGGTGGTCGCGCCGCACATCAGGCGTCTCCCCGCTCGTCGCCGAGCGCCACCGGGACACCGACGAGCGAGCCGTACTCGGTCCAGGAGCCGTCGTAGTTCTTCACGTTCTCCTGGCCGAGGAGCTCACGCAGTACGAACCAGGTGTGGCTCGAGCGCTCGCCGATGCGGCAGTAGGCGATCGTGTCCTTGTCCCAGTCCACGCCGGCGTCGCTGTAGATCTGCTTGAGCTCGTCGTCGCTGCGGAACGTGCCGTCGTCGTTGGCCGCCTTGCTCCACGGGACGTTCGCGGCCGTCGGGATGTGGCCGGCGCGCTGGGCCTGCTCCTGGGGAAGGTGCGCCGGGGCGAGCAGCCGGCCGGCGTACTCGTCGGGGCTGCGCACGTCGACGAGGTTCTGGGTGCCGATGGCTGCGACCGTCTCATCACGGAAGGCGCGGATGGACAGGTCCTGCTCCGCGGCGGTGTAGCTCGTCTGCTCGCGGGTGACGGCCTCGTCGGTCAGCTCGCGGCTGTCGAGCTCCCACTTCTTGCGGCCGCCGTCGAGCAGCTTCACGTCCGAGTGGCCGTAGAGCTTGAAGTACCAGTAGGCGTACGCCGCGAACCAGTTGTTGTTGCCGCCGTACAGCACCACCGTCGAGTCGTTGGCGACGCCCTTGTCGGACAGCAGCTTCTCGAACTGCGCCTTGCCGACGAAGTCGCGGCGCACCTGGTCCTGGAGGTCGGTCGTCCAGTCCAGCTTGATGGCGCCCCGGATGTGGCCCTTGTCGTAGGCGGTGGTGTCCTCGTCGACCTCGACCAGGACGACCTGCGGGTCGTCCAGGTGGGCCTCGACCCAGTCGGCGTTCACGAGAGCGGATTCGCGGCTCATGGTGGTGTTCCTTTCGGGAGCCCGCGCGCCTGGTGGGGCCGGGCCGTTCGGTGGGGTGCAGGAGATGAGCAGGCGGGATCAGGGGGCCATCGCCGGGAGTCGGTGGTCGGCGAGGCCGCGCGGGGACGGGATCCCGGCGCAGGCGTCAGCCGGTGAGGACACCGGCGACGAGCGGGTCGCGTCCTGTCAGGAGGCCCGACACAGCGCTGAGTGCACGCGGCAGTGATCCACCGCGCGGCGCTTCGTCAGCAGCGTCGAGAACATGGGACCAAGGGTACGCAGCGGCCCACGACCCACGGTGATGCGTCTCATCCCATGGACACCTCGTCCGCCATCCGGACGTTGCCCAGTCAGGTGGAGTCAGCCCCCGGCGAACGGCGGCAGCAGCTCGACGGTGTCGCCGGCGTGGAGCACCACGTCGCCCGGGTCGGCGGCGCCCATCGGCCGGTCCCCCACCAGCACCGAGCAGGCGGCGATCACCTCGCGAAGCCGGGGCCGGTCGGCATGCAGCGCCAGCACGGCGGCCAGGACGTCGGCGAGCGTCGCGCCCTCGGCGGCGGGGACCGAGTCGCTCTCCACACCCGCGGCGGCCCGGGCCCCGGCCCAGTAGCGCACAGTGACACTCCCCACCTCGGGCGTCTCGGGTGCGGTCGGCACGCTCATGCCGGTATCCTGCCGTATTGCGCGAGGCCGATCTGACGACGTACGCCGGGTCCCCGCGCAGCCTCAGCGGCTCAACGGCGAGTCGAGCGTCCCGCGTGTCACCCGGGAGACACAGATGAGCACGTTGCTGCTGCTGACCAGCACCACCCAGCCCTCCGCCGAGGTCCTGCCGGCCCTGGCCCTGCTGCCCCACGCGGTGAAGATCCTGCCCGCCGAGGGCAGCGCGCTGCTCGAGGCGCCGGAGGTTGATCTCGTCCTGGTGGACGGCCGCAGGGAGCTCGCCCACGCGCGCGACCTGTGCCGTCTCATCCGCACCACGGGCAGCGACGCGCCTGTGCTGCTGGTGGTCACCGAGGGCGGGCTGTCCGCCGTCGCCGCGGACTGGGGCATGGACGACGTGCTGCTGTACACCTGCGGCCCCGCGGAGCTCGAAGCTCGCCTGCGGCTCGGGATCGGGCGACTGCAGGCGCAGCGCGACGCCGACGACCCGGAGTCGCACGTGATCCGGTCCGGCGACGTCACGGTCGACGAGTCGACGTACACCGCGAAGCTGGGTGGGCGGCCGCTGGACCTGACCTTCAAGGAGTTCGAGCTGCTGAAGTACCTCGTGCAGCACCCGGGCCGGGTGTTCACCCGCGAGCAGCTGCTGCAGGAGGTCTGGGGGTACGACTACTTCGGCGGCACCCGCACCGTGGACGTGCACGTGCGGCGGCTGCGCGCCAAGCTCGGCCCGGACAACGAGACGCTGATCGGCACCGTGCGCAACGTCGGCTACCGGTTCGTGCTGCCCCCCAAGGAGAGCGTGGCCGAGCGCGAGCACGCCTGAGAGGGTGTCGCCATGACCCCTCCGGTGACGCCCGTCGATACGTCCGCCGTCGACTGGTCCGCTGGCGGGGGACCGGGCGCCGCGCTCCGGCGGGTCCTCGACGCGGCGACCGCCGCTGACGGCGTCGCCCCGCTCGACGAGGCGGCGCTGCTCGCCCTGCGCCACGGCCCAGGCTCCTCGAGACTGTGGACCGCCGACGGCGAGGGGTTCGCCTGGCTGCACGGGACCTCGCTCGACCTGGTGGTCGCGCCCGGCTCCCGCGGCCGTGGGCTCGGCGCCGCGCTCGCCACGGCGGCGACGACCACCCCGGGGGCGATGACGGCGTGGTCGCACGGCAACCATCCCGCTGCCGCCGCCCTCGCCGCCCACTTCGGCTTCGAGCGGGTGCGCGACCTGTGGGTGATGCGCCGGCCCCTGGCCGACCTGCCCCCTCTGCCGTCGCGGGCCGCTGACCGGGACGGGGTCGTCGTACGCCCCTTCCGGGTGGGACGCGACGAGGACGCGTTCCTGGCCGTGAACGCCGAGGCCTTCGCCTCCCACCCCGAGCAGGGCAGCGTGGACCGGGCCGACCTCGACCTGCGGATGGCCGAGCCCTGGTTCGACCCGGAGGGCTTCCTGGTCGCCGAGCGCGACGGTCAGCTCGTGGGGTTCCACTGGACCAAGGTGCACGCCGCCGCGGGTGGCGCTGCCGCGTTCGGGGAGGTGTACGTCGTCGGGGTGTCGCCGTCCGCCCAGGGCGGCGGCCTCGGGCGGCGGCTGACGCTGGCCGGCCTGGAGCACCTGGCGTCGCGGGGGCTGGACGAGGTCATCCTCTACGTCGAGGCCGACAACGCCCCCGCGGTCGCGACCTACCGGCGGGTCGGCTTCACCCATGCCGAGCACGACACCCACGTGCAGTACGCCCGCCGCTGACCGAGGGGCCTCGGCACGGTTAGCACCTGTCCGCCTGGTGGTGGGACGATGGGCGCATGGACGACACCTCCCCCGCGGGCACGTCGCTCGCCGCGCACCTCGACGCATCGGCGACCGACCGGGCCGACGGGTCGGATGGTGCCGACTGGGACAACGGCTCGGACGGGTACGTCGACGGCGCCCGCGACCCGCTCCCGGCGGAGCCCTTCGACGACGACGGGTCCGGCGACACAGGCACCGAGCTGCCCGCGGACCGGTTCCTCGACCGGGAGGTGTCCTGGCTGCACTTCAACAGCAGGGTGCTGGAGCTCGCCGAGGACCCGAACCTGCCCCTGCTCGAGCGCACCCGGTTCCTGGCCATCTTCGCCTCGAACCTCGACGAGTTCTTCATGGTGCGGGTGGCCGGCCTCAAGCGGCGGATCGCCGCCGGGGTCGCCGTACCGACGACGTCCGGGTTGATGCCGCGCGAGGTGCTCGAGCACATCTGGGAGACCACGTCGGCGCTGATGGAGCGGCAGGCCAGCCTGTTCCGCAACGAGATCGTTCCGGCGCTGGCCAAGGAGAACATCGAGCTGGTCCGCTGGGACGACCTGACCCGCGACGAGCAGAAGCAGTGCAAGAAGCTCTTCAAGGACCGGGTGTTCCCGGTGCTGACCCCGCTCGCGGTGGACCCCGCGCACCCGTTCCCGTACATCTCCGGGCTGTCGCTGAACATCGCGGTGCTGGTCCGCCACCCGAAGACCCGCAAGGAGCACTTCGCGCGGGTCAAGGTGCCGCCGATCTTCGCCCGGTTCGTGCCGGTCGGCAACCAGCGCTTCGTGCCGCTCGAGGACGTGATCGGCGAGCACCTCAAGCGGCTGTTCCCCGGCATGGAGGTGCTCGGGGTGCACACGTTCCGGGTCACCCGCAACGAGGACCTCGAGGTGGAGGAGGACGACGCCGAGAACCTGCTCGCCGCGCTCGAGAAGGAGCTGCTGCGGCGGCGCTTCGGGCCCCCGGTGCGGCTGGAGGTCGAGGAGACCATCGACGACCACATCCTCGACCTGCTGGTCACCGAGCTCGGGGTCAACGCCGGCGAGGTGGTCCGGCTGCCCGGCCCGCTGGACCTGACCGGCCTCCACGACATCGCCGACCTGGACCGGGCCGAGCTGAAGTACCCCGCGTTCGTGCCCTCGACGCACAGCCATCTCGCGGAGGTCGAGTCGGCCTCCCCCGTCGACGTGTTCACGGCGCTGCAGCGCAACGACGTGCTGCTGCACCACCCCTACGACTCGTTCTCCACCTCGGTGCAGCGGTTCATCGAGCAGGC
>DASQDP010000149.1:0-33772 GCA_035634095.1 Nocardioidaceae bacterium | reverse complement strand
GTCGTAGATGCGAGCGCCGTCGGTGGGCACCCCGAGGCTGCGCAGCACCTCCCGCACCGCGCGGGCGGCGCCGACGAAGGACGCCGGCTCGCCGTGCGCCACCGCGACCTGACGGGCCAGCACCTCCGCCCCCTCGTTGTCACTGACCTCGAGAACGTGCTGCACCAGCTCGTCCAACGGAGCGCTGCGCACCTCCGCCAGCGTGCGCCCACCCGAGGACGCCGGGGGCGCCACCGCGCGGGAGAGCGGTCCGGAGACCGTGACGCCGTACCGCTCCAGGCCACGGACGAAGACGGCCGCTGCCGCGCGGGCCGGGTCGGGCGACCGGTCAGAGAAGCCGCCGCGTCTCCGGCCCTCGTCGACCCACAACGGGGAGATGGGGCTCACCACGTCGTCCGGGACGTACGACGGCTCCCAGGTCGGGTTCACCGCCGGACCGGTGAACAGCGAGGTGTCGAAGCCCACGCGGACGCTGCTGCGGCCGGCGGCCGTCAGCACCCTCGCGGTCCGGCGGGCCAGCGTGTCCAGGTCGGCGCGCGGGGGGTAGGTGCCGGCCGGTTGGCGCTGACGGGCGAGCAGCGGGTCGCCTCCTCCGACGAGCACCACCCGCCCCCGACGGGCCGTCGCGACGACCGAGGTGCCGAAGCGGTGGTCTGGACCGAGCACGTCCAACGCTGCCACCGCGGTGAGCACCTTGAGGGTCGAGGCCGGGACGACCAGACCCGACCCGTGCCGGAACACCACGCTGCCGTCGGTCAGCCGCGCCACCTGCACCACGACGTGCGGTCCCAGCCTCCTGGACCGCACGAGCGTGCCGAGCGCCCGACGGACGGCGGCGCGGTCGACCGCCGTGGCGGCGGTGGCCCGCGCCACCGCAGCGACGTCCGCGGGTCGGGGCAGGACCAGTCCGGGCGGCGGCGGCACCAGCCCCGGCTCCGTCACCGGCGAGGGCTCGGGGAGCCCCAGCCAGCGCCGGCCCAGGTCGAGCTGGAAGGACACACCGGCCGCCACCAGCGCCAGCAGAACCAGCGCGGTCACGGAGCGTCGCAGCCGGCGGCCGAGACGCTGCCCCCGCGCCGGAGTCACGGCCACCGGGACATGCTCGGTGTCGTCTGAGGGCACGACGCGATCCTCTCGGCTCACCGTTTGCTGCCGTCGTGCGGGAGACTAGCCGAGGCATCAGCCGGCCAACCGGCCCGTTCGCGGCCCGACATCGGAGGAAAAGTGGAGTTCGACGTCCTAGTAGAGATCCCCAAGGGGCAACGCAACAAGTACGAGGTCGACCACCACTCGGGCCGGATCCGCCTCGACCGCACGCTGTTCACCTCCACCCAGTACCCGGCCGACTACGGCTACATCGAGAACACCCTGGGCCTGGACGGTGACCCCCTCGACGCGCTCGTGCTGCTCCAGGAGCCGACGTTCCCCGGCTGCCTGATCAAGTGCCGTGCGATCGGGATGTTCCGGATGACCGACGAGGCGGGCGGCGACGACAAGGTGCTGTGCGTCCCGGCGACGGACCCGCGCCTGGAGCACCTGCGCGACATCAACCACGTGTCGAAGTTCGACCGGCTGGAGATCCAGCACTTCTTCGAGGTGTACAAGGACCTCGAGCCCGGCAAGTCAGTCGAGGGCGCCAACTGGGTGGGCCGCTTCGAGGCCGAGGCAGAGGTGAACCAGTCCTTCCAGCGGGCCAAGGACGAGGGCTTCGAGGACGAGACCTCCGAGCACGGTCACCGCACCCCCGGCCACTGACCCTCACACCCGCGCGAACAGGTCCGGCGGCACCCAGTAGTACATCGACTCCAGCGTGACCGGCCGCCCGGTGCGGGGCGCGTGGATGATCTGCCCGCCGCCGGCGTACATCGCCACGTGGTGGATCCCGCTGGGGCCGCCGTTGGAGCTCCAGAACACCAGGTCGCCGGGACGCAGCTCGGAGACGGTGATCGGCACGCCGGCGGAGTACTGGGCCACCGAGTAGTGCGGCAGCGACCTGCCCGCGGACGCCCAGGCCATCATGGTCAGCCCCGAGCAGTCCCAGGAGCCGGGGCCGGCAGCGGCCCACTGGTAGGGCTCGCCGAGCTGGGCCTGCGCGAACCTGACCGCCTGCCGGGCGCCTCCGCTGCCACCGGGTGCGGGTGCCGGCTCGGGCGCAGGTACCGGCTCGGGTGCGGGCTGGGGTGGCGGGGAGTCGCGGCGCGGCGCCGGGTCCGAGCCACCGGCGCCGGTGTCGTCGGAGGCGCGGCCAGGTCGGTTCGGCTCTCGGCCGGGGCGGTCGGTTGTTCCAGGGCGCTCGACCTGCGTCGGCCGGCGGTCCCGCGTGGCTGGCACCCGCTGCTCGGCCAGCGCCTGCGTCCGGGCCAGCGCCTCGGCACGACGCCGGGATCGTTCCGCGGCGCGCTGCTGGGCGACCTGCTCGAGAGCCGCCTGCCGCGTCCGCGCCAACGACACCGAGACGTTCTGGGCCCGAGCCAGCTCACGGACCAGTGCGTCCTTCTCCGCGGCGATCGCGGCTGCCTCCGCCTGCGCCGACTCGGCGGCCGACGCCGCGGACGACCGGGCCCGGCGCGCCTCCTCGGTCCGCTCGGCCTGCGCCGTCCTGGCCTGCTCGGCCTGCGCCTCGAAGGAGCGTGCGAGGGAGTCGGTGGCCTCGAAGCGCCGGTAGTCCGCCTCCATCGACGACGAGGCTCCCTGGAAGGCGGCGTACCGGTCGAGCACTGCCTGCGGCCCGTCCGCGCCCACGACCGCACTCAACGCGCCCAAGTCGCCGGCCTCCTGGTAGGAGCGGGCGGCCAGTGCCCCGATGCGGTCCCGCTGCACGGCGACGGTGCGACGCGCCCGAGCCGCCTCCACCCTCGCAGCCCGGTAGGCGTCCCGCGCCTGGCGCAACCGCCACAGCGCGCCGTTGTAGGCCTCCGAGGCGGACTCCGCACGGACCGCAGCGGCGGAGAGTCGCTGGTCGGCCAGCACCAGGCTCGCCTGGATCGCGCTCACGTCGCGCGCCGTGTCGGCCGCTCGCGCCTGCGCCTGCTCCACCTGCTCCCGACTGGGAATCGCCGGGCGGGCGCTGGAGCGCGGGTCGTGCCGGTCCGGGTCGTCAGCGGCAGCCGGCACCGTGACGCCGCTGCCCAGTGCCGACAGGGCCACCACCACGACGGCGGTCCGAGACAGTCGCACGCGAGAGAGGCCTTCCGGTAGGCGGTGATCGACCCCGTCTCCTGTGAACAGGGGCCCGACCGGCGTCACGCTAGTACTCAGCAGTCACACAAGAAGCAGGAACCTCAGAAGTGGCCGATCGGGCATGCGTGTCGGCTTGACAATTACATCGTTGTGATTCGCCGGCCGGCATGCGTACCGGGCCGGGTCCGCGACGAAAGAAGGTCCCGCCCCACTGGGAGGTTGGGGCGGGACCGGCGACCTGTCCCACTGGGAGAAGGGGACCGGCCACAGCAGGAGCGCCACGCGAGCCACGCGGCGGATACGGCCCTCGAGCTGTCGTCCCGCACGGTCACGGCCTGCCGGCGCGGAGGCCCCCCCGGACCTCGTGTTCCCGCCGTCGCCGACAGTACGCCCCCGCCGGCGATCCGACCACCCCCGGACGCGATGCGCCCCGGACGCGATACGCCCCGGCCGCCGCGGAGACGACTGCGGCGGCTACTGCCGGCTGGACACCTGCTCGTCAGCGACCTCGACGGTCTCGTCGACCGGATGCGACGACCGGCCGTGCCGCTCGAACTTCTGCCCGGTCGCGATGCCTCCCAGCCACACCGCGACGACGGCGATCGCGGCGCCTGCGATGTCGTCGGCGATGTAGTGCCAGCCGAAGTACAGCGTGGAGAGCACCGTCAGGCCGAAGAAGACCCACATGGACCGCCGGATGAGGGCGTGCCGCACGGTGTAGTGGGTGATCAGCGCGAGGGTGAGGATGATGCCCACGTGCAGCGAGGCGAAGCCGGCGACGCTCTGGATCGAGTCGGTGTGCAGGGGGTTCCAGCGCACGTCTCCGCGGGAGTAGTACAGCGACTTCTGCATCGCGGCGACGCTGGTCTGGTCGAGGTCGGAGTAGAGCCAGACATAGACGAAGTTAGGGCCAAGCGTCGGGAGCAGGTAGTAGCTGAGGGTCCCCAGTGCCCAGGCCAGGCACTGCGCCGTGGCGTACCAGTAGCCGAACGTGATGTTGCGCGCCCACACCAGGTAGACCACCAGCGACAGCGGCGAGATCGGCAGGAACAGCAGGTAGACCAGGGCCAGCACGTGCGCCGAGTAGCTCTCGCCGAGGAGCTGGTGCAGCAGCACCGCCGGCTCGTGGCCGAACATCAGCGCCTTGTCGATGGCGTGCAGCTGCGTGTCGTAGAGCGAGTCGTTGACCTGCGGCAGGAAGTTCTTGAGGTTCCGGTAGCTGACGTAGGTGACGTAGAACGACACCAGTCCGACCACCACCAGCGTGATGCGCTCGCGCGTCCAGTGCTCGTGGACGATTCGGCGGGCCTCGCCGCGGAAGGCCTGCGGCCGGCCGCGCGAGCGCCACAGCGCTCGGGGGACCACGTCGACGACGAAGGCCCCCAGCAGCATGGCCGGCAGCCGGAACCACGAGGGACCCAACGAGCCGTCCGGGTCGCTGAGCCCTTCCCCCAGCGCAAGGCTGGTGGCCACCGCTATCAACCCCATCGCGACGGCGACGCCGACGAGGAGCAGGTACGGGCGGCGTGTCACGAGGGCCAGTCTAAGGGTTGGAACCGAGGCGCGCGCCGGGCGGCCGCGGCGCCTGGAGGCGCGCCGTACGGCTGGGATCGAGCTGGAGCCGGACCTCCGAGCCGACCTCGGTGACCCGCTCTCCCGGGTCCGCCACCGCGTGCACCAGCCCCACCCCGGAAACCTCGACCGTCAGCCGGACCGCCCCCGGGGTGGCCCGGGCGGAGCGCACCAGACCCGGCACGGACCCCGTCCGGCTCACCCGCAGCGCGGACCGCCGCAGTGCCAGCTGCCACCGGTCCCCGCCCTCCCGGGACCCGAGCAGCCGCCGTGCCGCAGCCCCGTCGAGAACGGTCGCGTAGCCCAGGAAGCGGGCCGCCTCGGCGTCCGCCGGGGCCCGCCAGACCTCGTCCACCGTGCCGGACTGCACCAGGCGCCCGCCCCGCAGCAGCGCCATCCGGTCCGCGACGGTGAAGGCCTCGTCCTGGTCGTGGGTGACCAGCACGGCGGTGGTCCGCGCACGCACGAGGATGTCGCGCAGGTCGGCGGCCAGCCGCTCGCGCAGGCTGCGGTCCAGCGCGGAGAGGGGCTCGTCGAGCAGCAGCAGCCGCGGATCCACCGCGAGGGCCCGGGCCAGCGCGACGCGCTGGCGCTCCCCCCCGGACAGTCCGTCCGTGCTGCGAGCGCCGAAGTCGGGCAGTCCCACCAGCGCGAGCAGCTCCTCGACCCGCCCGGACACCTCCGCGGCGGGTCGGCGCCGCAGCCGGAGCGGGTAGCCCACGTTGCCCGCCACGGACAGGTGCGGGAAGAGCTGGCCGTCCTGGAACATCAGCGCGAAGCCCCGCCGGTGGGTGGGTACGGCGCTCAGGTCCTGCCCGTCGTACCTCACCGTGCCGGCGTGGAGGCGCTCGAGGCCGGCGACCGCCCGCAGCAGCGTCGACTTCCCCGACCCGGACGGGCCGAGCACCGCGAGCACCTGGCCGGCCGGCAGGTCGAGGCTGACGTCGTCGACGGCGGGTCTGCTCCCGGCGCCGTCGGGGTCCCGGAGGTGCACCGTGGCGTGTCGCACCTCCAGCACCTCAGGCCCCCATCGACGGGGACCGCAGCCGCTCGACGACGGCCATCACCGAGACCGTGACGAGGGCCAGCAGGACGGAGGCCGCGATCGCCGTGTCGAACCCGTGCTCCCCCGGACGGGACACGAGCGAGTAGATCAGCACCGGCAGCGTCGGGCGCTCGGGACGAGCCAGGAAGGCGGTGGCCCCGAACTCCCCCAGCGAGACCGCGAACGCGAACCCGGCGGCGGCCAGCAGCGGGCGCCACAGCGCGGGCAGCTCGACGGTCAGCAGCACCCGCAGCGGCGATGCACCCAGCGAGGCGGCAGCCTGGCCCTGGCGCGGGTCGAGGGAGCGGAGCACCGGCGCCAGGGTGCGTACGACGAGCGGCAGCGCGACCAGCGCCTGGGCCACCGGCACCAGCAGCGCGGAGCTGCGCAGGTCGAGCGGCGGACGGTCGAGGGTGACCAGGAACCCGAACCCCAGGGTCACCGCCGATACCCCCAGCGGCAGCATGAACAGCGCGTCGAGCAGAGCGACCCCGCGTCGCTCGAGCCGGCCACCCGGGCGCCGGGCGACGACCAACGAGACCAGGACGCCGAGCAGCACGGCGAGTGCGGTGGCGTCCACGGCGACCCGCCAGGAGTTCGCCAGCGCCTCCGTGACCGGCACCTGGACGGTGGCCCCGGGCCCCACCCCTGCGTCGGCGAGGTCGCGGTAGCTGCGCAGGCTCCAGTCGCCACCGACCCGCAGGGAGCGCACCACCAAGGTGGCCAGCGGGGCCGCCACGAGCGCCAGCACCCCGCCGGTCAGCACGAGCACCGGCGTGTCGCGCCACGTCGCCGCCCGGCCCTGCGACCGCGCCGCGGCTCGGTCCACGGCCTCGCCGCGGCCGTAGCGGGTCCGCTGCGCGACGTAGAGCAGCCCGGAGACGACCACGAGCTGCAGCACGGACAGCGCTGACGCAGCGCGCAGGTCGAGGAACTGGGTGGTGAGCAGGTAGATCTCGGTCTCGATGGTCGCGTAGCGCAGCCCGCCCAGGGTGAGGACCACGCCGAACGAGGCCGCGCAGAAGAGGAACACGACGCTGGCGGCGGAGACCACGGCCGGCAGCAGCGCCGGCAGCGTGACGGTGCGCAGCACCTGGACCGGGGAGGCGCCCAGAGCGGCCGCGGCGTCCTCACGGCGACGGTCCAGGCCCTCCCACAGCGAACCCACGGTGCGCACCACCACCGCGAGGTTGAAGAACACCATCGCCGCGATGATGGCCACCGGCGTGCCGTCGAGGCCCAGCGCGCCCAGCGGTCCCGACGGCGCCAGCAGCGTGCGGAACGCCACCCCGACGACCACGGTGGGGAGCACGAACGGCAGCACCACGAACGCGCGCACCAGCCGCCGTCCCGGGAACCGCAGCCTGTGCAGCACGAAGGTGACCGGCACGCCGAGCAGCACCGTGGCCGCGGTCGCGGCCGCCGAGGACCACAGCGTGAACCAGAGCACCCGGCGGGTCCGGTCGCGCCCCAGGACCTCGAGGACCCCCACGGGGTCGAAGGCGCCGGCAGGGAAGAACCCCCTGCCCACCATGCCGGCCACCGGCAGCACGAAGAAGACGCCGAGCACCAGCAGCGGCAGCGCCGCCAGCGCGACGACGGCGAGCCCGGACCTCGACCGGCGGCTCATCCGCTGGTGATGTCCGCCCACTCGCGCAGCCAGTCGTCACGGTTCGCGGCGATGTCGGCCGACGGCACGGTGAGCGGGCGGGGCGCGACGGTGGCGAACCGAGCCCACGCCGGCGGCAGCGGCGCGCCGCGGTCGACGGGGAAGACATACATCTGCTCGGGCAGCGCTGCCTGGAACGACCGGTGCGTCATGAAGTCGAGGAAGGCGCGGGCGCCGGCCGGGTTCCTCGCGCCCGCCACCACACCGGCGTACTCGACCTGCCGGAAGCAGGTGGCGGGCAGGCTGCTGGTGGTGGGCCGCTCGGCTCCTTCTGGCACCGTGAACGGCGGAGACGATGCGTAGGAGAGCACGATCGGCCGGTCGCCTCCGCTCGCGGTGAAGTCCACCTCGTAGGCGTCGGACCACCCGGCCGTGACCTTCGCGCCGTTCGCCATCAGCCTGCCCCAGTACGCCGGCCAGTCGTCGTCGTACTTCGCGATGGTGGCGAGCAGGAACGCCAGGCCGGGCGAGGAGCTGTTCGCGCCCGGGGTGACGAACAGGTCGCGGTAGGCGGGGTCGACCAGGTCGTCCAGGGTGCGCGGCGGCGCCAGCCGGTGCTCGCGGAACCAGACGTCGTCGACGTTGACGCAGACGTCACCGAAGTCGATGGGTGTGAGCTGGGCGGCCTGCTTCGGGTCGCGCGGTGCGTACGCCGCAGCGGACCGGGCCTGCCCCCGGGCGGTGTAGTCCGCCAGCACCCCCTCGTCCACCGCGCGGGACGCGAAGGTGGTGTCGATGCCGTAGACCAGGTCGGCGATGGGAGAGCCCTTGGTGAGCACGAGCCTGTTGGTGAGCTGGCCGGCGTCGCCGCCGGGCTGGACCCTCAACCGGTAGCCGGTCCGCTCGGTGAACTCGGCGAGCACCTGCTTCGACATCGCCCAGGAGTCGTGGGTGGCCACCACCACGGTGCCTCCGGACGAGCCCGTCCCCCCGTCGCTGCCGTCGCTGTCCTCGGTGCTTCCGGTGCCCACCACGGAGCACGCCGCGAGCGGGACCAGCAGAGTGACGACGGCGGCCGCGAGGAGGCGCAGCGCCGCCGGTCGCGCGGGCCGGCCTCGAGGTCGCATGGGCACTGGTGTCGCCTCCCGGTGGTGTGGGAGGGTCCGCGTGAGCGGTCGAGACTCGACTTCCTTCGTCGGTGCTAACCGAATCAGGTTCGAGGGTCTGCGGCGTTCCGCACTCTCAGCGCCCCCACGTGGGTAGGCGCTCCCCTGTCGTTCTCGGCCGAGGCTACACCCCGGCCTCGCGGGGTCCCCGGCAGGTGCCCTGAGAAGTGTGTGACTGGCGTCACAGGCGGGTATAGCCTCTGCCACGCCGCCTGGCACCCCCGGCGGCGCACCTACTCCCGTCGTCAGGAGACTGCATGCGCAACACGCTGGTGGGCGAGCTCAGCGCAGAGCTCGTGGGAACGATGATCATCATCCTCTTCGGCACCGGCGTGGTCGCGCAGGTGGTCACCACCGCCGGCACCGACGCCCCCGCCGGCGGCCACGACGCCATCACCTGGGCGTGGGGCATCGGCGTGACCCTCGGCATCTACTGTGCCGCCCGGCTCAGCGGTGCGCACCTGAACCCCGCGGTGACGCTGGCCCTCGCGACGTTCAAGGGCTTCGAGTGGCGCAAGGTGGCGCCGTACATGCTCGCCCAGCTGGTCGGCGCCTTCCTCGGCGCGCTCGTCGTCCGCTTCACCTACACCGACCTGATCAGCTCGGTCGATCCCGACCACACCATCGCCACCCAGGGCATCTTCTCGACCCTGCCCGGCAACGGCGCCTACGACGTCAGCGTGACCAACGCCTTCTTCGACCAGGTCGTCGGCACGGCGATCCTGGTGTTCGTCGTCTTCGCTCTGACGACCGCGCCGAACAACCCGCCGCTCGCCAACCTGGGCCCGGTCGTGGTCGGGCTGCTCGTCGTCGGCATCGGCATGGCCTGGGGAGCCAACGCCGGCTACGCGATCAACCCCGCCCGCGACCTCGGCCCGCGGCTGGCCACCCTCGTCACCGGCTACGGCGACGCGCTGCGCGACCAGAACGGCTACCTCTACTTCTGGGTGCCGATCATCGGTCCGCTCGTCGGCGGCCTCATCGGCGGCGGGCTGTTCAAGTTCATGATCGAGGCCCACCTCCCCGAGGACGACACCGAGGAGCTGGCGGACCCGACAGTGTCCGAGCCGGAGCACGACGCGGCCACCGACCGGCTCGCCTGAACCCACCCACAACCGAGGAGGAGAACCCTCATGCCGGACTACGTCGGCGCAGTCGACCAGGGCACCACCAGCACCCGCTTCATGATCTTCGACCACGGCGGCAACGAGGTGGCCCGCCACCAGGTCGAGCACGAGCAGATCCTGCCCAAGTCCGGGTGGGTCGAGCACGACCCGGTGGAGATCTGGGAGAACACCAAGACCGTCATCTCCGAGGGACTCAAGAAGGCCGAGCTCACCCACGCCGACCTTGCCGCGCTCGGCATCACCAACCAGCGCGAGACCACCGTGGTGTGGAACAAGTCGACGGGCGAGCCCTACTACAACGCGATCGTCTGGCAGGACACCCGCACCGACAAGATCGCCTCGAAGCTCGAGCGCGACGGGCACGCCGACACCATCAAGCATAAGGCCGGGATCCCGCCGGCGACCTACTTCTCCGGCGGCAAGATCAAATGGATCCTCGACAACGTCGACGGTGTCCGCGAGGCGGCCGAGAAGGGGGACGCGCTGTTCGGCAACACCGACTCCTGGCTGGTCTGGCACCTGACCGGCGGCACGGACGGCGGGGTCCACATCACCGAGCCGACGAACGCCAGCCGCACCATGCTGATGGACCTGGAGACGCTGGACTGGGACGACGAGCTGCTCTCGATCCTCGACATCCCCCGAGCCATGCTGCCCACGATCATGCCGTCCTCGCACGGGGAGGGCTACGGCAGCACCCTCGACGACGGGCCGCTCGGTGGACAGGTGCCGCTGACCGGGATCCTCGGCGACCAGCAGGCCGCGACCGTGGGCCAGGTCTGCTTCGCGCCCGGTGAGGCGAAGAACACCTACGGCACCGGCAACTTCATGCTGCTCAACACCGGCACCGAGATCGTGCGCTCGAAGTCCGGTCTGCTGACCACGGTGGGCTACAAGTTCGGCGACGATGAGACCGTCTACTGCCTCGAGGGGTCGATCGCCGTGACCGGCTCCGCCGTGCAGTGGCTGCGCGACCAGCTCGGCATCATCAGCGACGCGGCGGAGTCCGAGACGCTTGCCCGCGAGGTCGACGACAACGGCGACCTCTACTTCGTGCCGGCGTTCTCCGGGCTGTTCGCGCCGTACTGGCGCTCGGACGCCCGCGGCGCGATCGTCGGGATGTCCCGCTTCAACACCAAGGCGCACCTGGCGCGCGCCACCCTGGAGAGCATCTGCTGGCAGAGCCGCGACGTCGCCGAGGCGATGGAAAAGGACTCCGGGGTCACGCTCGAGGTGCTCAAGGTCGACGGCGGCGTGACGGCCAACGAGCTCTGCATGCAGACCCAGGCCGACGTCCTCGGCGTCTCGGTGAGCCGTCCGGTGGTCGCCGAGACGACCGCCCTCGGTGCGGCGTACGCTGCCGGGCTGGCCGTCGGCTTCTGGAAGGACACCGACGAGCTGCGGGAGAACTGGAACGAGGACAAGCGCTGGGAGCCCGCCTGGGACGACGAGCAGCGCGACAACGGTTACGCCAAGTGGAAGAAGGCCGTCGAGAAGACCCTGGACTGGGTAGACGTCGAGTGACGCGTTCGAGTCACCCGTCCATGGCCTGACCGACCCAGCAGCCGAGGAGTCCGATGAAGCCCGTCGCCCTGTCCCCCGAGCACCGCGAGCAGGCGCTGCGGTCGATGGAGACCACTGAGCTCGACGTCCTGGTGGTGGGGGCCGGCGTGGTCGGGACCGGGTGCGCCCTCGACGCCGTCACCCGGGGCCTCGAGGTCGGCCTGGTCGAGGCCCGGGACCTCGCCTCGGGCACGTCGAGCCGCTCCAGCAAGCTGATCCACGGCGGCCTGCGCTACCTGGAGATGCTGGACTTCGCGCTGGTCGCCGAGGCGCTGCAGGAGCGGGGGCTGCTGATCGACAAGCTGGCCCCGCACCTGGTGCGGCCGGTGCCGTTCCTCTACCCCCTGCACGGACGGGTCTGGGAGCGCGTGTACGCCGGCGCGGGGGTCGCGCTCTACGACACCCTGGGGCTGCTGTCCGGCAACGCCCGCGGGGTGCCCCACCACCGGCACCTCACCCGGCGCAGGGCGCTCAAGATCGCGCCTGGCATGCGGAAGGACTCGCTGATCGGCGCGCTGCAGTACTACGACGCGCAGGTCGACGACGCCCGGCACACCATGTTCATCGCCCGCACCGCAGCGGCATATGGCGCCCACGTGGCGACGCGGGCCAGGGTCGTGGAGTTCCTCAAGGAGGGCGAGCGAGTCTGCGGCGCCGTGGTGCAGGACCTCGAGAGCGGCCGCAGGATCAAGGTGCTCGCCCGGCAGGTGGTGAACTCCACCGGCGTGTGGACCGACGACACCCAGTCGCTGGTCGGCGAGCGCGGGCAGTTCCACGTCCGGGCCAGCAAGGGCGTCCACCTGGTGGTGCCGCGCGACCGGATCCGCTCCGACAGCGGGCTGATCCTGCGCACCGAGAAGTCCGTGCTGTTCGTCATCCCCTGGGGCCGGCACTGGATCGTGGGCACCACCGACACGGACTGGTCCCTGGACAAGGCGCACCCCGCGGCCAGCTCGAGCGACATCGACTACGTCCTCGAGCACGTCAACCGGGTGCTGGAGATCCCGCTGAGCCGCTCGGACGTCGAGGGCGTGTACGCCGGCCTCCGCCCGCTTCTCGAAGGGGAGACCGAGGCCACCTCGAAGCTGTCCCGTGAGCACGCGGTCGCGCACACGGTGCCCGGCCTGGTCGTCGTGGCCGGCGGCAAGTACACCACCTACCGGGTGATGGCACAGGACGCCGTGGACCAGGCGGTGCACGGGCTGGAGGCCACCGTGGACAGGCGCGTCCCGGCGTCGGTGACCAAGGACGTTCCGCTGCTCGGGGCCGAGGGCTACGAAGCGCTGTGGAACTCCCGGCACCGGCTCGCAGAACGCAGCGGCCTGCACCGGGTGCGCATCGAGCACCTGCTGCAGCGCTACGGGACGCTGGTCGAGGAGGTGCTGGAGCTGGTGGCCGCGGACCCGTCGCTCGGTGAGCCACTCGCGGGGACCGTGGACTACCTGCGGGCCGAGGTGGTCTATGCGGTCACCCACGAGGGCGCCCGGCACCTCGACGACGTGCTCACCCGGCGCACCCGGATCTCCCTCGAGACCTTCCACCGCGGGACCGCGTCCGCCGAGGACACCGCCGAGCTGATGGGGCGTGCGCTCGGCTGGAGCGAGGACCAGCGGGTGCGCGAGGTCGAGCACTACCTGCAACGGGTCGCCGCCGAGCGGGAGAGCCAGGAGATGCCCGACGACCAGACCGCCGACGCCGCCCGGATGGGAGCACCGGACGTCGTGCCGGTGACGTGACCGGTTCCCGCGACTGGGCGGTGCGGGTCGACGGCTTCGAGGACCTGGACGCCCGCACGGCGTACCTGCTGTGGCAGCTGCGGGAGTCGGTGTTCGTCGTGGAGCAGGAGTGCGCCTACCTCGAGCTCGACGGGCGCGACCTGGAGCCCGGCACCCGGCACGTCTGGGCCGCCCCGGCGAACGCCTCGGACGACGCGCTTCCCGTCGGCTACCTGCGGACCCTCGACGACGGGGACGCCGTGCGGATCGGTCGGGTGCTGGTGGCCCGCGCACACCGGGGGCGGGGCCTGGCCGAGGTGCTGGTGCGCCGCGCGCTCGAGGTCGTGGGCGACCGCCCCTCCCGGCTGGACGCCCAGTCGCCGCTGTCCGGCTGGTACGCGCGGTTCGGCTACCGGCAGGACGGCGAGGAGTTCATCGAGGACGGCATCCCGCACATCCCCATGCGACGGCCCTGACCCCTCCCCCACCCGCTCCCGGATTCGTCTGCGATCGCCCGGCGGCAACCACCACCGCGACAGCAGACGAATCGTGGGGGGCAGGGGTCAGGCCAGTTGCCGGTCGAAGAAGCGCACCGTGCGGTTCATCGCGGCGTTGAAGGCCGGGCCGAAGGCGTGCCCGTCGTCGTACCACTCCAGTCGCGAGTCCACCCCGGCCCGCGCGAGGGCGCCCTGGGTGGCCCGAGCCCACCGCGGCGGGCAGGTGTCGTCGAAGCGTCCGTGCACCATCAGCACCGGCTCGGTGATCCGGCCGAAGTAGGGGCGCGAGGAGTTCTCCCTCCAGAAGCGGGGGTTGCGCTCGGGTGTGCCGTAGCGTCGCGCCAGCTGGTCGCGCAGCCCCGAGTCCTCGGGGTCGGGGCGGATGAACTGCCGGTAGTTGTCCGCCTCCAGCGACGACACCGACGCCCAGGGCGCCGCCGCCTGCACCAGCCCCGGCTCGGCGACGAGGGCCTTGAGGATCACCCCGCCGCCCATGGAGCGGCCGAACAGAGCGACGCGGTCGTCGTCGACCGGGACGTCCGACGAGGCGCGCAGCGCCTTCACCGCGTTGAGGACGTCGGCCGTGTACCCCAGGCGCATCCGCACCGCAGCGCGCGGGTCGTCGTCGGACTCGGCGTGGTTGCGGTAGTCCACATGCAGGGCGACGTACCCGCGCGCCGCGAGGTAGCCGCGCTCCCGGGTCATCCCCTGGCCGCGCTCGTAGACCGCCGGGTCGATGTAGCCATGGGCCAGCACCACCGCCGGGAAGGGGCCACGACCGCGGGGCACGTTGAGCACCCCGCTGATGGTGTAGCTCTCCTCACCTCTGCGAGTGGTGCTCCGGCTGCGGTAGGTCACGTCGTAGGAGGTGTAGGAGGAGGTCCGCTCCCGGACCGCGCCCAGGCGGAGCCGGTCGCCCCGGTGCCGCTGCTGCGAGAGCCCGAGCACCGAGACCGGGCGGGCCCTCGGCTCGGGCGCGTCGGGCTGGGCCTCACCGGACGGCGCGTCCGTGGCGTCCGGCTCGGCCGAGGCGGAGGCATCAGGCCCCGGCGAGCCGGCCGGCTCCGAGGGGCTCGGGTCGGCTCCTCCGGACGCGGAGGCCTCGGCTCCTCCGGAAGCCGGCGCCGACGCCCCGTCCTCGGACCCGGCCTGGTCCGCGGTGCATCCCGCGAGGAGGACGGCGCCGGCTGCCAGCGCCGTCAGGACCCGGACGGGTGCACGCATCGGGTACCTCCAGGGTCGCCTGTACTGGTCGCCAGGGTAGCCACCACGTGGGAACTCGTACCGTGGGTGCCGATGACCGGCGAGCAGCAGGCGGACGGGCTCACCTCCGGCAGTGCTGGGCTGCGCCGCCTCAGCCTGGCCATGCTCTTCGCTGCGCTGGCGGCCTTCGGGCTGCTCTACTCGACCCAGGCGCTGCTGCCGGCGATCGCGGCCGCATTCGATGTCGGCCCCACGGCAGCGAGCCTGACGGTCTCCGCGGCGACCGGCGCGCTCGCCGTCGCCATCCTCCCGCTGTCGTCGGCCGCGGAGTCCTACGGGCGGGTGCCGGTGATGCGGGCCGGCCTGCTCGCCGCCTGCCTCGCGACCTTCGCGGGGGCCGTCGCGCCGCAGTTCTGGCTGTTGCTGGCCGCCCGGGTGCTGGTGGGGGTGGCGCTGGCGGCGGTCGTCGCCGTCGCGGTCGCCCATCTCGGGGACGAAGTGCACCCGGCGCACCTGGGCGGCGTGATCGGCGTCTACGTCGCCGGCAACACGCTCGGCGGGATCTCCGGGCGGCTGGTGCCGGGCCTGGTGGAGGAGAACAGCTCGTGGCGGGCGGCGCTCACCCTGCTCGCGGCGGTCGCCTCGCTCGCCGCCCTGCTGTTCGTGCGGCTCCTGCCGGCGGCGGGCGCCGCGCCGAACGCGCCGCGCCGGGTCCGCGAGCAGGTGCGGGTGGTCGGTGAGCTGGCTCGGGATCCCGCCCTCCGGCGACTCTGCGCGGCGGCGTTCCTGCTCATGGGCGGCTTCGTCGCCTGCTACAACTACCTCACCTTCCGGCTCGAAGGTCCGCCGCTGCACCTGAGCACGACGCTCACCTCGCTGGTGTTCCTCGCGTACCTCGCCGGCACGGTCAGCTCGCCCGTCGCGGGACGCCTGTCGGACAGGTTCGGGCCTCGGCGTCCCGCTCTGGTCGGCATAGCGGTGTCCCTGTCCGGCCTGGCCCTCACCCTTCCCGACTCGACCGTCTGCATCGCAGTCGGGCTCGTCGTCTTCACCGCCGGCTTCTTCGCCTCCCACTCGGTGGCCAGCTCCTGGGTCGCCTCCGTGGCGGCCGGCAACCGGGGCCAGGCCGCAGCCCTGTACCTGCTCGCCTACTACCTCGGCTCCAGCTTGCTGGGGACGCTGATCGGCCCGGCCTTCCAGTACGCCGGGTGGCCGGCCGCTGCGAGCGGGATCGCGCTGCTCTTCGTGCTCGCGGCGGTGATGCTGCCGAGATCCCGACGGCTCGGAAGATCGGCGGTCGACTGATGTCCTTCTCAGAGACCGCCGCTCGTCCTGACAACGAGAGCCGGCGACCTCGCCCCTCCGCCGAACGAAGAAGAGACCGTACCCACCTACGCAGCCCTGCTGTACACCCACGACGACGACTGGACCGCGCCGGAGAACGCCGAGGAGATGAAGGAGTACGCCGCCTTCGGCGCCGATGCCGGAGACGCCGTCACGGGCGGTGCCGCGCTGTTCCCGACCGCGACCGCGACGACGGTGCGGGTATCCGGGGGCAAGAGCGGTGACGTGCTCACCACCGACGGACCGTTCGCAGGTCCTGCGCTCCTGCGGCCCCGGCTGTGCGACGAGGCGATCCGGCTGGCGCGGGAGCCCGGGCTGTCGCCCTCGGGGAGCGGCACCGGTCCTGCGACCGGGCTGGCTGAGCTCGACGCGGTGGTCGGCCTGGAGCGGCTGCACCTGTGGCACGCCTGCCGCGGCGCCCTTCTGGAGCGGCTGGGGAGGCACGAGGAGGCGGCCCGCGCCTACGTCCGGGCGCTGCAGGAGGCGCCGTCGCCGGAGGAGGCCGCCTTCCTGCGCGAGCGACTGGCCATGTCCGACCAGCGCGCACGCGGGCGAGCCGGCGGACCCGACGAGCGACGGGCGGGCTGAGCCCGCGGACGGCGCAGGACCAGCAGAACGGCGACCACGCACACCACCGCTCCGGGCAGGGCCAGGAGCGCGGGCCGGGTGCCGAACATCAGGTAGGCCCAGAGCGCTGTCGCCGGCGGGGTCAGGAACAGCAGGGTGCTGACCCGGGTGGCGCCGCTGCGGCGCAGGACCACCAGGTAGCTTCCGTACCCGCCGAAGGTGGACAGCGCCACCACCCAGCACACCGACCACCAGAACAGCGGGTCGGCCGGCGGCTCGAGGTGACGGTTCCAGGTCGCCACCGCGAGGAAGAACACGGTGGCGGTGAGGGTCTGCACGGTCAGCGACTCGGCGAGAGAGACCGACAGCCGCAGCCGGCGCTCGAGCACCGTCCCGGCGGACAGCGCCAGCATGCCGCCGACGACGAGCGCGTACGCCGCCAGCCCGGCGGTGCCGCCGCCCAGGTCCCCGACGACCACCAGGGCCACCCCGACCACGCCGAGGACCAGGCCCACCCGCTGCAGCGCTGCCGTTCGCTCGCCCAGCAGCGGCGCGGCGGCCACCGCGACGACCAACGGCTGCAGGGCGGCGACCAGCGCCGCGGTGCCGGGTGGGACGCCGAGCGCCACCCCCGTGACGACTCCGCCGAGGTAGAGGCACTGGCAGAGCAGCCCGACGAGCGCCAGCCGGGGCCACGTACGGCGGTCCGGGCGGATGCCCCGGGCGGCCGCCCAGGCGATGAGGACGACCGCCGCAGCGACGTACCGCCAGGCCATCAGGGTGTCCGTGGGAGCGAACCGGGTGCCGAGCTCGGCCCCGATGAATCCGGAGCTCCACATCACCACCAGGACGCCGGCCGCTGCCGCGTCGCCACGCCGAGTCGAGGAAGTCACCTGGCCAGGTAACCATACCAGTGGGTATACTCGCAGTCTACGATCAGGAGACGAGATGCCCACGGTCACGATGCCCACGGTGAGCCGGGTCGACGACCCGATGACGCCGGTCGGTGAGCGGCTGGTGCAGACGGCGAGCAGGTTGTTCTACGCGCGCGGCATCCGGGCCGTGGGGGTGGACCTCATCGCCGCGGACGCAGGCACCACGAAGAAGACGCTCTACGACCGGTTCGGGTCCAAGGACGCCCTGGTGGTGCTGTGCCTGCGGCGCCGCGCGGAGCGGTGGCAGACCCGGGTGCTCGAGCACCTGGCCGCGCACCCGGAGCCGGGACCGGGGCGGGTGCTCGCCGTGTTCGACGCGCTCGAGGACTGGCTCACCGAGCAGTGGCGGGGCTGTGCCTTCGTCAACGCCTATGCCGAGATCGGGGGGACCGACCACCCGGCACTGCCGGTGGTGCACGAGGAGAAGGCCTGGATGCGCGCGCTGTTCTCCGCCCTCGTGCAGGAGGCGGGGTACGACGACGCGGCTCGGCTCGGCGCGCAGCTGCACGTGCTGTACGAAGGAGCCGTCGTCCTGCTCACGGCGGGCAACGACGGCGACGCGCTGGCGCAGGCCCGGGGCGCAGCGGCGCGGTTGCTCGGGCGCTGAGCGCGGCCCCTGTTCGGCCGCCCCCGGCGCCTCGCCCACCCATGACCGGAGGGATGCGCTCGCCACGTCCTCTGCGGTGCGGCATGGCGCCCCGACGGTCGATGCAGCCGTTCGTCGGCTTTCACGCATGGCCTGAATTCGTCCCCAGGCGCACCGACACCGAGGTTCTGCACTGTTGTCGAACAAGTTTCGAATCCGGCGCACGACGTGGATAGCGTTGCAGCATGTCGTCGACCACCAACGAGCAGCGAGTGCATCCCATCGCCGGGTTCACCACCCGCCTGCACGCCGTGCTCGACGGCCTTGCCGACGCTCCGGCCTGGTCGAAGACAGCAGACGAGCAGCGGGCCGCGCTGGCTCAAGGTCCTCGGACGCCGTGTGTTCGAGGTGGTGGCCCCCGACGCGGCGGAGGAGAGCGAGGGCAGGCGACCTCGGGGCCGTCGGTGCTCGAGGCGGGTGCCGACGTGGCCGCGCCGCCGGGGGCGCTCGCCGACGCGCCGGTCCGTCGTCGGCCATCTGCCGTACGAGCGGCTGCTCAGCGGCCTGGGGACGGCGCGTCTCGACACCGGTCAGCAGATCTCCGCCAGCCAGGCCCGGCGGCTGGCCTGCCAGGGCGGGGTGGTCCCCGCTGTCCTCGGCCACGTCCTGGGCCCGGACTCCGTGGTCCTCGACCTCGGCCGCGAGCACCGCTCCCACAGTCGCGGCCAGCGCATCGCGCTCGACATCACGCAGGGCGGCTGCACCGCCGACGGTTGCGACCGGCCGGCGGGGTGGTGCCACGCCCACCACATCGTCCCGTGGTCGCGGGGCGGCCGCACCTCCGTCGCCAACGGCCGGCTGCTCTGCCCCTACCACCACACCCGGGCGCACTCCCGGGGCTATCGCCTCACGAGCTGCCGACCGACAAGGTGGCCTTCACCCGGCGGGAGTGACCGGGCCGGGGCTCGACGCCGCCGGGCGCGGCTCTTCGGCAGCCATGCCCCGCCCCCGGCGCTGCGCGAGCTCTTCGACCTCGTGCCGGCGCATCAGACGCACCCCGCTGGAGTGCACCACGCACGACAGCCGGCCGTCGTCGAGCATCCGACGGACCGCCCCGGCAGGGACGTGCAGGAGTCGGGCGGCCTGCGACGTCGTCACCCAGTAGGACCCGGGGTCCCTCAGGTGCCGCCACCACTGGTACGACGTCACGGCCACCGACTCCACCTCGCCGGGAGTCACCCGGCGGCCGTGCAGCAGCGCCAGGGCCTCCTCCTCGGTGCAGCCCAGGACGAGGGCGGGATCGAACACGCTGGTGCTCATCTGTGCTCCGGGGGTGCGGTCTCGACTCGCAGGTTTGCGTCGGACGAGACGAGGGTAAAGCCACCGACTCCTCCGGTAAAGACCCCGTTCGCCAGATCCCGGGATCAGGCCGCCGCGACGGTGCCCTCGCTGTCGACCCCGGCCTGCGCGGGCCGCAGGGCGCCCGCGACGACGTCGAGCACGTCGCCGACCAGGTGCACCTTCACGGCGGCCAGCACCTCAGCGGGCACGTCGTCGAGATCCGCCTCGTTGCGCTGTGGCAGGAAGACCTCGGTCAACCCGGCCCGCTGCGCGGCGAGCAGCTTTTGCTTGACACCGCCGATCGGCAGGACCCGACCGTTCAAGGTCACCTCGCCGGTCATGCCGACCTCCGATCGCACCGGTCGCCCGGTGGCCAGCGACACCAGCGCGGTGACCATCGTCACGCCGGCCGAGGGGCCGTCCTTGGGCACGGCCCCCGCCGGTACGTGGACGTGGAGGATGCGGTCCAGCGCCGACGCCTCCACGCCCAGCACGTCGGCGTGCGAGCGCACGAAGGACAGGGCGATCTGCGCGGACTCCTTCATCACGTCGCCGAGCTGTCCGGTCAGGGTCAGCCGCGGCTCCCCGTCGGCCGCACTCGCCTCGATGAACAGCACGTCGCCGCCGAGGCCCGTCACCGCGAGTCCCGTCGCGACACCGGGCACCGACGTACGCTCGTGCGACTCGGGGAGGAAACGAGGCCGGCCCAGGTACCCCGTGAGGTCGTTCGCGTCGATCCGCACGGACGTGACCCCGCCCGCGGCCAGCCGGGTCGCCGCCTTGCGCAGCGCCTTGGCGACCAGCCGCTCCATCTGCCGGACGCCGGCCTCCCGGGTGTAGCTGGCCGCGATCTCGCGCAGCGCGGCGTCGGTGACCTCGACCTCCTCCTCGGTGAGGGCGGCCCGCTCCAGCTGGCGGGGCAGCAGGAAGTCCCGGGCGATCGCCACCTTGTCGTCCTCGGCGTACCCGTCGAGCGTGACCAGCTCCATCCGGTCCAGCAGCGCTGACGGGATGTGCTCGACCACGTTGGCAGTCGCGATGAACAGCACGTCGGACAGGTCGAGGTCGAGCTCGAGGTAGTGGTCGCGGAAGGTGTGGTTCTGCGCCGGGTCGAGCACCTCGAGCAGGGCGGCCGCCGGGTCGCCGCGGTAGTCCGCGCCGACCTTGTCCACCTCGTCGAGCAGCACCACCGGGTTCATCGAGCCGGCCTCCTTGACCGCCCGCACGATGCGGCCGGGCAGCGCTCCGACGTACGTGCGGCGGTGGCCGCGGATCTCGGCCTCGTCGCGCACGCCGCCGAGCGCGACCCGGACGAAGGTGCGGCCGAGCGCTCGGGCGACGCTCTCGCCGAGCGACGTCTTGCCGACGCCAGGAGGGCCGGCGAGCAGGATGACCGCGCCGGAGCCCCGTCCGCCGACGACCTGCAGGCCGCGCGACGCGCGGCGGGCGCGCACCGCGAGGTACTCCACGATCCGCTCCTTCACCTCGTCGAGGCCGTGGTGGTCGGCGTCCAGGACCTGACGGGCAGCGACCGCGTCGTCGCTGTCGTCGGTGCGCACGCACCACGGGAGCTCGAGCACCGTGTCCAGCCAGGTGCGGATCCACGCCGTCTCCGGGCTCTGCTCGCTGGAGCGCTCGAGCTTGTCGACCTCGCGCAGCAGCGCCGTGCGGACGTCGTTCGGCACGTCGGCGGCCTCGATGCGGCTCCGGTAGCCGTCCGGGCCGTCCTCGTTCTCCCCCTCGCCGAGCTCCTTGCGGATCGCGGCGAGCTGCTGGCGGAGCAGGAACTCGCGCTGGCTCTTCTCCATGCCCTCGCGGACCTCCTCACCGATCCTGTCCGCGACCTCGACCTCCGCGAGGTGCTCGCGGGTCCAGCCGATGACGGCCTCGAGCCGCCTCTCGACGTCGGGCGTCTCCAGCAGCTCGCGCTTGCGCTCGGCCGAGAGGTACGGCGCGTAGCCGGCTGCGTCCGCGATGGCCGAGGGGTCGCTCAGCTGGTGCACGGTGTCGATGACCTGCCAGGCCTCTCGGCGCTGCAGCACCGCCACGACGAGGTGCTTGTAGTCCTCCGCCAGCCCTCGGGCCCGGTCGGTGACCGGCTCGTCCACGAGCTCGACCTCCACCCACAGCGCCGAGCCGGGACCCGGGACGCCGCTGCCGATCCGCCCGCGCCGCTCGGCGCGCACGACGGCCGCCGCTCCGCCGCCGTTGAAGCGGCCGACGCGCTCGACGGTCGCCACGGCGCCGTACGACGCGTAGCGGTCCTCCGCGCCGGTGAACCGGGGCGCGAGGAGCAGCCGGCCGTCGCTGCTGCTGCGGGCGGCGTCGATAGCGGCCTGTGAGCTCTCGTCGAGCTCGAGCGGCACGACCATGCCGGGCAGTACGACGAGGTCGGAGAGGAAGAGGACCGGAAGCGCGGTCGATCGGGGCTGCTGGTTGCTGGACATGCTGTCCTGCCTTTCGGAGGTTGAGCGACAGTGGCTCAACCTCCCCTCGCCGACGGCTGTTCCGCCGTTCGTCCAGGGCGAACAGGGCCGGCGGACAGCAGTCGGAGCACCAGCGCCAGGGGTGGCCAGTCCCGCCGGCCCGCGCGGACCACCGCGAACGAGCGCAGCACGACGCCCGGCGAGGTGAGGCGCCGCAGGGACACCCCGCGGACGGTGGCCTCGCCGGCCGGCAGCAGGCCGACGCCGAGGCCGGCCCGGATCATCTCCTGCACCAGCTCGAGGCTGTCGGCGCGGTGGGCGATCCTCGGCGCGAACCCGGCCAGCGAGGCGAGCGTCCGGACCGCCACCTCGTCGGCGCTGTTGCGGGAGTTGACGATCCAGTCCGAGCCGCGGAACGGGTCGAGGACGGCGAGCGCGTCCCCTCGCACCCGCCGGCTGCCCGTGGGCACGCCGAGGCTCCAGGCCGTCGTCCACATCGGCTCCGCCACCAGGGCCGCGTCGAAGGCTGCCGGCGCGAGGTTGTAGTCGTAGGTCAGCGCCAGGTCGACCTCGTCGGCCGCCAGCAGCCCCAGCGCCTCCGCCGGCTCGTGCTCGTGGATAGAGAGCCGCACCTCCGGGTGCTCGGCGGCGAGCACCCGGGTCACCGGCAGCAGTGAGCGTCGCACCGCCGTGGCGAACGCCGCCACCCGTAGCAGACCCGCCGGGGCGGCGCTGGGGTCCAGGTCGAGCCGCGCCGCCTCCATCGCGGCGAGGATCGTCACCGCGTGGTCGGCCAGGCGCCGCCCGGCGGGGGTGAGCCGCACCCGGCGGCCCTGCGGCTCGACCAGCGGCACGCCGACCTCCTCGGCGAGCGCGGCCAGCTGCTGGGACACCGTCGACGTCGTGATGTCGAGCTCGTCGGCGACCGCGCGCATCGACCCGAGGCGGGACAGGGCGAGCAGCAGCCGGAGGCGACGGTGATGCACGTTCCTTATTGTTCACCCTTGGCGAACGGTGCGTCCACATGGGACACGTGGACGCGAATGGTCGTCGTGCCGTGTACTGGACGCATGCCTTCCGCTCGCAGCGCCGCTCGCACCGGCACCGGTCTCGCCGTCGCCTCGATGCTCTGCGTCCAGGTCGGCCTCGCCGCCTCGGTCGGACTGTTCGACAGGGTCGGTCCCGAGGGTGCCGCGTTCCTTCGGCTGATGTGGGCGGGGGTGATCATGCTGGTCCTGGTGCGGCCGCGACCGCGCGACTACGACCGGTCCAGCCTGCTGGCGTGCGTCGCGCTCGGCGTGGTCACGGCCGGTGTGACGATGCTGTTCATGGCCTCGGTGGACCGGCTGCCGCTGGGCACGGCCAGCGCCCTGGAGTTCCTCGGGCCGCTCGGCGTCGCGGTGGCCCGGAGCCACGGTGCGCGGGCCATGCTCTGGCCGCTGCTGGCCGGGGTCGGGGTGCTCCTGCTCACCGAGCCCTGGCGGGGCGACGTGGACCTCCTGGGTGTCGGCTTCGCGCTCGGCGCTGCGGTCTGCTGGGCGGCCTACATCCTGCTCACCCAGCGGGTCGGGGACGAGCTCAGCGGCCTGCGTGGGTTGGCGATCTCGCTTCCGGTGGCCGGTCTGGTCTCGGCGCTGGTGGCCGGTCCCGCGACGGTGCCGGAGCTGGATCTCGAGGTGGTCCTGATCGGCATCGGCCTGGCGGTGCTGCTGCCCGTCGTACCCTTCAGCCTCGAGCTGCTCGCGCTGCGCCGGCTGACCACCGCGGCGTTCGGCACCCTGATGAGCCTGGAGCCGGCCATCGCGCTCGTCATCGGCCTGCTGCTGCTCCACCAGGTGCCGGGGCTGTGGCCGGTCCTCGGCATCGGCTTCGTCGTCGCGGCGGGAGTCGGGGCGGAGCGCACCGGGGCCCGCCATCACGACGAGCACCGCGAGCCGCCCGACCGTCCCGACGAGGGGCCGCGGCCGCCGGCGTGCACGTCGATCGAGTCGACCTCGTCGAGGTAGGACGCCACGCGATGGACGCGGTGCCCCTGACGGGGCGGTACGACGAGTAGTCGCTCCGCGTGATCGTGGGCGCGGTCGTGAGGGGGGTGGACGGGAGAGAGGACCTCCGTCCGGACCGGACGGGGCCCTTGGTGCCTGTCCGTGCGAAGAGGTCGTTCTTAGGTTGTCGGTACAACCTCTCGCACCGGCCGGAAGGGACGTACGTGGACCTCGTAGCGCACTCGATACAGCCCGCTCCGGTCGGGGAGCACGCTGCCTGACCCGCCCGTCGGGCGCGAGCGTGGGAGCAGATCCGGGCCTCCGTCACGTGACACCGACGGACGTTCCTGCGTAGGCTGGCTCGACACCCGGGGGGGTTATAGTGAGTTTTACTTTCTTGCGCAGGGGTCTCCAGGTCTCCGCCGCCATCGTCGCGCTGACCGCAGCGACCTTGCTCGTCCCGCACACGGACGACAACACCAGCGCGGCGGCGCCGGCGCCGAACGCGCCACCGACCGCGGACCTGGTGCTCAACCCCGCCACCGTCGCGGTGGGCCAGCCCTTCGTCGCCGACGGGTCCGGGTCCTCGGACGACGTGGAGGTGACCGCCTGGAGCTTCTCCTGGGGCGACGGCACCCGGGACCGCAAGGAGCCCGAGTCGGTCCTCTCGCACGTGTACACGGAGCCGGGCAGCTACCGCCTGAGGTTGACCGTCCAGGACGGCAGGCACCGGACCGCCTCGGTGACGAGGACCGTGACGGTGCTGGGGACCCAGGACGTCGACGACGCACCGCCGGTCGCTCGTGTGACCGGCACGAAGACCAACGACCACGACGTGGTGCTCGACGGCGGCGAGAGCGCTGACGACAAGCTGATTGCCCGGTACCAGTACGACTTCGGGGACGGCGAGCAGACCGCCCCCCAGACGCAGTCGACGGTGCGCCACCACTACAGCCGCGCGGGCACCTACGTCGTCAGGCTCACGACGACCGACTCGGCAGGGCAGGTCGACACGGCGACCACCACCGTGCAGGTCGCACCCAGCCTGACCGTCCAGACCGCGGCAGCGGTCGGCCCCCAGCCGACCACGGTGAGCTTCACCTTCGACGACACCCTCGCCAACCAGGTCCCGGCCGGTGACGTGCTGGCCGCCCGCGGGATGAAGGGCACCTTCTACGTCAACAGCCCGCGGGTGGGCGGCACCAGCTCGACGTACTTCACCAAGGCCCAGGCCGACAGGCTCGTGGCGCAGGGCCACGAAGTCACTGGGCACACCCTGAGCCACGTCGACCTGGCCACCGTCACCTCCACGGAGGCCAACCGTCAGATCTGCGACGACCGAGCCGGGCTCACCGCCAAGGGCTACGCCAACCCGGCCTCGTTCGCCTACCCGTTCGGGTCGACGACCACGACGGTCGACGGCATCGCGAGGGCGTGCGGCTATGCGAGCGCACGGGTGGTCGGCGGCCTCAGGTCACCGGGGTACGGCTGCCTGTCGTGCCCCACTGCGGAGACGCTCCCGCCGGCGACGACCCACCGGGTCAGGACGAACTCCTCGGTCAAGTCCGACACCACCCTCTCCCAGCTGCAGACCTACGTCATGCAGGCGGAGAACGACAAGGGTGGCTGGGTGCCGCTGGTGTTCCACTCGGTCTGCACCGGCTGCGCGAGCAACTCCATCACCCTGTCGACCTTCACCGCGTTCGTGGACTGGCTGGCACAGCGTCCGGCCACGACGCGAGTGCGCACGGTGGCCGACGTGATGGGCGTCGCGCCGACGCCCACGCCCACGCCCACGCCCACGCCCACACCCACGCCGACACCCACACCCACGCCGACACCCACGCCCACGCCCACACCGACGTCGACGCCGCTGCCGACGGCCCCCAGGACGGTGACCATCGCCACCCGGTCGCGCGCCATCAACGGCACCAACGTCGCCCGCTCGGCCGACTTCCTCGTCTACTACCGGTCGCCGAGGACCACGACGGGAACCAACACCTTCGGGTTCGAGGCCGCCGTGGTCGACGGCAGGGTCGTCAGGGTGGCGGACGGCGTGGGCAACATGGCGATCCCCGCGAACGGCTACGTTCTGTCCGGTCACGGGACCAGCCGCACCTGGCTCAGGACCAACGCGACGGTGGGCGCCACGGTCGCGCTCAGCTGAGCGCCTCACCGGCCCTCACCGGCCCTCACCGGCCCCGCGTCAGTCCGCGGGTGTGTTCAGCTCCGGCTGGTCGGTGGTCACCTCGGGTCCCGACCCGCGCGACCACTGCCAGTCGGCGATGTCGGGCAGGTCCTCGCCGTGCGAGCGGACGTAGAGCCGGTGCTCGATCAGCTTGTTCTTCAGCTTCTCGCGCGCCGCGCCCGAGATGCCCTGGAGTCGTGGGACGCGGTCGATGACGTCGATGGCCAGGTCGAACCGGTCCACCTGGTTGAGCACCGTCATGTCGAACGGCGTGGTGGTGGTTCCCTCCTCCTTGTAACCGCGCACATGGAAGTTGGTGTGGTTCGTGCGCCGGTAGGTCAGCCGGTGGATCAGCCATGGATAACCGTGGTAGGCGAAGATCACCGGCTTGTCTGCGGTGAACAGCGAGTCGAAGTCGGCGGTGGGGAGACCGTGGGGGTGCTCGGCGGAGTCCTGCAGCCGCATCAGGTCGACCACGTTGACCACCCGGATCCGAAGGTCGGGGAAGAAGCCTCGCAGCAGGTCGACGGCGGCCAGCGTCTCCATGGTGGGTACGTCGCCCGCGCAGGCCATCACCACGTCGGGCTCCGCGCCCGAGTCGGTGCTCGCCCAGTCCCAGATGCCGATGCCCTTGGTGCAGTGCACGACGGCCTCGTCCATCGTGAGGTACTGCAGTGCCGGCTGCTTGCCGGCCACGATGACGTTGACGTACTGCCGGCTGCGGAGGCAGTGGTCGGCGACCGAGAGCAGCGTGTTGGCGTCGGGGGGGAAGTAGGCACGCACCACGTCCGACTTCTTGTTGACCACGTGGTCGATGAACCCCGGGTCCTGGTGGGAGAAGCCGTTGTGGTCCTGGCGCCACACGTGGGAGGTGAGCAGGTAGTTCAAGGACGCGACGGGGCGCCGCCACGGGATGCCGTTGGTGACCTTGAGCCACTTGGCGTGCTGGTTGAACATCGAGTCCACGACGTGGATGAACGCCTCGTAGCAGGAGAAGAAACCGTGCCGGCCGGTGAGGAGATAGCCCTCGAGCCAGCCCTCGCAGGTGTGCTCGGAGAGGATCTCCATGATCCGGCCGTCCGGGGAGAGGTGGTCGTCGTAGGGCAGCGTCTCGGCGTTCCACGCGCGGTCGGTGACGTCCATCACGTCCTGGAACCTGTTGGAGCTGTTCTCGTCCGGCGCGAAGACCCGGAAGTTGTCCAGGTTGGCAGCCATCACGTCGCGCAGGAAGGTGCCCAGCACCCGCGTCGACTCCACGGCCCCGGTGCCGGGTGAGGTCACCTCGACGGCGTAGGTGCGGAAGTCCGGCAGCCGCAGGTCCCGCAACACCGCGCCTCCATTGGCGTGCGGGGACGCGCTCATCCGGCGCGGACCCTCGGGGTGCAGCGCCGCGACCTCCGGCACCGGCGCCCCGTCCGCGCCGAACAGTTCCTCCGGCCGGTAGCTGCGCAGCCAGGTCTCGAGGACCGCGCGGTGCCCCTCGTCCTGCCGCGCGTCCGCGAACGGCACCTGGTGGGACCTCCAGTAGCCCTCGACCCGGTGGCCGTCCACCTCCTTGGGCCCGGTCCACCCCTTCGGCGAGCGGAGCACGATCATCGGCCAGGGCCTGCGTGCGGCGGGCGTGCGACGCTCAGCGCGGGCCTCGAGCTGGATCTCCGCGATGTCCTCCAGGCAGCGGTCCAGCGTCGCGGCGAACGCCTGGTGCATCGTCTGCGGGTCCGACCCGGAGACGACGTACGGCGCGTGGCCGTAGCCGCGCAGCAGCGACAGCAGCTCCTCCTCGGGGATCCGGGCCAGCACCGTCGGGTTGGCGATCTTGTAGCCGTTCAGGTGCAGGATCGGCAGCACTGCCCCGTCGCGGCGCGGGTCGAGGAACTTGTTCGAGTGCCAGCTGGTGGCCAGCGGCCCGGTCTCGGCCTCGCCGTCGCCCACGACCGCCGCGACCACCAGGTCGGGGTTGTCGAAGGCGGCTCCATAGGCGTGCGACAGCGCGTAGCCGAGCTCGCCCCCCTCGTGGATCGAGCCGGGCGTCTCCGGGGCCACGTGACTGGGAATCCCGCCGGGGAAGGAGAACTGCGTGAACAGCCGCCGCATCCCCTCGGCGTCCCGCGAGATGTCCGGGTAGACCTCGGTGTAGGCGCCCTCGAGCCACGCCGCGGCCACCAAGCCCGGCCCGCCGTGCCCCGGCCCGATGACGTACATGACCTCCAGGTCCCGCGCGGAGATCGCCCTGTTGAGGTGGGCGTAGACGAAGTTCAGCCCCGGGGTCGTGCCCCAGTGCCCCAGCAGCCGCGGCTTCACGTGCTCCGGCCTCAGCGGCTCCCGCAGCAGCGGGTTGTCCATCAGGTAGATCTGCCCCACCGACAGGTAGTTCGCGGCTCGCCACCAGGCGTCGATGCGGCTGAGCTCGGTCCTGCTCAGCGGTTCGCCGGCGACGGTGCTCCGGGTCCGGGTGGTGGTGTCGGCAGCGGCTGCCATGGGACTCCTTCGAGGACGAGGCGCTCGTGCAGACCCCTAGCGTGGCCGTTGCGGCAGCCGCGAGCCAGAGCCGTTGGTCCTCTGTGCGGCCCCGCGCCGCCCGGTGAGCCGGTCCTGCCAGCGCAGCCACGGCGGCTGCACCGCCCAGTTCACCTCCAGGGTGTGCACCGCTCGGCTCAGCCGCCGGCGCAGCTGTCGGCGGCCCCGCACCGAGCGCCCGGACACACCCACGACGAGCCGGCGGTCGTAGCGCACCTCCCGCAGCGGTCCCAACGCGAACGCCAGGTCCATGTCGTCGTGCACCTCGGCGTCCTCGCGGTGCACCTGGTGGCGCACCTGCTGCCAGGTCCGCCGACGCAGCGCCATGTTCGACCCCCACACCGTGGTGTGCCCCAGCGCGGCGTGCACCAGGAGGTAGTAGGCGCCCAGGTACGCCGGCCGCGCCAGCCAGGTGCGCCAGCGCGGCAGGTCGTAGAACCACCCGCTCCCCGTGACGGCGTCCAGGCCCGGGTGCTCCGCCATCGTGCGGGTGATGCGCTCCACCCAGTCCGGGGGCGGGGTGGAGTCGGCGTCGCAGCGCGCGATCACCTCACCGAGCGCCGCGTCGTACCCCGCGGAGGCCGCAGCGGGGATGCCGACGAGGGGCTCGGTCACCACCCGGGCACCGTGCCGCAGCGCCACCTCGACGCTGTCGTCGGTGCACCCGTTGTCGACCACCACCACCTCGAGCGGCGCCACCGTCTGCCGGTCCAGCAGCCGGAGGCACTGCGCGAGCGCGGCGGCGTCGTCGCGGACCGGGATGACGACCGACACACTGGTCAACGCGACAGCCTCCTCTGCACCCGCCCCAGCACCAGGCCGGTGACCAGCGCTCCCAGCCCGTCGGCTGCCAGGTCCCCCATGGTGTCGTCGTAGCCGACCTGGATCCGCTCGTCGAGGTAGGTGTGGCCCAGCCACTCCCCCGCCTCCCACAGCGCCCCCAGGGCGAGACCCACGACCAGGGTGGTGACCACGACCCCCGTCCGTGGTCGCCGCACCCCCGGCCCGCCGGGCGCCGGCAGCACCGACGCGGTCACCAGCAGCCGCAGCACCGTGACGGTCACCAGCCCGCAGGCGACTGCGTGCACCACCACGTCCAGCCAGTCGTAGGAGACGTAGAGGTCGAGCACCGCGCTCCAGGCAGCGAACAGCACCACCGCACCGGAGGCCAGGTCAAGAGCCGGCCGCGTGGCCAGCAGCCGTGGCAGGACCAGGCCGCCGACGACGAGCGCGAACAGCGCGGCGTTCACCCACTCCGAGCGCAGCACGGCCCAGGCCAGGCTCGCCAGCGCGGCGACCCGCAGCACGTCGGCCGCCGTCAGCAGCCACGAGTCGTCGGGAGAGATCGTGGCGGCACCCCGGAGCGCGGGGACGGGTCGCGAGACGTTCACGAGCCGAGGGTGATCCACAGCAGAAGCTGGGTCACGAGGAAGCCGGTGACGTAGTTGAGCACCAGGAAGCGGCGCCAGCCCGCGTTGGCCCTCTCGCAGTCCCGGTCGCTGATCGACAGGTATGGCGCGACGCTGGCGACGTAGGGCAGCACGAGCAGCCCGGCCAGTCGAGCGGGCCAGCCGGTGCCGAGCAGCAGCACCACGCCGGCCAGCACGTAGAGCACGAGCGCCAGCCGGACCGTGGCCGCGCCCCGCAGCCAGGTGGCCACGGACGCGATGCCTGCGCTCTCGTCGGCGGTGATGTCCTGGACGGCACCGAAAGCGTGCGAGGCCAAGCCCCACAGGAAGAACGCCGAGAGCGCGGCCACCGCGGTCGACGTCAGCGGTGCCCCGGCGAGCACGACCCCGAACAACGCCGGCCCGACGAAGTGGGTGCTCGAGGTCACCGAGTCCAGCAGCGGTCGCTCCTTGAAGCGCAGCCGGGGCGCCGAGTAGGCGACCACCGCGAACACCACCACCGCCAGCACGAGCGTGGAGAGCGACGTGCCCAGCGCGCCGAGGGCCACGAGGAACGGGATGTTGAGCAGCGCCGCCGTCCACAACGTGAGGCGGTGCCACCGGTCGAGCAGCACCACGCCCTCGACGCCGCCCTTGCGCGGGTTGCGCAGGTCGGACTCGTAGTCGAAGACGTCGTTCACGCCGTACATGAGCAGGTTGTAGGGCACCAGGAAGTAGACGACGCCGAGCCACAACGCGGAGTCGAGCCCACCGCCGCCGAGCAGGTACGCCGCGCCGAACGGGTAGGCGGTGTTCACCCAGCTCAACGGACGGGAGGACCCCACCAGCTGCCCGAGCGCTGCCCGGACGGACGCTGGTCCGGTGTCCATCTGGGTGCTCATCCGCGGACCTCCGTCGACGGCCGCCGCGCCGGCCCGAGGAGCTCCCACAGCGCAGGCAGCAGAAGCACAGCGGCAACCGGCCAGGCGAAGTCCTCCACGGGCACCAGCAGCACCCGGGCTCCGAGGAGCGCACTGGTGTCGTAGCGGAACAGGTCCGCGGCGATCATGAGCGAGTCGAAGAGCGCAGTCAGCACGCACAGCACGACGGCCGCCACCGCGCTGCTCCACCACCAGCCTCGTGAGGGCCGGGTCAGCACACCGGCCGCCACCGTCACCAGTGCCGAGACGGCGAGGAAGAGCGCGGCCAGGTCCGCATAGGTCATCGGCGCACCTCCTCCTTGCGCCCCGCATGACCGAACACGTACCGGGACAGAAGCCGGTGCAGCACCAGGGTGACGTAGCAGAGGAAGAGGACGAAGAAGAGCTCCTCCAAGGGCACCTCGTCCGCGATCTCGATGCCCGTCATCAGCGAGGTCCCGCCCTTCCGGTAGAAGCCCTGACCGACCGCGACGAGGTCCCAGGCCAAGAACAGCACCATGCCGGCGGCGAGGACCAGCAGCGCGCGCCGCGGGTCCGACCACAGCACGAGCCGCCACCGCCGGTCGACCAGCCCCATGCCGGCGAGAGCCAGCAGGAGCGTGGCCAGGTAGGTCAGCGATGCCAGGGAGGTCATGTGACAGCCGGAGCGGCCCACGCCGCCAGCGGCTCCGAGGACCGGTCCCCGCGCAGCCGCTTGACGAGCAGCTCGGCACTGATCAGGCACATCGGCAGCCCGATCCCCGGCACGGTGCTGGAGCCGGCGTAGTACAGCCCCGCCACCCTCTGCGAAACGTTGCCCGTGCGGAAGAATGCGCTCTGGCGCAGCGTGTGCGCCGGTCCGAGGGCGCCGCCGGACCAGGCGTTCAGGTCCCGGGCGAAGTCAGCCGGCCCGAAGGTCCGTCGTACCACGATCCGCGCGCGCAGGTCCTCGATGCCGGCCCAGTCGGCCACCTGGTCCACCGCGGCGTCGGCCACCCGCTCCACAGCAGGGTCGCCGGAGCCGTCGATGCCACCGGCACCCAGCGAGACGTCCGCCGGCACCGGCACCAGGACGAAGAGGTTCTCGCAGCCGTCCGGCGCGACCGTCGGGTCGGTCTCCGACGGCTTGCACACGTAGGCGGACGCGGGCTCCGGCACCCGGGGATCGTCGCCGAAGATGTCGTCGAAGTTGCGCTGCCAGTCGGCGGTGAAGAACAGGGAGTGGTGGGGCAGCTCCGGGATCCGGCCGCGCACACCGAGGCAGGCCAGGACCGCGCCCGGACCGGGGTCACGGCTGTCCCAGTACGCCTGCGGGTAGGTCGCCAGCTGCGCGGGCAGCAGCTCGGTCTCCAGGTGGTGCAGGTCGGCTGCGCCGACGACGACGTCGGCGACGAGGGTGCGCTCGGCGCCGCTGGCGTCACGGTAGCGGACCCCGGTGGCGGTGGCCCGGGCGCGGAGCCCGCGGCGGGGCCGGGTGGTCACCTCGGTCACGGTGGCACCGGTGTGAAGGCGAGCCCCGGACCGCCGGGCGAGGTCCGCGACCGCGTCGGCCAGCCGCACGAAGCCGCCCGCCGGGTAGAGCACACCGTCGGCCAGGTCGAGACGGCTCATCAGGTGGTAGAGGCTGGGGGCCCGGTCCGGCGAGGTGCCCAGGAACACGGCCGGGTACCCCAGCACCTGCGTGAGCCGCCGGTCGGAGAAGCGCTCTGCCACGAAGTCCTGCAGCGACTGGGTGAGCAGCTTGAGCAGTCGCGGGGTGCGCACCGCGACGTCCCACCGCAGCTGGGAGGCGACGGAGTCGAAGTTCGAGTAGAGGAACCGGCGCAGCGCCACGTCGTAGGCGTCCTCGGCAGAGTCGAGATACTCCTCCAGCCGGGCGCCGGCCCCCGCCTCGATGCGCTCGAAGGTGGCCACGTTGGCCTGCCGGGAGGCGCGGATGTCCACCGGCTCCGGCTCGCCCTCGTAGAAGACCCGGTAGCCGGGATCCAGCCTGGTCAACCCCAGCGCGTCGTCGGCCGTGGTGCCGAAGAGGGAGAAGAAGTGGTCGAAGACCTCCGGCATGAGGTACCACGACGGCCCGGTGTCGAAGCGGAAGCCGTCCGCCTCCCAGGACCCGATGCGCCCCCCGAGTGTGTCCTGCTGCTCCAGCAGGTCCACGTCGTAGCCGTCGCGCGCGAGGAGCGCGGCCGACGCGAGTCCTGCGATGCCTCCGCCCACCACGACGGCGGAGGCGCCGTCGGCGGCGGTGCCGCCCGCCGATGCGGCGGCGCCCATCTCCAGCGCCGTCACCGGGACCGCTCCGCCACCAGGCACCGGACGACCACCCGGGCCTTCACCGGTGTCGGCACGCTCACCCGCCGGACGGCGATCTCCTGCGCCGGAGTGACCCGCAGCCGGCTCGACAGCTCCGCGAAGAGGCCGTGGGCCACCGCGACGGCACGTCGGCTGCTCGCCGGGAGCAGGCGGATCGCCGCCGCAGCGGCGTCCAGGTCGGCGTCGATGTCGTCGAGCAGCACGTCGCGCTGCGCGTCGGTGAGGCCCTCGGGCCGCACCCCGGGGAAGTAGGTGCGCCCCAGCACCGAGGAGTCCTCCGCCAGGTCGCGCAGGAAGTTCACCTTCTGGAAGGCGGCGCCCAGCCTCCGAGCGCCCGGGCACAGGTCGTCGTATCCGGTCGACGCCCGGTCATCGGTCAGGAAGGCGCGCAGGCACATCAGCCCGACCACCTCGGCGGAGCCGTAGACGTAGCGCTCGAGGCTGGCCGCGTCGTGCTCGGTGACGTGGAGGTCGGTGCGCATCGAGTCGAAGAACGGCGTGAGAAGGTCGACGCCGATGCCGCAGCGTCGAGCGGTCCCCGCGAACGCGTGCACCACCAGGTTGCTGCTCCGCCCGCGCCGCAGG
>DASQDP010000148.1:0-2671 GCA_035634095.1 Nocardioidaceae bacterium | reverse complement strand
TGCCGGAGATCTCCTGGGGCCTGCAGATCAACTCGGCGCAGAACCGGCTCCGCGACGCCGCGCACCTGATCTTCTTCCCCAGCGCCTTCCTGTCGCTGACCGTGCTGTCCTTCATCCTCATCGGCGACGCCCTGCGCGACGCCCTCGACCCGAAGCTGCGGTGATCACGACGTCGACTGCCATGTCCCACTCCGCGTACGAGCCGGCGTCCGCGCCGGGTGTGCCCGTGCTCGAGGTGGAGGACCTCTCCGTCGAGTTCCGGACCCCCAAGGGCGTCGTCCGGGCGGTCAACGGGATCAGCTACGAGGTCGACCCCGGCGAGACCGTGGCCATCCTCGGTGAGTCCGGCTCCGGGAAGAGCGTCAGCGTCCAGGCCGTCATGGGCATCCTCGACTCGCCGCCCGGTTTCGTCACCGGTGGCCGGGTCCTCTTCGAGGGTCGGGACCTGCTCACGGCCAGCGCGGAGGAGCAGCGCGCCGTCCGCGGGCCGGGCATCTCGATGATCTTCCAGGACGCGCTGTCCTCGCTGAACCCGGTCTTCACCGTCGGCTACCAGATCGGCGAGATGTTCCGGGCGCACCGCGGCGCCAGCCGCAAGGAGGCGAAGGCGGCGGCGATCGAGCTGCTCGACCGGGTCCGCATCCCCGCGGCCCGCGAGCGGGTCAACGCCTATCCGCACCAGTTCTCCGGCGGCATGCGGCAGCGGGTGATGATCGCGATGGCGCTGGCGCTGGACCCCAAGCTGCTCATCGCCGACGAGCCCACGACGGCGCTCGACGTCACCGTGCAGGCGCAGATCATGGAGCTGCTCAAGGACCTGCAGCGCGACACCGGGATGGGCCTGCTGCTGATCACCCACGACCTCGGCGTGGTCAACGAGGTCGCCGACCGCGTCCTGGTCATGTACGCCGGCAACGTCGTGGAGACCGGCACCGTCGACGAGGTCTTCACCGACCCGAGCCACCCCTACACCGAGGGGCTCATGGCCTCGGTGCCCGCGGTGGAGGACAAGGGGAAGCGGCTGCATCCCATCGTCGGGACGCCGCCGGACCTGTCCCACATCCCCTCGGGCTGCTCGTTCCACCCGCGCTGTCCGCGCCGCGTCCTCGAGGGGGCGCCGCCCGGCAGGAACTGCCGCGACGACGTCCCCCTGCTGCTGCCGGTCGGCTCCGTCGGCCGCGCCAGCGCCTGCCACTACCGAGAGGAGGTCCTCCGTGTCCGCAGCACAGGAACCCCTGCGTGACGAGCCACTGCTCGAGGTCCGGGGCCTCGTCAAGCACTTCCCGCTGACCCAGGGGGTCATCGCCCGCCGCGTCGTCGGCCACGTCCACGCGGTGGACGGCGTCGACCTCACCCTGCGCCGCGGAGAGACCCTCGGGCTGGTGGGCGAGTCCGGCTGCGGCAAGTCGACCGTGGCCAAGCTGCTCATGGGGCTGGAGAAGCCCACCGCGGGGCAGATCCTGTTCCGCGGCGAGGACGTCGCCACGATGAACCGGCGCCGGCTCAAGGAGTACCGCCGGCGGGTCCAGATCATCTTCCAGGACCCGTACGCCTCGCTGAACCCGCGGATGACGGTGGGCGACATCGTCGCCGAGGGCTGGGAGGTCCACAAGGACGTCGTCCCGGCCAAGGACCGCCGGACCCGCGCCCGCGAGCTGATCGAGCGGGTCGGCCTCCGGCCCGACTACGTGAACCGGTACCCGCACCAGTTCTCCGGCGGCCAGCGGCAGCGCATCGGCATCGCGCGGGCCCTGGCGCTGCAGCCGGAGGTCATCGTGTGCGACGAGCCGGTGTCGGCCCTCGACGTGTCGGTGCAGGCCCAGGTGGTGAACCTGCTGGAGGACCTGCAGGAGGAGTTCGGGCTCTCCTACGTCTTCATCGCCCACGACCTGTCGGTGGTGCGCCACCTCTCCGACCGGGTCGCGGTGATGTACCTGGGCAGCGTCGTCGAGGAGGGCACCGGCGAGCAGGTGTACGGGTCTGCGTCGCACCCCTACACGCAGGCGCTGCTGTCGTCGGTGCCGCTGCACGAGCCGCACCTGCGTGGCCAGAAGGACCGGATCATCCTGCAGGGCGACGTGCCGAGCCCGGCCGACCCGCCCTCGGGTTGCCGGTTCCGCACCCGCTGCTGGAAGGCGCAGGACATCTGTGCCCAGGAGCCGCCGGCACTGGTCGACCGCGGCCAGGGCCACCCCTCGGCCTGCCACTTCGCCGAGGCCCGCACCATCGTCCCGGTGGAGTGACCTGCCGCACCTCGCAGTCGAGCACGGGGTTGTTGTCGGCCGGGTCGGCGTGTCCGGCCGTGTCGCCGGCAACGACCCCATGATCAACGCGCAACTCGGCCCGTCGGAGGGGTCGGGGAGAATCACCCTCGTGACTTCCTCCCGCCGCATGCTCCTGGTGCACGCCCACCCCGACGACGAGACGATCAACAACGGCGCCACCATGGCCCGCTACGTCGCCGAGGGAGCCCAGGTCACGCTGCTCACCTGCACCCTGGTCGAGGAGGGCGAGGTCCTCGTCCCCGAGCTGGAGCTGCGGGCACCCGAGCACGCCGACCAGCTCGGCGGCTACCGGATCGCCGAGCTGCGGGGGGCGATGGAGGCCCTCGGCGTGACCGACTGGCGTTTCCTCGGCGGCCCGGGCCGCTACCGGGACTCCGGGATGATGG
>DASQDP010000147.1:0-16375 GCA_035634095.1 Nocardioidaceae bacterium | reverse complement strand
AGACGGGGTACTCCAGCAGCCGCGACGAGCCGTGCGACTCCTCGCTCAGCGACTCGGGGTTGCCCAGGACACCGGGCAGCAGCCGGACCACCGCCTCGATCACCGCGAGCGCCGCGACCTCGCCACCGTTGAGCACGTAGTCGCCCAACGACACGGCGTGCACCTGCATCCGCCTCGGGGCGTCGTCGAGCACCCGCTGGTCGATGCCCTCGTAGCGGCCGCAGGCGAGGACCAACCGCGGTGCGGTGGCCAGCTCTGCGGCGACCTGCTGGGTGAACGGCTCCCCCGACGGCGTGGGGACGACCAGGACCGTGTCGTGGTCGGTGCCGACCAGCTCGTCGAGAGCGGCCCCCCACGGTTCGGGCCGCATCACCATCCCGGCGCCGCCCCCGTAGGGCGCGTCGTCGACGGTGCGGTGACGGTCGGAGGTCCAGCGCCGCAGGTCGTGCACGTGGACGTCGAGCAGCCCGGCCGCCTGGGCCCTGCCGGGCAGCGAGAGCCGGAGGGGCTCCAGGTAGTCGGGGAAGATCGTGACGACGTCGATGCGCATCGTCACGCCGGCGCGCCGCCGGGCTCGTGGTCGTCGAGGGGGGTCAGCAGACCCGGCCGGTCGGCCACCTGCACCCGGCCGCCGTCGAGGTCCACCACCGGCACCAGGGCGGACACGAAGGGGACCAGCACCTCGCGGCCGCCGTCGGCGCGCACCGCGAGCAGGTCCTGGCCCGCGCCATGGACCACCTCGGTCACCTTCCCGACCTCCACGCCGTCGGTGGTGACCATGGTGAGCCCCACCAGCTGGTGGTCGTAGAACTCCTCGGGGTCCTCGGGGGACTCCGCGGTGTCCACGTCGGTCACGAGGACCAGGCCCCGCACGGTCTCGGCGGTGGTCCGGTCGGGCAGCTCCGCGAAGGTCACCAGCAGCCGCGACTGGTGCCAGCGGGTGCCCAGGACCGTCAGCCGGGCAGGGCGGTCGGGTTCGTTCGGCGCGACGCCCTGCGGCGTGCGGGTGCGCAGGACAGCGCCGTCGGCGTACCGCCGGCCGGGCTCGTCGGTGCGCAGCTCGACCGACACCTCGCCCTTGACGCCGTGCGGGCGGCCGATCCGGCCGACGACGACCTCGGTCGTGGCCATGCGACCGCGCTCAGCGGCGGCGGTCCACGTCGACGAAGTCGACGCGCGCACCGCCCTTGCCGGCCAGCGCACCGATCACCGTGCGCAGCGCCGTGGCGGTGCGGCCTCCTCGGCCGATCACCTTGCCAAGGTCCTCGGGGTGCACGCGCACCTCGAGGACAGACCCCCGTCGCAGCTGCTTGTCCTGGACCGAGACGTCGTCCGGGTGCCGGACGATTCCCCGCACCAGGTGCTCGAGAGCCTCCGCGAGCACGGCGCTCAGGCGCCCGTCTCGTCGCGGTCGTTCGAGCGGTTGTCCTGCTCGGCGTCGACGGTCCTCGCCTCGGTGGCCTCGGCCACCTCCGTGGCGCCCTCCGGGGTCTCCCCGCCAGGCGTCTCGATCGGCGAGGGGACGGGCGCCTCAGCGGCCGCGTCGGCCGCGGGCGCGGTCTTCTTGGCGGCCCGCTTGCTGGTGACGGCCTCAGCCTGGGGCTGGCTGCCCGCCTCCTTGAGCGCCTCGTTGAAGATCTCTGCCTTGTCGCGCTTGGGCTCCTTGACCTTCAGCGTGCCCTCGCCGCCGGACAGGCCCTTGAACCGCTGCCAGTCGCCGGTGACCTTGAGCAGCGCGGCGACCGCGTCGGTGGGCTGGGCGCCGACGCTGAGCCAGTACTGGGCCCGCTCGGAGGTGACCTCGATGAACGAGGGCTCCTCCTTGGGGTGGTACTTGCCGATCTCCTCGATGACCCGGCCGTCGCGCTTCTTGCGGGCATCGACGACGACGACGCGGTAGTACGGCGTACGGATCTTGCCCATACGCTTGAGACGAATCTTGACGGCCACGAGTGTGGTGTCTCCTTGGGGTGTCGCAACGATGGTGAGCGTCCCGAGCCTGGTGGGGCAGGTCGGGCGCGCTGCGTGGTGTCGCACGTGGCCGGATGAGAGGGGCCGGCACGCGGGACGTCAGCGGCTCATTCTGCCAGACGCCTGCCCACCGGCCGAAATCGCCCGGTGAAGCCGCGGCGGAGCTCCTCAGCCGACGACCACGCCGCGCAGCACGATCCGTGCCGGACGGCGCAGCACCGTGAGGTCCTCGAGCGGGTCCGCGTCGAAGACCACGAAGTCGGCGGTGGTGCCCTCGGCCAGGTTGTCGTCGAGACCCAGCCACGTGCGCGCCCGCCAGGAGGCAGCGCCGAGTGCCTCCCGCGCGGACAGCCCATAGGTCGCCAAGCCGAGCACCTCCTCGCCGATCAGTCCGTGCGGCAGCACCCCGCCCGCGTCCGTGCCCGCGTAGATCGCCACGCCGGCGTCATGGGCGGCGCCGATCACCTCCCGGCGGGTGCTGTGCAGGGCCACCATGTGGTCGGCGTACGCCGGGAACCGGGCTCGACCGGCGTCGGCGTAGCCAGGGAAGTTCTCGAGCTGCTTGACCGTGGGCACCAGCGCGACCCCACGCTCGACCATCCTGTCGACGAGGTCGGCCGACAGCCCGGTGCCGTGCTCGATGCAGTCGATCCCGGCGTCGATCAGGTCGGGCAGCGCGGCCTCCCCGAAGACGTGGGCGGTCACCCGGACCCCCCGCTCGTGGGCCACGGCGAGCGCGGCCACCAGCGACTCGCGCGTCCAGGACGGCGTCAGGTCCCCGGCCTCGCGCTCGATCCAGTCGCCGACCAGCTTCACCCAGCCGTCACCGCGGGCCGCCTCCTGGGCGACGTACGCCGGCAGGTCCTCGGGCTCGATCTCGTGGGCGTAGTTGCGGATGTAGCGCCGGGTCCGCGCGATGTGGCGCCCGGCGCGGATCAGCCGCGGAAGGTCGTCGCGCTCGTGGATCCAGGCAGTGTCGGCAGCCGACCCGCAGTCCCGCAGCAGCAACGCGCCGGCGTCCCGGTCGGCGAGCGCCTGCTCGACCTGCACGTCCGGCGGCACAGCGCCGTCGGCGTCCAGCCCGATGTGGCAGTGTGCGTCGACCAGACCCGGCACGATCCACCCCTCCGCGACGAGGTCGGCAGAGGCGACCCGCTCGTAGGTGACCCGCCCGTCCACGACGTACAGGTCGCGGCTCTCCCCGTCGGGCAGCACCGGTCCTCGGAACCTCAGCGCGGTCTGCTCGGTCATGGCCGCGACCCTAGCCAGCGCCGCTTGCGCCGCCGGACGACAGGGCTACTTGAGGAACTTGGACAGGTCTGCCGGCAGCTCCAGCGACGAGGGGTCGAAGTCGTCCTCGGAGGCTGCCGGCATCCCGAACGGGTGGGCGGCGGCTCCGTCGGGGACCCGCTGGGAGGCGGCCTTCTGGTCCGCCGCGCGCTTGGCCGGGTTGCCCGACACCCGCTTCTTGCCCTTCTTGGTCGCCGGCTTGGGCTTGGCCCGCCTCGGTGCTCCCAGCCCCGGCATCCCCGGCATCCCCGGCATCCCACCGCCGCGGGCCATCGACATCATCATCTTGCGCGCCTCGAAGAAGCGGTCCACCAGACCGTTGACGTCGGAGACCTGGGTGCCCGACCCCTTCGAGATACGGGCGCGGCGCGACCCGTCGATGATCTTGGGGTTGGCGCGCTCGCCCGGCGTCATCGACCTGATGATCGCCTCGATCCGGTCGATCTCGCGCTCGTCGAAGTTCTCGAGCTGCTCGCGGAACTGCCCCATCCCGGGCAGCATCCCCATGATCTTCGACAGCGAGCCCATCTTGCGCAGCTGCTGCATCTGCTGCAGGAAGTCGTCGAGCGTGAAGTCGCCGCCCTGGCCGGTGAGCTTGGCGGCGGCGGCGGCGGCCTGCTCGGCATCGAAGGTCTTCTCGGCCTGCTCGATCAGGGTGAGCATGTCGCCCATGTCCAGGATCCGGGAGGCCATCCGGTCCGGGTGGAAGAGGTCGAAGTCGGTGAGCTTCTCACCGTTGGAGGCGAACATCACCGGCTTGCCGGTGACGGAGGCGATGGAGAGAGCGGCGCCGCCGCGCGCGTCGCCGTCGAGCTTGGTCAGCACGACGCCGTCGTAGCCGACGCCGTCGAGGAACGCCTGGGCGGTGTTGACGGCGTCCTGGCCGACCATGGCGTCGACGACGAAGAGGATCTCGTCGGGGGACACGGCGTCGCGGATGTGTGCGGCCTGCCGCATCATGTCCTCGTCCACCCCGAGGCGGCCGGCGGTGTCCACGATGACGACGTCGTGCAGGGTTCGCCTGGCCTCCGCGACACCACCGCGGGCCACAGCGACCGGGTCCCCGACGCCGTTGCCCGGCTCCGGCGCGAACACCTTCACCCCAGCGCGCTCGCCGTTGACCTGCAGCTGTTGGACGGCGTTGGGTCGCTGCAGGTCCGCGGCGACGAGCAGCGGGCTGCTGCCCTGGTCCTTGAGCCACAGCGCCAGCTTGGCGGCCAGGGTCGTCTTGCCGGCGCCCTGCAGCCCGGCCAGCATGATCACCGTCGGCGGGGTCTTGGCGAAGCGCAGCCGCCGCGTCTCGCCGCCGAGAATGGCGACCAGCTCGTCGTTGACGATCTTGACGACCTGCTGTGCCGGGTTGAGCGCCGCGCTGACCTCGGCGCCACGGGCCCGGCTCTTGACCGCGGCCACGAACTCGCGGACCACGGGCAGCGCCACGTCCGCCTCGAGCAGCGCGATCCGGATCTCCCTGGCCGTGGCGTCGATGTCGGCGTCCGACAGCCGTCCCTTGCCGCGCAGGTTCTTGAAGGTCGCGGCCAGGCGGTCGGAGAGAGTCGCAAACATCGGTGGTCGGTCCTCGCTGGAGACGGTGGCTGGTGAGCTTGGCTGAGACGCTGGCGGAAGACGGGAACTGGTGCGGTCGGGGCGAGTCGGGCGCCGGTCACCAGGCCGACAGGCCGCTCATCCCCGGCCAGCGTCAAGGGTAACCGTGCCCTGCAGGGCCCGCCGGACGGCGTGCACAGCCGACGCGGCCCGCTCGTCGGACAGCACCCCTCCCCCCGGCTCCTGGACGTAGAAGACGTCGACCGCCTGGGGGCCGAGGGTGGTCAGGTGGGCCGAGCGCACGCTGAGGTCCAGGCCGGCCAACGCGGCACAGGCCCGGTAGACGACCCCGGGCCGGTCGTCGACCCGCACCTCGAGCACCGTCGCGAGGCGAGAGGCCTCGTGACGCACCTGCACCGCCGGCTCGAGCCGTTGGCCGTGAGGGGCTCGCAGCCGGGCCCCCGGGTCGAGCCGGCCGGCGGCCACGGCGTCCAACCGCTCCCGCAGCATCGCCTCGTCGAGAGAGGGCTCGTCGATCTCCCACATCGACACCGCCAGGTCGTCCTGGCTCCAGGCGCGTGCGGAGCGGACCGAGGCCCGCTGCACAGCGAGCGCCCCGGCCACGTCGGCCATCAAGCCGATCCGGTCTCCCGAGACGACCGTGACGGTGGCACCGTCGTCGGCGCGAAGCACGCGGACGTCGATCCGGCGCGGGTCCTCGCGCAGTGAGGACGGCACCGCGACGACGGGGAGCCCCGTGCCCGGCGTTGTCCCCGCGGCGCTCGGGACCGGCGTGGGATGCGGCGAGTCGTGGAGGAGGTCGCGCGCCCGGCGAACCAGGTCCGCCACCAGGCCGGCGCGCCACGCCGTCCACGCCTTGGCCGACGTCGCCCGGGCGTCCGCCTCGGTCAGCACGGCGAGCAGGTCCAGCGTCTCCAGGTCCGGCACGTGCTCCACCACCGCGCGCACCGTCGCAGGGTCCTCGAGGTCTCGGGTGGTGGCGATGTCGGCGAGCAGAAGGTGCCGGCGCACGAGGCGCCCGACCAGCTCGGTCTCCCGGGCGTCGAAGCCCATCCGCCGAGCTGCGGCGGTCGCCAGCGGTGCTCCGGCGAGACAGTGGTCGACCAGCCCTCCCTTGCCGATGTCGTGGAGGATCGCCGCGGCCATCAGCACGTCGGCACGCGGCACCCTGCGGATCAACCGAGCGGCCTCGATGCAGGTCTCCACGAGGTGCCGGTCGACCGTGAAGCGGTGCACCACCGAGGCGTGCGGCAGCAGCCGCACCCGGGTCCACTCCGGGAGGACGCGGTCCAGGGCGCCGGTCTCGTCGAGGGTCTCCCACACCGGCAGCAGGCCGTCCCCCGCGGCGAGGAGGCGGGTGAACAGGTTGCGAGCCTGCCTCCCCCACGGCTCCACCGGCGCCGTCCCCTCCCGGGCCAGTCGCGCCGCCGTCGCCGGTGCCAGCACCAGGGAGCGCTCGGCCGCCTCGGCTGCGGCTCGCAGCAGGAGCAGCGGGTCGGCGGCAGGTGAGGTGCCGCGCTCCAGGACCACCTCGACCCCCGAGACCGCCACCCCCGCGGCGACCCGCTCGAGGTCCGGTGCCCGCCGCAGCCGCGCCGGTGACCGGGCCAGCACCCCGTCGACCCGGTGCCACGTCAACCGCGACAGGTGGGTGATCCGCCGACCGGCCTCCCGCACCTGCCGCTGAGCCGCCTCCGCGTCCGCCAGTCCCAGCCGGTCGGCGAGGTCGCCCCACAGCTCCGGCGCCACCCTGTCGGTTGCTCGGCCGGTCACCTCGTGCAGGGCGTCGCGGACGTCGAGGAGCTGCAGCCTGCTGCGCTCGAGATCGGTGTGCGAGACGTCTACCAGCCAGGTCGCGACGAGGCCCTTGAGCACGGTGGCGTCCCGCAGTCCTCCCACTGACTCCTTGAGGTCAGGCACGGAGGCGTGCGCCAGCTCGCCCTGCCGCTCGCCCCGAGTGCTCACCAGGCGTCGCAGCGCGGGCAGCTGGGCACGCGCGGCCCGTCGCCAGTGGGCCAGCAGCTCCGTCCGCAGCCGCAGCGTCACCGACGGGTCGCCGGCGAGGTGCCGGGCGTCGAGCAGGCCGAGCGCCACTCGCGGGTCCGACCGTGCGGCGTCCGTGGCCGCGGACAGGGCCCGCACGGAGTGGTCGAGGTCCGCGCCTGCGTCCCACAGCGGGTACCACACCCGCTCGGCGACCCGGCGCACGTCGACCGCTTCGTCCCCGTCGTCGTGCACGAGGACGACGTCGAGATCGCTGTGCGGCGCGAGCTCGGAACGGCCGTAGCCGCCGACCGCCACCAGCGCGACCCCGGTGCCGTCGGCCCCCTCCAGGGCCTGGGCCAGGGCGGCGGTGCACAAGGCGTCCGCCTCGCTGGCCCGTCGGCGCCGCTCGGCCGCGCTCATGGCGCCACCCGCGTGGGTCCGCTCAGAGGGCGGCTCCGTCTCGGTCGCCGCTGCGCACCCTGACGATGTCGTCGACCGGGAGCAGCCAGACCTTCCCGTCGCCGATCTTGCCGGTCCGGGCGGTGGTCACGATGGCGGTGACGACCTCGTCGGCCTCGGGGTCCTGGACGACGACCTCGAGGCGGAGCTTGGGCACGAGCGCGACGTCGTACTCGGCGCCACGGTAGACCTCGGTGTGACCCTGCTGGCGGCCGTAGCCGCTGACCTCGCTCACGGTCAACCCGGTGATGCCCACTCGCTCCAACGCCGAGCGGACCGCGTCCCAGGTGTGCGGCTTGATGACCGCGGTGACCAGCTTCACGTGCGCCCCCTCAGGGTGTGGGTGGGAACGGGTGCGGGTGTCCGGGCGTCCGGTGTCCCGAGCCGCGCGGTCGCGCACCAGGCGGGACCCTCGGACGGCGTGTCGGTGTCCGTGGTCCCGCCTGGTGGGCGATGCGGTGAGAGGGCACGGCGGCGAGCCGCGACCGTGGCAACGTGACCTACAGTGCGGCCTCGTCCCGCTCCCCGGTGCGGACCCGCACCACGGACTCCACCGGCTGCACCCAGACCTTGCCGTCACCGATCCGGCCGGTCTGCGCGGTCTTCACGATGATGCCGAGGACATCGTCGACATCGGCGGACTCGACCACGATCTCGATCCTGATCTTGGGCACGAGCGCGATGTCGTACTCGGCGCCACGGTAGACCTCGGTGTGGCCCTTCTGGCGGCCGTAGCCGCTGACCTCGGAGACCGTCATGCCGGTGACGCCGAAGGTCTCCAGGGCCTCGCGGACCTCTTCCCACTTGTGCGGCTTGATGACCGCGGTCAGCAGCTTCATGCGTTCACGCCCCTTGCCTCGGCGTCGGACTGCGCGGACGGGGTCAGGTGGCCCCCGGTCAGGGTGCGACCACCGCCACCGGACGTGGCGAAGTCGTACGCCGACTCGGCGTGCTCCACACCGTCGATGCCCTCGACCTCGTCCTCGTCGTCGAGCCGAAACCCGATGGTCTTCTGGATCAGCAGGCCGAGGACGTAGGTGACCACGAAGCTGAACAGCAGCACGGCGAAGGCACCCACGGCCTGCCTGCCGAGCTGGTCGAGCCCGCCGCCGTAGAACAACCCGTCCACACCGGCGGTGGCGCTGGCGGAGGCGAACAGGCCGACCGCGAGCGTGCCCCAGAGGCCGCCGACCAGGTGCACGCCGACCACGTCGAGCGAGTCGTCGTACCCGAGCTTGAACTTCAGTCCGACCGCCAGGGCACACAGCACGCCGGCCAACAGGCCGATGAGGATGGCGCCGACCGGCGTGACCGAGGAGCAGGCCGGGGTGATCGCGACCAGTCCGGCGACGACCCCCGAGGCCGCGCCGAGCGAGGTGGCGTGTCCGTCGCGGACCCGCTCGACGAGGAGCCAGCCGAGTGCGGCGGCGCCGGTGGCCACCATCGTGGTGACGAAGACCTCGGCCGCCTGGCCGTTGGCGGACAGCGCCGAGCCTGCGTTGAAGCCGAACCAGCCGAACCACAGGAGGCCGGCGCCGAGCATCACCAGCGGAAGGTTGTGCGGCCGCATCGGGTCACGCTTCCAGCCAACCCGCTTGCCGAGCACCAGCGCCAGTGCCAGACCGGCAGCACCGGCGTTGATGTGCACCGCGGTCCCGCCGGCGAAGTCGATCGCCAGCAGCTTGTTCGCGATCCAGCCACCCTCGAGCGACTCGGCCTCGTTGAAGGCGAAGACCCAGTGCGCGACGGGGAAGTACACCAGGGTCGCCCAGATGCCGGCGAAGAGCAGCCAGGGCCCGAACCTGGCCCGGTCGGCGATGGCCCCCGAGATCAGCGCGACGGTGATGATCGCGAAGACGGCCTGGAAGGCGACGAAGGCCATGGACGGGATGGTGAACACCAGGCTCGTGGCTGCGAAGCCGTTGTCGATGCCCTCGGTGCCCATCAGGCCGTTCAGCCCGAAGAACTCGAACGGGTCGCCGAGCAGTCCGCCGCCGATGTCGTTGCCGAAGGCCATCGAGTAGCCGTAGAGCACCCAGAGCACGCTGATGAGCGCGAGCGCGCCGAAGCTCATCATCATCATGTTGAGGACGCTCTTGGCGCGGACCATGCCGCCGTAGAACAGGGCCAGTCCTGGGGTCATCAGCAGCACCAACGCTGCGGATGCCAGCACCCATGCGGTATCGCCAGTATCCATGTGTGTCTACCTCGTGGTTGCGGAGAGGGAGTCGGCGGGACGCGACGTCGCTGTCGCCCCTCCAACCCCCGGTGCCTCCACCTTGGAGCGTCCAGGTTTCGCGCTCCGGCCGAGCGTGTTGCAGGCAGGTGACACTTGGAGGCGCCGCGTTACGGCAGCGTGTCGGGACGTCGGTGGCGAGACGTCAGGCGCCGATGCCGAGCAGACCGTCGACGAAAGCCTCGGGCTCGAAGGGCGCGAGGTCGTCCGCACCCTCGCCGATCCCGACGAGCTTGACCGGCACCCCGAGCTCGCGCTGCACGGCGACCACGATGCCGCCCTTGGCCGAGCCGTCGATTTTGGTCAGCACGATGCCGGTGACGTCGACGACGTCGCGGAAGACCCGGGCCTGCTGCAGTCCGTTCTGCCCGGTGGTGGCGTCCAGCACCAGCAGCACCTCGGTGACCGGGGCCTGCTTCTCGACGACCCTCTTGACCTTGCCCAGCTCGTCCATCAGCCCGGCCTTGTTCTGCAGCCGTCCGGCGGTGTCCACCAGGACCACGTCGGCCTCCTGCTCCACCCCGGACCGCACCGCTTCGAAGGCGACGCTCGCCGGGTCGCTGCCCTCGGGGCCTCGTACGGCGGGCACGCCGACCCGCTCGCCCCAGGTGGTGAGCTGTTCCGCCGCCGCCGCCCGGAACGTGTCCGCGGCCCCGAGCACCACCTGCTTGTCCTGGGACACCAGCACCCGCGCCAGCTTGCCCACGGTCGTGGTCTTGCCGGTGCCGTTCACCCCGACGACCAGCACCACGGCGGGCTTGCCGTCGCGACGGTCGACGTCCAGCGACCGGTCCAGGCTGGGGTCGACCAGGGTGACGAGCTCCTCTCGGAGGATGTCGTCGATCGAGGCGGAGGAGCTGCCCTCGACCTTGACCCGGGTCCGCAGGCGGGCCACGAGGTCCTGGGTGGGGGCCACACCGACGTCCGCGGTGATCAGGGTGTCCTCGATCTCCTCCCAGGTGTCCTCGTCGACGACGTCACGGGAGAGCAGGGCCAGCAGCCCGCGGCCGAGCGCACCCTGGGAGCGGGCGAGCCGCTGACGCAGCCGAACCAGGCGGCTGGCGGTCGACTCCGGGGTCTCGACCAGCGAGTACGCCGTCGCCCCTGACGGCAGGTCGGCATCCTCGATGGTCCGGGTCGCTGTGTCGCGCGGCGTCTCCGGGTCCTCACCGACCCGCGGCTCTACGAGGGTGCCGCCGTCTGGGCCCAGTGGCGCCTGCGCGGCGTCGCGGCCACGGCCGCGGACCCGGCCGGTGACCAGGCCGATGAGCCCGCCGAGGAGCAGGACCGCGATGCCGATGATCAGGTAGACGTACTCAGCCACTCCGGTATCCCATCACACCGGGCAGAACCGGCAGCGCGCCACCGCGGGGCAGGCGGTGGTGGCCGCGCGGCTCAGCGGTGCAGCTCCAGGCGCATGTGCTCGTCCTCCGGCCGGGCGCTGCGACGGTTGTCCAGGGTCGGGAGCATCGAGACGCCCTTGCGAAGAACGCGCCCGAGCCAGGGAGCACTCGGCACCTGCCGTCCGCGGTGGGGGAAGGCCACGTAGACGACCACCAGGCCGGCGAGCAGGACGATGCCGAGCAGGGTGACGAGGACGGGGATCACGAGTGCTCCGGGGTGTCGGTCGACGAGGACGGCGGGGCCTCCGGTGTGCCCGCGCACGCCCCCTCCAACCCCTCAACGGGCAGAGGTGAGCGAGGTCACGCCCCGGAGGCGATCGGGGATCGAGGGGACGGGGCTGTTGCCGGCCCGGTGGCGGGCACCGCTCAGGCTCCGGCCGTCTCGCGCAGCCGCTGGCTGATCACCGTGGACACGCCGTCCCCGCGCATGGTCACGCCGTACAGGGCGTCCCCGACCTCCATGGTCCGCTTCTGGTGGGTGATCACGAGCAGCTGGCTGTTCTCGCGCAGCTCCTCGTAGATCTCCAGCAGCCGCCCCAGGTTCGTGTCGTCGAGGGCCGCCTCCACCTCGTCCAGGATGTAGAACGGCGACGGCCGGGCCTTGAACAGCGAGACCAGGAACGCCACGGCCACCAGCGACCGCTCGCCTCCGGACAGCAGCGAGAGCCGCTTGACCTTCTTGCCGGCCGGTCGGGCCTCGACGTCGATGCCGGTGGCGAGCATGTCGGCGGGGTCCGTGAGGACCAGCCGTCCCTCACCTCCGGGGAAGAGCCGCCCGAAGACGCCTTCGAAGGCCTGCTGCACGTCGTGCCACGCCTCGGTGAAGACCTGCTCGACCCGCTCGTCGACCTCGCGCACGATGTCGAGCAGGTCGCGGCGCGTCCGGCGCAGGTCCTCCACCTGCTCGCCGAGGAACTGGTGCCGCTCCTCGAGGGCGGTGAACTCCTCCAGGGCCAGGGGGTTGACCTTGCCCAGCTGCGCCAGCGCGCGCTCGGCGGACCGCAATCGCTTCTCCTGCTCCTCGCGGACGTACGGCGCGGGGAGAGGCTCAGGCTGCTCCTCGTCCGCCGACCGGCCCGGGTCCGGCACCGGAGGGACCAGGGTGGTGGGGCCGTACCCGTCGACCAGCGCGTCGGGGTCGAGCCCCAGCTCCTCGAGCGCCCGCTCCTCGAGCTGCTCGATGCGCATCCGCTGCTGTGCGCGCGCGAGCTCGTCGCGATGCACCGAGCCGACCAGCTCGTCGTGCTCGTGCGCCAGGGCGCGCAGCTCGGCCCGGGTGGACATCAGCTCCTGCTCGCGACCGCGACGGTCCTCCTCGATGCGGGAGCGCTCCTCGGCGGCTCGCGCGACCGAGCCCTCGAGACGTGCCAGGACCACCGCCGCACCGGTGCCGACCGCCACGGCGACCCGCCCCTCCTGCAGCAGGCGCTCGCGTCGGGCAACGGCTCGGTCCCGAGCCTCCCTCTCCGCGGCAGCCGACCTGAGCAGGGCGTCCGCTCGGCCGGCGAGCGCCCGGGCGCGCTCCTCGGCGGTGCGCAGGGCCAGTCTCGCCTCGGTCTCCGCCTGCCGAGCGCTGCGGGCCCGGTCCGCCAGCGCCGCCAGTCCGGAGGTGTCCGGCTCCTCGTCGACGCCGTCCTGCGCCGCCGCGAGCCGCTCCTCGAGCGCCGCGAGGCCGGCGAGATCGCGGTCCCGGGACTCCTCCGCGGAGGTGATGGCCGTGGCGATCCGGGCGGCCTCGGCCTTCGCCGAGCGGGCCAGGGACCCCAGCTGACCGAGCTCCTCGGCCACCGCGGCCAGGGTCGCGTCGGACTCGTGCAGCTTGGCGAGGGCGACGTCCACCCGCCGCTGGGCCTGGCCGCGCTCCTCCTCGAGCCGGGCGAGGTCGAAGCCCAGCCGCTCGCAGGCGTGCTCCGCCTCGACGAGCTGCCCACGCGCCTCGTCGACGGCCGCCTGCACCTCGATCAGGCTGGGCTGAGAGCTCGACCCGCCGGCGGCGAAGTGGGCGCCCAACAGATCGCCGTCGCGGGTGACCGCTGTCAGCGCCGGTTCTGCGTCGACGAGCGTGCGTGCCGCCGACAGGTCCGGGACCACCACGACCCGCGAGAGCAGTCGGGACAGCGCCGGTCTCAGGGACGCTGGGCACTCGACCGCGTCCACGGCGTACGCCGCGCCTTCGGGCAGCGGTGGCCACGGGGCCTCGTCCTGCGTCTGCTCGGGCCCGGCTCCGAGCACGATGCCGGCGCGGCCCAGGTCACCGGCCCGCAGCCGGGCGATGGCCGCCAGGGCCGAGTCGAGATGGTCGACCGCCAGTGCGTCGGCCGCGGAGCCCAGCGCCACGGAGACCGCGGTCTCGAAGCCGGGACGAACCGACAGCAGTGCGGCGAGCGAGCCGAGCAGCCCGTGCAGCTGCTCGCCGGTGGCGAGAAGGGCGGCCGCGCCGTCCTTGTGCGTGAGCCCGAGCTGCAGGGCCTCCGTGCGAGCCGCGAGGCCGGCGCGTGCGCGCTCCGAGCCCTGCAGCTCCTCACGCGTCTTGGCGAGACGGGCCTCGAGGTCGGCCAGCGCCGAGGCCGCACCCTCGTGCTCGGCGTCGAGCCCCTCCTCCCCAGCGTCGAGTCCTGCCACCCGGGACTCCAGGGCGGTGAAGTCCCGCTGGGCGCGGTCGGCGCGGGCCGTGGCCTCCTGCCGAGCGTCGGCGAGCCGCCCGACCTCCTCGGCGGCGGCGGCGGCGCGGCTCCTGAGCGCCCCCACCTGACCGTGCAGCCGCGCCAGTCCCTCCCGGCGGTCGGCCGCCGCCCGCAGCAGTCCGGTCACCCGCCGGTCCTCCTCGGCGTGCGACACCTCGGCCCGGGACCGCAGGGCGACGGCGTCGTCGAGCGCTGCGCTGAGCCGATCGACGTCGGCGGTGATCCGACGCTCCTGGTCGCGGACCTGCTCCGCCTCGTCCTCCAGCTCGGCAGGGTCGCGGCCGGGTGGTCCGGCCGGCTCCGACGCGTCGCGTGCGTTGCGGACCCGTTCGGCCGCGAGCGCGGCCGTGCCCGCCAGCCGCTCACGCAGGCCGGACAGGGCGAACCAGTGCTCCTGGGCCGCCGCCAGCGCCGGGAGGTCCTCGCGCAGGGCGGCCTCCAGGGCCGCCTCCGTGCCACGCGCGGACTCCAGGGCCGCCTCCACCTCGGCTCGCCGCTCCAGCAGCAGGGCCTCGCCGCCCAGCTCCTCCTCCAGCGCGCTGCGTGCCGTCACCAGGTCGTCGGCGAGCAGCCGGGCGCGGGCGTCTCGCACCTCTGCCTGCACCACCGCCGCGCGGCGGGCGACCTCGGCCTGGCGACCCAGGGGCTTGAGCTGGCGGCGGATCTCGCTCAGCAGGTCCTGCAGCCGGGTGAGGTTGCCCTCGGTGGAGTCCAGCTTGCGCAGCGCCTTCTCCTTGCGCTTGCGGTGCTTGAGGACTCCGGCGGCCTCCTCGACGAAGCCGCGCCGGTCCTCCGGGGTGGCGTGCAGGATGGCGTCGAGCTGACCCTGTCCGACGATGACGTGCATCTCCCGCCCGATGCCGGAGTCGGAGAGGAGCTCCTGGACGTCGAGGAGGCGGCAGGGCGAGCCGTTGATGGCGTACTCCGAGCCGCCGTTGCGGAACATCGTCCGCCGCAGGGTCACCTCGGAGTAGTCGATCGGCAGCGCGCCGTCGGTGTTGTCGATGGTCAGCGCCACCTCAGCCCGGCCCAGCGGCGGGCGCCCGGACGTGCCGGCGAAGATGACGTCCTCCATCTTGCCGCCGCGCAGCGACTTGGCGCCCTGCTCCCCCATCACCCAGGCCAGCGCGTCCACGACGTTGGACTTGCCCGACCCGTTGGGGCCCACGACACAAGTGATGCCCGGCTCCAGCCGCAGGGTCGTCGCGGACGCGAACGACTTGAAGCCACGGAGCGTGAGGCTCTTGAGGTGCACGATGCTCCCCTCGGGATGCCGGCATGGCGGCCGTGCTGGCTGGCTGCTGGCTGGGTGCTGGTTCGGGACTGGGCCGTGGGGAAGTCCGGCGCGCGCCAGCGTACCGGTCGGACCCCCCCGGATTGGGGAGGCACGCATGGCCCTCCCGGACCTGGAATAACGGCGGCCGACAAGGGAGACTGCAGCCATGGGGGTCCTTCGCTCTGCTCGTCCTGCCCGTCCCGGTGGTCCCGGGGGGCGCTTGGGGCGTGTCCGCGGCGCGCTGGGTGACGGTGTGCTCGACGGCATGATCCTCGCTCCGGTCGCGGCTGCCCTCGTGGTGGTGCTCGCCAGCACCGGCGGCTCGTCACCGGTGACGCCGGACCCCGCTGGCGCCGACGTGGGGACAGAGGTCCTGGCCACCCAGGCCTCGGTGACAGAGGTCGGCACCGGCACCGGCACCGGCACCGGCGGCACGCTCCGTCCCGCCGTCCGGGTGGCGGCCACGAGCGGGACCGCCGGCACAGCGGCGGCGAGCGTGTCCGCGAACAAGGTCGCCGGAGTGCTGCTGCGGGCCTACCGCTCCGCGGCCGGCTCGGTGCCCACCTCCTGCCACCTCCAGGTCAGCCTGCTCGCCGCGATCGGGGAGGTCGAGTCCGGCTCGTTGGCGGGTCGGCCGCTGGACTCCCGGCACCGTACGTCGGTCCTGGGACCGGTCCTCGACGGCAACGGGTTCGCCTCGATCCCGGACACCGACAAGGGTCGGTGGGACGGCGACGCGACCTGGGACCGCGCCATGGGCCCGATGCAGTTCGTGCCGAGCACCTGGCGCAGCTTCGGCGTGGACGGCGACGCCGACGGGGTCGCGCACCCCCAGGACGTCGAGGACGCCGCGGCGTCCGCCGCGGCGTACCTCTGCTACGGCGGCAGGGACCTCGCGCAGCCCGATGAGCTGCGGTCGGCCATCTGGTCCTACAACCACTCGACCGCCTACGAGAAGCTGGTGATGACGTACCAGAAGCGCTACGCGGCGCTGGGTCTGGACAGCGGGGTCACGGCGACCCTGCTCCCGACCGTGAGCGCGGCCGTGAGCGCCACCCCGGTCGGCGGACTCGGCTCGGGTCTCGCGTCGGTCGCGGCTCTGCAGCCCTCCGCCGACACAGCGGGGCCGCGCAAGGCCGCATCGGACCGGGCGCCCAAGGGCGCGACCGGTCGGCCGGCGCCCGCCGGTGCGCCCACGCCAGCGGCCCCCGGCACGCCGTCACGTGCACCGGCCACGGACCGTGGCCCTGCCCGGGCGCCGGCCACCGGTACCCCGTCACCGGCCAGGGGACCGAGCGGCAGCCCGAGCCTGACACCCGGCAACACACCCACTGCCACGCCCAGCGGCACCCCCAGCAAGAGCCCGAGCGCGACGCCCACCAAGACGCCGAGCGCGACGCCCAGCAAGACGCCGAGCGCGACGCCCAGCTAGAGCCCGAGCGCGACGCCCAGCAAGAGCCCGAGCGCGACGCCCAGCAAGAGCCCGAGCGCGACGCCCAGCCAG